>DAORGN010000025.1:0-34237 GCA_035340095.1 Pseudomonadota bacterium | reverse complement strand
GTTCACCAAAATAGACCGGCTCGCCCGTCAGGATTTCGTACATGAAGTTGTACTGTTTTTCGATCAGCCGCTGCTTGGTGACATCGCGAAAAAATGGACTCAGTCGCGGATCGACAAATGCCAGGGTGTAAAACTCGGTCAAAATTGCGGTGAGCTTTTCACCCTGCTCAAGCGCGGCCCACAGCTCAGGATTGGGCGCGAGTGCTCCACGACGGATACGCTTCTGCTTGTCTGCTGCTTCGGACATCGCTGTCCCCCCACCAATCGATCATGAAGACCTTGGCTTTGAACGTAGCACGATCTGTTCATCCAGGGGATGCGGTTCCGCGGTGTTTCTTTGCCTACAAATATGAAGCGATGAAAATGCGTATTTTTCGTGCGCTTCCGTCGGGAAAAACAGACAAAGAAGGTGAGGAGGGGGGCCTACTCCGCGCTCTGACGTGAGGATTCTGGCTGGGTCTCTCCGCCGAATTCACGATAGCGCAGTAAAAGTAGGACGCAGGTGGTGAGTCCGAGCACTCCCGCCGGAAGCTGTCCGGTTTCCGGCATGTGCCAGTTGATGGCTGCCGCGTAGATTGCGACCACAGAGAGCAGCACCGCAGGAAAAAAAGCCCACAGCTTGCGGCGAAACAGACCCGCGGCGGTCAGCATGCAGCCAAACATCAGCCCACCGTAGGACAGGAGGTCTTGCGCCATCGCACCTGCCTGCTTGTGGATAAATGGCGCTCGCAGCACGGCAAAGCTTAGCGTGACGGCAAACAGAACGAACGTACAGCCTGCGATATCCGGAGCAACGCTTCGACGAACCGACATAGCTAGCAGACTACCGCGGACGGAGCCGCCTGTCAGCAGGGGATTGGGGCGGACGCTTGCAGCGCAAACTCTGCGCCTTGGGGGTCGTGGCAGACTGCGATTCGACGGCTCCCAAACGCTTCCACCGGGCCGAAAAACACTTCGCCCCCCTGCGCGACCACACGCGCGCACGCCGCATCCAGATCATCGACCGCAAAGTAAAACAGCCAGTGGGTATGAACCTGCGGGCGATGGGCCATGCTCGCAACCGCGCCACACGGAGTCTTTCCAGCCTGCGATGCAAACATCCGGTAAGGACCGATTCCCATGGGCAGATCGAGGACTTCTTGCGGCTGCCAGCCAAACTGCTCGCAATACAGCGCCAGCGCTTTTTCGGCATCGAGTACGTGGAGCTCGTGCCAGGACACCGCTTGACTCTGTTTCGTGCGGTCTGTGGACAGCCCCACCATCGCGCCATGCGGATCGCGCAGCACCGCGAGCGATCCGTCTTGGCCGGTTCGCACAGGTCCGCGCAAAAGTGCTCCCGCGGCGATCAGATTCCCCATCGTCCGATCGAGATCGCCGGTGCTCAAGTGTCCGAGCCAGTGCGCCGGAGCGCCGTTTTGCCGCGCCTGCAGAGACAGCGGCGAAACGTCCGCAACCGCCCGGTCAGCCTGCCAAAACAGACCGGGACCGGGAGGATCGCGGGTTTCCCACTGCATCACCGCGGCGTAAAAGCGCTGCGCCGCCGACACGTCGGTCGTCCGTAGTTCGTACCAACAGAACATCAGGATGGCCTAAAAGGGAATGTCGTCTTCCGCGGCAAAGTCGCCCGGTTCCGCAGCCATCGGCGCAGCTTCCGCGGGGGCCGATCGTCCGTAGCGACCGCCGCCACCACCACCCCCACCACCACCGCCGCCACCGCCATACGCTGCTTCCCGCGCGTAGCCGCCACTTTCGCGCGAATAACCACCGCCACCGCTTTCGCGCGCGCCTTCTTCACGACCACCGCCGCCCAAGAACACCACTTGGTTTGCGACGATTTCCGTCATGTATTGTTTTTTGCCTTCTTTGTCGTCCCACGATCGCGTCTGCAGGCGGCCTTCGACGTAGACCTGGCGGCCCTTTTGCAAAAACTTCGAGCAGTTTTCCGCCGTCTTGCCCCACACCACAATGCGGTGCCATTCGGTCCGTTCTGCCGGCTGATCGTTGCGATCGCGGTAGGTCTCGCTGGTTGCTACCCGCATCTCGCAGACTGGCTGTCCCGACGGCAAGTACTTCAGCTCGGGATTCGCTCCCAGATGTCCGATGACGATGACTTTGTTCACACTGCCAGCCATGAGGAGTCCCCTTTACTTGCTAAAATCGATTCCCAAGTTCTTGCCCAGGAAGGCGAGCCGATCCGCCGCTTCGTCGATGCGCTTGGACGTTGGCTTGCCGGCGCCGTGACCTGCGCGCACATCAATGCGAATGATCACTGGCGCGTTTCCTTTTTGTGCCGCTTGCAGTGCTGCGGCGAACTTGAAGCTGTGACCTGGGACGACGCGATCATCGTGATCTGCCGTCGTCACCATCGTCGCTGGATACGCCGTTCCCGGCTTGATGTTGTGGTACGGAGAGTAGGCGCGCAGCGCTTTGTATTCTTCCGGATTGTCCGAGCTTCCGTAGTCATCGATCCATTCCCAACCGATCGTGAACTTGTGGAAGCGCAGCATGTCCATCACGCCGACCGAAGGAATCGCAGCGGCAAACAGATCCGGTCGCTGCGTGATCGATGCACCGACGAGAAGTCCACCATTCGATCCGCCCGCAATCGACAGCTTGCTGCTTGACGTGTACTTGTTTTTGATAAGCCACTCTGCCGAAGCGATGAAGTCATCGAACACGTTCTGTTTGCGCAGCTTGGTGCCGGCGCGATGCCACTCTTCACCGTATTCCCCACCGCCGCGCAGGTTTACGTAAGCGATCAGTCCGCCGTGTTCCATCCACACCAGATCAGCGACGCTGAAGCTGGGCAGAATCGGAATATTAAAGCCACCGTAACCGTACAGGTACGTTGGATTGAGTCCATCTTGCTTGATTCCCTTTTTCGCGGTCAAAAACATCGGAACTTTGGTTCCGTCTTTGCTCGTGAAAAAGACCTGCTTGGTTTCAAAGTCCTGCGGATTGAATTTGAGCTGCGGCTGCTTCCAGACTTTGCTTTCGTAGCTGGTCAGATCCAGACGGTAAATCGTCGCCGGCATATTATAGCTTGTGAATGCATAATATGTCTCTTTGTACGCCCTGCGACCGGCAAATCCCATCGACGTTCCCAGGCCCGGAAGCTGCACATCACGGACAAACTTTCCGTTTAGATCGAACACCTTCACACTGGTGGTCGCATCGTGCAGATACGTCGCCACAAACGATCCATTTACGACGGAGACGTGTTGGAGTGTGTCCTGCGATTCAGGAATCAGTTCCTTCCGCTCGGTCGGCTTCCGGACATCGATCGCAATGATCTTTGCTTTGGGCGCCTTGAGGTCGGTTTTGAAGAAAAACACCGGCCCATCGTTGTCGATGAATGTGTACTCCGCGTCGAAGTTGTTGATAAGCTCGACAAATTTCGCGCCTGGTTTGTCCAGCTCTTGGTACAGGATTCGGTACTTGTCATCGGTTCCTTTGGCCACCGTGACAATCAGGTATTTTCCGTCGTCCGAAACCTGTGGAGCGAACTGCCACTCTTTGTGCTGCTTGTCTTCATAGACCAGCGTGTCTTGGGCCTGCGGCGTTCCCAAGCGGTGGTAGTACAGCTTCTGGAAAAAGTTTACGTCTTCGAGGCTCTTGCCGGTGTTCTTCGGCTCGTCAAAGCGTCCGTAGAAAAATCCCTTGTTGTCGCGTGTCCAGGCCGCACCCGAAAACTTGATCCACTTGATGACGTCGGGCAGATCCTTGCCGGTTTGGACATCACGGACCCGCCATTCCTGCCAGTCCGATCCAGCGGCTGACAGACCATACGCCATCAGGTTTCCGTCGTGCGTCAGCGACATTCCGGCGAGCGCGACAGTGCCATCTTTGGCCAGCGTATTTGGGTCCAACAGAAGCTGCGGCTGCGCATCGAGAGACGTCAGCGTATACAGCACGCTCTGGTTCTGTAGACCGCTGTTGTAGCTGTAGAAGTAGCGATTCCCTTCGCGGAAGGGGGCCGAGTACTTTTCAAAGTTCCACAGCTCGGTGAGCCGCTGCTTCAGCTTGTCGCGACCCGGAATTTTTTCCAGATACGAAAACGTCACTTTGTTTTGCGCTTCGACCCACTGTCGCGTCTCCTCGGAATCGAGCGACTCGAGCCAGCGATAGGGATCTTTGACCTTTTCGCCGTGATACTCGTCGACCTGATCAACCGTCTTGGTGGGTGGATAGGTCAGCTTCGGTTCTGCCGGGGTTGCCATGGCTGTTTTGGTTTTTCCGGCTGCGTTTGCGCCCCCTTGCGGAGGCAGCGCCCACACCAAAAGTCCGACGGAAAGAAAGCCACCCAAGGTGACAAAACGAAACGGATGCCTTGCGATCGAGGAAAACATGGCGGCGGACTATAGCCGAAAAATGTGGCCGTACACGCAAACTTGTGTTTCCGTTCCGCCTCATGGGGATTCGGCTCGCCGACTTAAACCCACCGCAACAGAAAGCGGTGATCACCACCGAGGGACCGCTTTTGGTCCTGGCCGGCGCAGGTTCGGGCAAGACGCGGGTTATCACCTATCGGATTGCGCATCTGTTGGATAAAGGCGTCCGTCCCGAATCCATCTTGGCGGTGAGCTTTACCAACAAAGCCGCCGACGAGATGCGCGAACGAGTGGATCGCTTGTGTGTCGGAGGGGTCGCGCGCGGCGTGATGCTGTCGACGTTCCACGCGCTCGGTCTTTTGATCCTAAAACAGGAACAAGCGGCGCTTGGCATGCCGACGGGTTTTTCGGTCTATGACACATCGGATCAGCTCGGTGTGATTCGCGAAATTCTGCGCCACGCGCATCTCGACGGAAAGAAGCTGGATGTAAAGCTGATCCAGAGCCGCATAAGCCGTGCCAAAAACGCCGGTCTGACGGCGACGGACTTTATTACGCAGGTGCGCAGAGCCCGCTTTGTCAGCGAGTACGACGGCTTTACTGCCGAAGTCTATCCGCGCTACGTCGAAAAAATGCGGGCGCTTCATGCGCTTGATTTTGACGATCTTCTCGTCGAAACGCTGCGACTTTTGAGCGAGGACGAGCGGGTACAGAAGCGCTGGCAGAGCCGATTCCGTTACCTGATGATCGACGAATATCAGGACACAAACCACTGTCAGCTTTCACTTCTGCGGATACTCTGTCAGCAGCACAGAAACCTGGCGGTCGTCGGCGATGATGATCAGTCGATCTATGCGTGGCGCGGCGCGGACAGTCGCAACATCCTCCAGTTTGAAAAACAGTTTCCTGGTGCGCAGGTCATCAAGCTGGAAGAAAACTATCGCTCGACGGGAGGAATCCTCAAAGCGGCGAACGCGGTGATTGCGAAAAACAGCGCGCGACATGCCAAGACGCTGTGGACGCAGCGCGATGATGGCGAGCCGATTCAGCTTGTCATCGCTCCCGATGAAGACGCCGAAGCGGAGTTTGTCGCATCCGAGATCGATTCGCTGGTGATTTCCGGAAAGTTTGATCTGCGCGACATCGCGATTCTGTTTCGGACTTCGCGTCAGCTTGAACCGATTGAACAAGCGCTGCGGCAAGCGCGAATCGACTATCACGTCATCGGAGGACAGGCGTTTTTTGATCGCAAAGAGGTCAAAGACGCGATGGCCTATTTGAAGATGCTGACCTATCCGCACGACGAGCTTTCGCTGCGGCGGGTCATCAACTATCCACCGCGCGGAATTGGCCCGCAGGCGATGGAAGCGCTGTCGCAGATTCACCAAAAAGCGCGGCGTCGCAAACCAGATACGTCGCTGTGGGAAGCGCTGCGCGATCTGTGCGGAACCCAGACCGGATCGCTCGATCTGTTCGCCGACGATTCCCAAGTGCCGCAGCATGACGCGCTGCCACCGCGGGTGATGTCGTCGCTGTTTCGCTTTGTCCGCACGCTGCAAAAGTATCAAAAAATGTATGCCCAGGTTGGCGCGGAAAAGCTCAAAGACGTGGCAGAAGAGCTGCTGCGTGAGCTAAACGTCCACGATGATCTGGTGCGCGCTGGACCGACGATGCTGCAAGCAGAGCGACGGCTGCGCAACCTGAGCGAGTTTTTGGCCAGCATGCAGCGCTACGCCGAAAAAGCCGGACCGGACTTTGACATGCTGTCGTACCTGAATCGGCTTTCGATTTCATCGCAGGATGAAGATGTCGATGACTCGCTGCGGGATGAAGTCACGCTGTCGACGCTGCATGGTGCCAAAGGTCTGGAATGGAAAGTGGTGTTTTTTGTCGGACTGGAAGAAGAAATCCTGCCGCACAAGCGGGCGCTGGCTCCGCGTGAAGCCGATCATACGATTGCGGCGCAGCGTCATTCGGATGGAAACAGCGACGGGGAAGACCCGTCTTCCGACATTTCCGAAGAGCGAAGGCTCTGTTACGTAGGAATCACCCGCGCACGGCAGAAGCTCTACATTTCGCGATCCGAGCTGCGCGGTGGCTGGCCCAAAAATCCCAGCCGATTTTTGGAAGACATACCGGATTCTCTGACGGTGCTACGCGACTTGGAAGGCCCGCCTCCCAAACAAGATCCGCAAGATGAGGAAGCGTTTATCAAGTCGCTCATCGCGCAGGCGCGTGCAGTATCCGAATAGCTGCGCACCGTTTGCATTTTCGGCTGGGGCTATCCCTTCGCCAAAGGTACACTCAATCTCCTGTGAGTTTGTCGCCGCCGTCAGGGTCAGGGGATGCAAAATCGCTCTACAGCGACGAGTACGCTTGCGTGCTTTTGACCAATGAGGCGCGGCTGATTCGGCTCAAGCGGACTGCCCAAGCGTATCCGGATCTGTCGGCGCTTTTGGGGTCGTATGAAAAAGTGATCGCGGCCATTGATAGGACAGGTCGCAGAGGCCGGGCGCTGCTCGTCGATACCCGCGCACCGTCAGGGCGAAACGATGCGTGGTTTGAACAAGGAATGGCCAGCGTGCGTCCGCGCATTGATCGCGGTTTTGCGCGAGTCGGCGTGCTGACTCAGACGCGGATTGGAACGCTACAAATTCGTCGCTGGGTCAATGAAGATGGGATCGAGCGGCTCGCTGGATGTGATGAGGAACTGCTGATAGCAGAGCTGCTTAGCGGGCTTTTGCCGCGGCCCCGATTCGGATAGCTGTTGGGGTCTTTCCACCGTCGCTGTGCGGGGGATCTCGCGGCTCTTTATATTGATCCGTCAGCTCTTTGGGAATCTGTCCGGCTTGCGCAATCTGCCCATAGATAGGTACTGCGCGGCGGGCCCTGCGGGTCTTTTGGGGATCATTTGGATCAACTGCGTACAGACCCATTTTCACATTCATGCCGTGGTTCCATTCGTAGTTGTCCATCAGCGTCCAGTAATAGTATCCCTCGACGGGAATTCCATCTGCGATGGCGCGCGAAACCCAGGTGAGGGATCGGACAACCCAGGCGGCAGCACTGCCGGAATCGCTGGCATCTTCCACGCCGGTCTCTGTCACCACAAGCGGAATCCCAAAGCCTTTCACAGAGTCGAGCACTTCGTACAGACCGCGTGCATAATTCCAGTCGTACTCGACGGTGAGTATGTTGAAATTGAGCAGCGGAGAGAGCTGCGGCAGAAACGACTTGGGACTCCCTTGCACCACGTTGCGGGCGTAATAGTTGACGCCCAGGAAGTCCATTCGACCCGCCAAGTCCGTTCTGTGAACCGTTTTCCCGTCGAGGTTTGCATCCAGATCACCCCGGATGGTGGCGTTTAGGAAGACGCGATTGAGCAGATAGTCGAAGTGTTTGGCGCCGCTTACATCGATCTCATTTTGTGGATCGGCGGGCGCAACCGCTTCCATGTTGTAGACCAAACCGACCCGTGCAGCTTGGCCGTCTCCGTCGGCATCCGCGGTATCTGCGGCTTTTAACGCATCGTACATCCGCGCGTGGCCTTCAATTTCCGCATTCAAGACTGCGCGCGCAGCATCCGATTCCAGAACCACCGCGGGAGGGTGCGTGCGCTGCTCGGTTTGGAACAGATAGCCGGCAATGATGACGGCTGTGAAGGGTTCGTTTTCCGTCGCCCAGTCATCGACTTCCGCGCCAAATTCCCGACCCAAAAAACCGGCGTATTTGGCCGCTTCGCTGAGGATGCGATCGTGATCCAGCCAGCCGCGATTTTTGCATCCGGCAAAGTTTGTGTGGCAGCCGTAGGCGTCGTGAATCCACGCCGGCAGAACGTAGTGAATCACCGTCGCAAGCGGCTTGATTCCGTTTTGGCGAAGCGCCGAAAACACACCATGATAAAACGCGAGCGCTTTGGGATCGGCGGCTTTGCGCAGTGCTTCGTAGCCATTGATTCCGTCGGTGGGATTGGGAAATACGCGACCCCATTCGATCGACAGCCGCAGCGCATTGCTATGCAGTTCCTGTTTGGCGCGCGCGATGTCCTGCGGATAAAGTTCAAAGAAGCCGGGACCGCGCGACGGTGGATCGCCGCTTAGGTACAGGTTTTTCTGCGCGACAAGCTCGGGTCGCGTGACGTAATCGGTCCAGTCCGACGGAAACTCGCAGTCTGCTTTGGCCGTTTTCGGACAGCCCATTTCGACCTGAAAACCGGCGGTCGCGGTTCCGAAACGAAAGCTTGCCGGAAACGACAGCGCTTCGGGTTTTTCTAGGGGGGAATCTTCGCCGCAACCAGCGACGAAAAACAGCACGACGGAACCGAGCCAAAAGGGGGCGCGCATGGGCGGAGTGTCCGCCAACCAGGCAGAGCGCGTCTACAGGGAAAGGGCAGGGGGAATCGGTGGTTTAGCGCTTGCCGAGCAGGGCCTTTTTGATGTCTTCCAGATCGGCTTGGCTGTGCGCCAGTTCGATGCGGGTGTTTTCCAGCTCGCGGGTCAGCTCGGCGATGCGAATCAAGGCGGGCTTTACCGCGGCTTGCAGCTCCAGCTCTCGCTGATCGCGCTTTTTCAGGATGTCCGCGAGCCGGTCGATTTCCTTGCGCAGCGGGCCTTCACTGGCGACGCGGGCAGCGTCTTTTTCTTCCAGTTCGGCGATGCGCGCTTTGTGTTTTTCGACCTGCTTCTGCGCTTCGCTTAGCTTGGCCGTAAGCTCGTCCGTGCGCGGGTCGGTCTTCGTCGCCAGCCGTTCGCGCAGCTCTTTGCCCAGCTCTTCGACTTTGGCAGCGAGCGACTCTTTGTCTTGGCCCAGCTTGGCGATCACGTCGTGCAGCCGCTCGACTTCGTCCTGCGCTTCATCGCGCAGCCGCTTGGCGCGCGCTTCGGATTCCTGCGCCAGACCGACTTCGCGTCGCAGCATCGCCTGTTCGTCGATCATTTGTTTGATCTGCGAGCGGGCTTCGACAAGCGCTTGGTTTGTCACCGTCATCAGCGACGGCTCGACGGCATCCCCGGCGCTCTCTTTTTCGATGAGCTGGATCTGCAATCCGGCGCAGCGAATGATGTCTTGGGCTTTGAGCGATTCTTGGCGAATCCGTCGCCCATTGAGCAGCGTCCCGTTATACGAGCCCAGATCGGCAACTTCATAGCTTGCGTCTTCTCGACGGCGAAACACCAAATGGTGGCGCGACATGCGGCGATCGTCGATGCGCAAGGTGTTGTCTTTGGCTCGTCCCACGCTCACCGGCTGGCTGCTCAGGTGCAGCTCCACGGTGAGCCCCTCCTCGGTGGCGATCATAAGACTTGCAGGCATAGCCGACATCATATCGCGCCGGCCCGTTGCTGTGGACTAGCGGTGGCGGACAAGCCGTCCGCGACGGCGTGGACGGTGGGCTTGATTTTGGCCCAGGCCATCGTAGACCACCACACCATCTACCACCGTAAGCAGGACTTTGCGGCGCGGCAGATCGCTTGGAACCGGCTCTTTGTCGTCGAGCGACAGCTTGCCTTCGATCAGCGTCAAGTCCGCGAGCATGCCAACCGAAATTCTGCCGAGCCGATCTTCGGCAAACGCGGCATAAGCGGCATCGCTGGTCAAAAGTCGCACGGATTCCCCGACGGAAAGTGCATCGGCTGGAGGTTTGCTGCCCGGCTTTCCGGCTTGCGTTTTCCACAGCGCGGCATCGAGCGCGAGCCGTGGATCGGCTTCTTCGACGGGGAAGTCCGAACCGCCGGCAAGGTGTGCCCCCGAATCGAGCAGCGCCCGATACGCATAGGCCAGCTTGATCCGATCGGGACCGAGCCGCTGCGTCGCCCACGGTGCATCACTTGGCGCATGCTGCGGCTGCACGGACGCGATGACCCCAAGCGACTGGAGCTGCCTTTGGCTGATCACTTCGTCGCTGACGACCTGTGTGTGTTCAATCCGGAAGCGGGCATTGCGGGATGCGCTGACACCGGCGCGTCGATACGCATCGAGCACCAAGTTGACCGCGCGATCGCCTATCGCATGCGTCGCGAGCTGATAGCCGTGGACCAGCGCCCAGCGTGCCATCAGTTCGATGTGATCGGGCGATGTCAAAAGCAGTCCGCGGTTTTGCGGATCGTCGCTGTACGGCTGCTCGAGCGCTGCGCCGCGTGATCCGAGCGCTCCGTCCAAAAACAGCTTGATCCCGCGCAGGGTAAAAAGTCCGCTTTGATCCGGGGGCCCGAGTCGCTGCGCCAAGCGATCCAGCTCGGCCCGGTAGGCCAGCGAGTGCGGAAGCTGCTGAAGTTTCGAGGGCACCGGATCTTCGGCGTAGGCATAGACCCGCAGCGGCAAGCGGCCTTGCTCGGCGAGACGCCGATATGCAGCGACCGCATCCGGACCAATCCCCATGTCGTGCACCGCAGTCAGCCCACGCGCGACGACGTACCCGCTGCCGCGGACGATCGCCGCTTCGATCTCTTTGCCCGACGGCTGCGGCAGGACTCGTTCGACCAGATCCATGGCGTTGTCGATGAGCACGCCGGTCGGTTCGCCGCTGTCATCGCGCAGGATGCGCCCGCCCGCGACGTCCACGGTCTTGCGACCAATCCCAGCGAGCGCCAGCGCTGCACTGTTGGCCCAGCCGGCGTGTCCGTCGATGCGTCGCAGCCAGACCGGATGTCCCGCCGATGCTTCATCCAGGCGCTTGAGCTGTGCTCGATCGGGAAAATTCGGTGGCGAAAAGCGGTTTTGGTCCCAGCCTCTGCCGATCACAAACTGTCCGCGATCGCTGTGTTCCTGCGCGGCTTTGGTCACGGCCTGCGAGATCGCTTCTACCGACGACAGACCTCGCAGATCGAGCGCGGCGAGCGACATGCCCAAACCAACCAAGTGGGCATGCGCATCCTGCAAACCGGGCAAAAGCGTCATGTCGGGACTGCCGGAACTGGAGACGACGCGGGTGCGTGGACCGATGAACTGGGACACACCAGCTTCATCCCCGACATAGACGATGCGGCGATCGCGCACAGCGACGGTGGTTGCCGTGGGACGCGCTCCGTCCATCGTCAAGACATGGGCTTTTTGGATCACCAAGTCCGCTGGCTGCGCTGACGCAGTCGCAGAAAGCAAAAGCGTTGCGAAAAAGGCCAGTCGGCCAGCCGGTGCAGAACACGGAGTGCAAGCAAGTTTCATCATGCGACGTGACTGCCATACCACAGCGGGGGCAGAAAACGCGAGGTCAGCCGTCGCAGCGAAGTCGGGCCAGGTCGCTCGGCACGGTCAGCGTGTCGCTTTCGACGCAGGCATCGGCGGTGTAATACGTGATGCCACGATAGGCTTGGCAGACGGTTTTTTGCGTCGCCAGCGGATCGTTACAGCGGCACAAAAGCTCGATTCGGCCCTGCGGATAGTCAATCGTCGTGTACAGCCTGCGCAGCAGCGACACGCCGATCACTCCGTCGAGTTGGGCCGACAGGTTGCGCACGTCGGCATTGGCTGACTGCACAAGTGCCGCCGAATCGGGCACGACCACCGCGCTGAGTGTGTCGGTGGTGGTGTCGTCAATGGGTCCGCCCAGCTCGACCGCTGCTGCCACGGGCGACAGCTTGTCATTGCACGCCAAGTCGGAATCGAGTCCGGTGTACCCGCAGCGCCGATTCAGCTGCGCCGGGTCGCGTCCCAGGTTTCGTAGACAGAGCGAGCGCTGACAGATGTTTTGCATCGTGGCGCCCGCTGGCGCTGGACTCATGGCCCAGCGCTGGCGTCGACTGCGCGCCAGTTCGTCACAAGGCGAAAGCTGCCGCTGCTTGGCCATAAGCGCGAGCGCCGCATGGCCACTGTAGCCAAGCTGAATCCGACAGCCGTAGTCGGGGGAATCGACCACACTTCCATCGCTCTGCCGCTTGGCGTTCAGCCCCGGCAACAGAAGTGGAACACGGTTTTTTTCGTCGCAGCTACACGTCTTGCCGCCCAGCCGCTGACACGCCGTTTGGGTCAGAACCAGCTCAGGAAGCGCCGTCGACACCAAAAAGCGCATGTTTGTGCCCGACACCTCATACGGCGCTCGTCGCAGCCGCTGATTGTCCGCAAGATCGCCGAGCTGCGTACTTTTGTCGTCGGTACACTGACCTAACTTGAGCCCGCGGAGCAGCGCTTCGTCACTGGCGAGCCGGGTCAGCTGCTCTTCGTCGCGCGGCTGCTGGCTTTCCAGCGTCCGAATCGCGAGCAGCACTCGCTGAAGCGCTGCATCGACATCCGCATCGCTGATGCAGTCGACGGGCCGCGGTCCAGACAGCGGATCACTCAGCGGTTCCACACACGCTCCGACGGTGATTCGCGTCGCTGGATACTGAATCACGGTGTCTGAAAGCTGCACCGCGAGCTCGCCACCTAACGGCTTGAACGGAATCACTGCGCGGTCGACGCGGCACCACGGAGCCAAGTCACCGCGCGAAATCTGGATCGTCGGACGGTCGGTCGCAAGTCGCAGCTCCAGCGAGTAGTTCAAAAGCTGGTCAGCCCCGATCACACCACCCAGCAGCAGTTTCGGTGAACTGTCCCAGCGCAGTCCAAAATCGCGTGCCGACAGATCGCTGCGCACCACCGGGACATCGCAGCGCAGGAGCTGCGTCGCTCCACTTTTTCCCCCGGCGAGCGCGGCGTATAAGCTGAACTGGCCGTGCTGAAACTGCCGCGGCGTATCGGCTTCTTGTGGCACCAGCGCCGTCAGTGGCGTCGCAGTATCAATCAGAATCGCATCGAGACCCGAGCCGGGCGGCGCCCCTTCTTCCGGCGTCTGACCGCAGCGCTCGTCGCGCGTCGGCAAAAGCTGTCCGCGCGCATAGAGGAGCCCATTTTCCAGCACGAGCGGAATCGGCCCAAGCGGCAGCTTGTCGGTTGGCACCGAGCAGCCAGCCCCAAGGAGAAATCCCACCGACGCAAGCAGTGCAAAGGTGGGCCGCAGTGACGGCTTCGACCGATTCATGCCCAGCATTCTACGCGACAGCGAACAGAGCCTCACGCAGGCGCGGCAACAGCTTGGTCACATCGTCGATGCTGACCGCACCGACCGAAAGCCGCATCCAGCCCGTCTCGGCGCGCATTCCGAACGCCTGGAACGGCACCACCGCCATGCCCGCCGCGTGGAGCAGATAATTTCGCACTTGTTCGTTGGTTTCGACCACCGTTCCGTCGGGTAGCTTGCGTCCATGCAGGTTGAACTGCACCGACAGATAAATCGCGCCTTGCGGTGGAATCGCGCGGACTGGCAGACCTTCCGCTGCGAGCCGCGAAATTCCGTCGTAAAGGAGCGACAGGCGCTGCTCGACTTCCGCCATCATCTGGGTCTGGAACGTCGCAAGTCCGTCGGGGTCACGCAAAAGTTCTGCCGTGGCCACTTGCTCAGGACGAGGCGCCCAGGCTCCGACGTGGCCCAAAATGTCACGCATCCGGCCCATCACATAAGGTGGTGCCACGGCCCAACCGACGCGCAGACCCGTCGCACACAGCGACTTGCTGATCGCGTCGACAAACACCGTGTAGGCCGCCATGTCCGGACACAGCTCGGGCGGCGTGTGGTGTTTCGCCTGTCCGAACGTCAGCGCGTAATAAACCTGGTCATACATCACATAAAGCGACCGCTCACCGCTGCGTTTCCGTCGCTGATTTTCATCAAGCACCAGCTCGCAGATGCGCCGCAGTTCGTCTTTGTCGATCACCGTTCCCGTCGGATTGAGCGGACTGTTTAGACAAAGCAGCCGCGCGCCAGCCAGAAGCGGACGCAGCGACTTGGCCGTCGGCATAAAGCCCTCTTCCGGCGATGTTTCACACTCGACCGGAATCGCATCTGCAAGCCGCACGTAGTGGTTGTTGTTCCACGACGGCGTCGAATAAATCACGCGCTCGCCGGGATCGATGATCGCGCGATACGTGCCGTAAATCGCCGGACGCGCGCCCCCGAAGATCGCGACGCTTTCGACCGGATAATCAAGCCCGAGCGTCCGCCGATACAGCTCCGTCACGGCTTCCCGCATCGCCGGCATACCGTCCGACGGTGGGTAGTTGGTCTCGCGCAGCTCATACGCCCGGATGACGGCGCTTTGCAGCTTGGGCGGAATTGGAAATTGCTTCGGCAGAAAGTCCCCGACGGTCAAGTTGCAGACCGCGTGACCTTGGGCTTGCAGCGCCCGCACCGCCGCCGCGATTTTGAGAATTTCCGAGCCGACGAGCTGGAGCGCAAGCTTTGACAGGCCGTTTGAGGCCGCCTCTTCCCCGGCAGCACCCAGCGGCATGTAATGGCGACAGTCGAGAGGACGAGCAGAACTTTGCACGAAAATGTCTCCTTGGCTGCCCGCATCATCGTAGAACTTGCGCGAAAACGGAAGGAAGCGTCGCGCGCTTGCTGCGATGGGAGTTTGAGTTGACAAAAGCCGCGCGTTCGCCTCTATATGAGGACCATCATGGCTGACCTGAGTAACGATCCCATTTTGTGGGATGTTCGTATCCTAGAGCGTCGTCTGCGTCGGGGCGAAGTGTCCGATAAGCAGCTGCAAGCGTATCTTCAGACCTTGCCCGACGTCGCAGACAAGGCGACAGCGTCGATTCCGCTGGAAGAACCGATTGAGCGTCCGCCACCCCGTCGTCCTCAGGTTCGCATCACTGCGGCGCCTGCTGTGCGTCGCGATATGGACCTTGATTCGGATGATCTGGACTCCGATTTGATCGACGACGACGATGACGACGACGACGACGATCTGGATGACGACGACGAGTAGCCGGAGCTAGGCATCATGTCCGCGACTTCTCAGGAACCCGAGATTGACTTTGTCACCTTCGTGATGTCGCTTGCGGCGTCGGCGCTTCTTCACATGGGCGAGCACGAAGAGGGGGCTCCCGCGGAGCTGCGCGACACCCCCATCGATCTCGCGATGGCCAAACAAACGATCGACATCATCGGGATGCTGCGCGAAAAAACCCGTGGCAATTTGACCGCTGATGAAGATCGTCTCGTCGAGACCGCGCTGTACGATCTGCGTCTGAAATACCTTCATCGTTCCAAACAGAGCTAGCAGGGGATGACCGTGTCGCGATCCGGCGTGGCGTCTGTTCTGCGGCGCATCTATTTGTTTGGTCTGTTTTTGTGCTCGTGGCCGTCGCTGGTCTCGGCTGCGGACGAACCGGTTGTCCTCATCGGTGTGTTCCGTGACAACCGCCAAGACGGGGTGCTTCAGTCGCGTCTGCGTGATCACCTGGCCCGCAACGGCGAGCTGCTTCTGCCGACGCCGAAGCTTGGTCCGGGCGAGCAACAGTGTACGTCACAGGAGTGCCTCGACCGTCTGGCCGCCAAAGCGGGGGCCAAGTTTGTGCTGAGCATCGCCGCGCAGCGTACCGCAGCGACGGGGGATGGCTTGTACCTGACCGGTCTTCTGTACGATGCGAGTCGCCACTGGCCCCGGCAAGCGACGCTCGATTGCATGGGCTGCAAAGGCGAGCTGCTCGTCACGCGCATCACCGAACTGGCCGACAAGCTGTTTTTCGAGATTCGGACGCCTGAGCTGACGCTGGCGATGAACCAGCCGGCTTTGCCAAAGCCTGCGCTGGTCGAATCGCCTGTGAGTCTCGCGGGGTCACATGGTGGTTCCGAAGGGAGCTACTTTGATCGGTTGTCCGCGCGACGGAAGGTTGCCGCCGGAGTGCTCGGTGCGGTGTCTTTGGCTGTCTTCGCGACGGCGGGCGCGTTTCATGGACTCGACGGGCATCGGACCGACATACGCTGTGCCCCCACTTCCGTACCGCAGGCCTGTGCGTGGAACACCAAGTGGTTTTACGGTGCGGGGTACGGGCTGGGCAGCGCGCTTCTCATTGGGGCTGGCCTGACGTTGTTTTGGCCGGCAGAAACAAGCTCCACCGTCGCAGCGCATCCCTAGGAGCCGCGCAATGAACCGTTTGTCAGTGGCCGTTTTGGCCGTGCCTTTGCTAAGTGGCTGCTTGGTCGAAAACCTCTGTGAAAGGCAGCCGGATCTTGCCGAGTGTCAAGTGACGCAGGTGGAGGGGCCGGCGCGGCTTGTGAGTCGGCGGCTGCCTCTATTGGGCGGTGAGCTGGTCGTGCAGGTGATGGGCTCGCCGGAATCGGTTGATGTGCTCCTGTCCCCGGCGGGACTTGACGAAAAGCGGGTGCCTTTGCGGCTTATGGGGGATGGGCTGTGGCATGCGATGGCAAAGCCGCAAGAGCTGTGGCCGACGGTTTTGCCGGGACCTGTGCCGATCAAAGTGGTGACGCCCAATCAACAGACGGCGGGGACGCTGCGTCTCTATGTGCCACCGAGCTTCGGTCCTGATGTCTCGCGCTCGGCGAAGATTGTCTGGCTGTCGGTGGTCAGTCGTCATGTCATCGCGCTCGAACAAGGCGTCACCGACCGAACCTTCGGCGACTGGACATACCAACCGCCGGTGCTCACGAAGGCCGCATCCGTTCCTCTTTCGATGGCATTTACTGTCCCGAGTACGGCGCTCTTTGGAAGCACGGAGACAGCATTTTTGCGGCTGATCCCCAGTGGGGCGGGCTTTGCGCTGCAGCAGTCTCCGCTGGGTGAGCTTCGTTACAGCGACATCGAAGCCAGTCTCGACTACGCATCAGTGACGGCGCTGGCGGCGGGAAAACGCGGCGCTGGCAATCTGCTGGCGGTTGCAGGGGAGGGCGGAAGCGGTCCTTTTCTGCGCGCATATCGGCTGCCTGATGGCGGGAGTGCGGCGACATCGCGGCTGACGGTCTCTGCTTCGACGGGGCCGCTTTTGCTGATCTCTGCGGGGACGCTGGATGACAATGACAGCGTCGATTTGGTAAGCGTTGGCAAAGATGGCAGTGCAGCGGTGTGGCTTGCTACGGCGACATCCCTTGCACGCGATGAGTCTTTGTCGCAGAGCCTTTCGACCCAGCTTGGCAGCGATCCTGTTCGGGCGCTGTCCATCGGTGACATCGATCGCGATGGCCTGGCCGACGTAATCATCAGCCGCAAGAGCCAGCTGTCATGGCTCGCCAACCAAGCAGACGGAAGCTTTGCTGCGCCATCGGTGCTTTTGACGCTTCCGGACAACGCAACCACGATTGACGTGGGTTTGCTCGACGGCAACGACAGCCCCGACGTGGTACTTGGCGGACCTGGCCTCGTGCTGATTTCCTACCTAAACCAAGCGCAGTAGTTGTTTTGGTGGCTTAGGCCAGCTCGAACTCTTTGCAAAAAAGCAGGTCCGCGGTCGGTTTTTCATAGTCGGCGCGGCGATGTTCTTCCGTCGGCCACTCATGTGCACAGAGGTTTCGCTGGGCGACAAACAGACCGCAGTCCTCGCAGCAGTGCCGGAGTGCAAACTCCGCTCGTTCGCGATCAAAGCGTGCATCGCGAGAAACCCGCATCAGGTTCGATCCTTGCGCGAAAACGGTCTGGGCGTCATTCGATCCAGGAACCAGCGCGCCACCGTCGGAATGTAGCGCAGCAGCGCATAAAACGACGGATAGACGACGCGCGGGCGTCGGAGATCGACGGCTTCGCGAATCAGCCGCGCAAGCTCGCTCGGTCTTCCTTCAGGTAGCACGCGCAGCGCGGGGTTTTCAGGATAGGCCGCATATCCGGCGCGCGCCATCGGCGTATCGACCGGACCTGGATACACGGTCACAACATGAACACCGCTTTGGCGAAGCTCACCGCGCAGGCTCTCCGATGCGGCGCCAAGACCTGCTTTGCTCGCGTTATAGCCCCACATTCCGGGGGTTGGCGCAAGCCCGGCAACCGACGCAATGTCGACGATCGTTCCGTCTCCGCGCGCCACCATGCTGGGCAGGACCTGTCGCGTGATTGCAAGCGGTGTCAAAAGGTTCAGCCGCAGCATCGCCAGGAGCGCTTCGGGATCGTGTTCTTCCGCAGGCTCGACAAGCTGCACACCTGCATTGTGAATCAGTACGTCAATCGGGCCAAACGTCGCTTCCGCTTTCGCGATCCAATCGAGCGCGGTCTCTGTTCGGCTCAGATCGACGACGAAGAACTGCGTCTGTCCTGGCCGCTGGGAAGCGAGCGCCTCCATCTCGGCTTGGCGACGCGCCACCATGGTGACGCGCGCGCCACAGCGAACAAACTCCGTGACCAGCGCAGCGCCGATTCCGGAAGAGGCCCCGGTTACAACAACATGTTTTGCCGACATCAGGTGTTCCTATGCTTATGATGATGTGCCGTCGGTGGCCACCTGCAAGATCAGCTTGCCGTGGTTTTTTCCATCAAACAGCATGTTGACCGCGGCGGGGGCGTTTTCCAGTCCGTGCACCAAGTGTTCGCGATATGTGAGCTGACCGCTACGCCACAGTGGAATCAGCTCTGCATAGGCTTTGGGAAACTGCGGGCGAAAATCGCTGACGATGAAGCCTTCGACGCGCGCACGCTGATACAAAATCGCGTCAAAGTTGCGCGGCAAAGTCCATCTTTGTTCGTCGTTGTACTGTGAGATCATGCCGCAGAGCACCACGCGCGCGCGCAGCGCCAAACGGGCCAGCACCGCTTCCAGAATCGATCCCCCGACGTTGTCAAAGTAGACGGAAATGCCCTGCGGACAGAGCCGCTCAAGCTCCGTGCCAACATCCTGGTTTTGGTAGTCGATGCAGGCGTCAAAACCAAGCTCACCGACGACGTAGCTGCACTTTTCGTGGCCCCCAGCGATGCCGATGACGCGCGCGCCGCGAAGTTTGGCAAGCTGTCCGGCGAGCGAACCGACCGACCCGGCGGCTGCCGAAACGACGACGGTTTCACCCGCTTTCGGATCTCCCAGCGAGATCATGCCAAAGTACGCAGTGAGTCCACCGGTCAGTCCGAGTGCTCCCAAAAAGGTGCGGGGCGGAATCCCCGTGTCCGTCGGAATTTTCTGAAGGGGACGCAGTCCTTGGGCATCGGAGTAGCAGTGGGTCTGCCAGCCAAGCAGTCCTGTCACCAGATCACCACGCGCAAATTGGGGATGGCGTGAATCGATGACTTCACCCAAACCAAAACCGCGCATCACTTCGCCGATCTCGACGGGAGGCATGTACTGTGGGCGGTCGCTCATCCAGACGCGGTTCGTCGGATCGATAGACAGATAGAGCGTCTTGATCAGCAGCTCGCCGTCACTGGGCGGGCGCAGCGGTATCTCACGGACTTCAAAGTGATCGATGGAAACGCGCCCCGTGGGACGGTGCAAAAGGACGAGCTGTTTGTTCCTACTCATCGAGCTATTCCAGCACCGACAGACCGCCTTGCGCCAGTGACGCCAGGAAGCGCGACCAGTCATGACGTGCCGCCCACAGATCGAAGATCACGAAGTGTCCATCGTCCCGCGGCGGAGCCACATACTGCTTCAGAACGGCGGTGGCCTTTCCATCGGCGACATTGCCGGCCACTTTTCCATTTTTCCAGCGCAGATCGGTGAGCGACAGATAGGGCAGATCATACAGCCGCGGCTCGACGGGAGTGACCCCCATGGCAAGCGCGAACGCGGCAATGTTAGGAACCGGCGTAAAGTGATCCCAAAGACCAAGCGACTGGAAGATACTCTTTGGCGCCATTCCTTTGGGGGGCTCGCGGAAATACAGCTTGCCGTAGTTGTTGGGGTCCGACGACTCAAAGTACGCTTGCAGCAAGTTGAGCAGCGGATGATCGACGAGCGGCGGCTCTTGCAGCAGACTCTCGACAAGCTCGGCGATGTTGTTCGGTTCCGTCTTGTTGAGCAGGGACAAAATCAGCACCGATCCTGCACCTGACAAAATTCCCGCCGGTACTTTCGGTTCCGCCGCCAAAAACAGCGGTCCGGTCAGACCCCCTTGGGAGTGTCCCATAAAGTAGATCCGCTTTTTGTCAAACCGGATCGGACGACCTGTGGTGGGTGCTTTGGGAATGTCCATTCCCTCGACGAGACGCAGCAGTTGAAAGTCATCTACTGCACCTTGTTTCACGTTTTCGCGCGCGGCTTCCAGGTTCTGCAAGTTAAAGAACGTAATTTCCGGATTGGAAGAGGACGGATCGCGCGGCCCATGCAGAACCTGATCGATTCCGATCATCGCCATCCGAACCGGTGGCCGTCCTGCTTGCTCAATCAACGAGGCGCGCAGGTCGAGCTGCTCGCGGATGAAGGTCTGGTAGTCACCGCCCGTTCCGTGCGCGTACAGAATCACCGGCCATCCATCGGGGGGCATCTCGGCATTGGGAATCGACAGCGCAAAGCGCAGATTTTCCGTGCGCACTACTTTGGGAATCCCGCGCGCATCCAGATCCAGACCCCCGCCTTCGCTCCAGTATGGGGGCGTTCCACTCTGGAAGTTCGGCGAAGCGAATGTGCCGGTATACAGATCGGCCATTCCGTCGTGGCTGCGCAGGTACGTGACCGCTTTGGGAGTCGGCACCGCTGTCTGATCATAGACCGCTTGCCGCAGCTTCCCCATCATCGATGTCGCATCCTGCGTCGTAAATACCGTCGCCGCACCCACCTTGTCGCGCAGCCCGGTCGCGGCAATCCAGTTGCGCAGTGGTGCATAGCGCGGCCAGGCGCTTCTGTACGGTTCATTCATCGGCTGGGTGACTGACATCATGGCCAGCAGCGGAATGTCTGGCCGAATCTCGCCGCCAGCATCGGCATGAACTCCCTTGGTGAGCACCGCGATGTACGTCGTGCGTTCGCGCAGCGGGAGACCCGGCACAGGCCGCAGGGACACCCAGTTGTCACCGATGTAGCGATTCCCTTCGCGATGGAATGTTGCCAGGATGGGAGTCCGTTTCAGATAGGTTGGCGAACCTTCGGTCACGTCGACCACAAACGCGGTCGAATCGTCATCTGTGCTGCGTTCCGCAGCCGGCAGTGTGGTTGTATCCAGCGGCGCATCAAAGCGGAAGTAGATCGCAGCGCCCGGACCTGCACCTGGAATTTTTCCGTTTAGGAATGCGACGTATTTTCCGGGTTGACCTGCGGGCTGCGGAAACTGCGTCAGATCATATCCCGAGCGCAGCTCTGACTCACCCACGGGCGCGGTCGGGGCCGGCTGCGTTTTTAGCCGCAGATCATTTGGAAACGGAAGCGAAAAATAGTCGTTCATCGTGCCACTGGAAAGCCCAGGAAGCACATGCAGTGCCAACGCACCCGGTCCGGCGCTTGGGTCTTCACCACCACAGCTTGTCAAAAGCAGCAGCGACGAAAAACTGGCGCAGAGCGTGCTCGGACGGAGATGCCGACGAAAGGTGGAACGAACCCGCTGAAATGGCGACGAGGTACGCAGCATGCGCGGACAATAGCCACAGTCAGGCCAGCGCGACAAGCGACTTCGCTGGAAACCGGACGGCGTCCGGTGGGCCGGACACAGGTGGCCTTGGCGATTTTCCGCAGCCGTCGCTGTGTGCCCTGGCCCAGCTTGTGCATTGGCGCCAAGTCCAGAAAAAAGGAGAACCGATGACACGCTTGTTTCTGTTGCTCTTTGGTCTTTGGGGTCTTGGGCTCTGCGCTTGTCGAAATACCGAGGTCGTTGCGTCGCCGCCGCTGCTTGATGATGGACAGCTCGCGAAAGTACAGGCTGCGCAAGAGGGAGAGCTAAAGCGCACGCTCGGTGGTCGGCTCCGTTACCATCGGGAACTCAAGACGGTGGCGCATGCCGATTCCCTTGCGGTGACGCTGCCGTCGGCTGGAAGCTTGGCCTCGTCGCTTATCCGACTTTTGCTTCGCTATCCTTCGCTGTTTGGTAGTCCGTCTTCCGATCAGTTTGAGAGTGTCGAAACCACGACGGAATCCGATGGCTCGCGCGCGATCACGCTGCGGCAAAAGAGTCAGGATGTCACGATCTGGGGCAGCTTTTTGCGTGGTCATCTCGACAGAGCTGGCAAGCTAAAGCGAATCGTCGCGCATACCGTTCCGCTCCTGAGCTGGCGTGCCGAAGCGGCGATTCCGCAGATCAGCACCGAGGCTGCACGGCAAGAGTCACTGCGTATCCTGACTGCTGAGCGACCGCTCGTTGCATTTTCTGCGCAGACTCCCAAGCTCTACTACTTTCCGGTCGAAAAGCAGCTCTTTTTGGTCTATCGCGTCGAGGTATCTGGACAAGATGGGGATCTGCCGATCCGGCTCGCGCTGTTCCTTTCTGCGCACACGCTGAGTCTGCTTTGGCGCGAAGACTTGGTGATCGCTACCGACGTACCGATGAGCACCATAGGCAGAGGAACCGGAGTGCTTGGGGAGTCCTTTGAGCTGTCTATCACCCAACGCGGCGACAGCTATTCGCTGGAAGACATCCGTCGTGGATCAGCGCGGGCGACGGTGGCCAAAGCGGCAGAGCGACTCCCTGGAAAGACGGTGCAAAGTGATCGAGTGGATGGCTGGGATGTTCCTTCGGCGGTCTCTGCTTATGCGCATCTTGCACTTTTGTGGGACTACTTTTCGACCACCCACAAGTTCTTTGGCTGGGATGGCAGTGGTCACGGAATCGTCGTCGCAACGCACAGCGAAGTTCGTTTTCCGCCTCTTCCGGTCGCCCTCTTTGATGGTCAGCGCATTGTGCTCGGTGCAGGTTCGCCGCCCTCTCTGCTTCCCGCTGGGGGCGCATTCGATGTGGTCGCACACGAGTATGCGCATGCGGTGATTCGTGCCACTGCGGATCTGGCCGCCGAAGGAGAAAGCGGTGCAATCGATGAAGGACTCGCCAACATCTTTGCCTGTCTTTCCGAGCATGCGGTGGGAATCGCTCGTCCGAATTGGACCGTGGGTGATTCGATTTATCGACCTTTGACCGGAACGGCAGCGCTCGCGGACTTGGAAGATCCGCGGCGTACCGAACAAGCACGTTTTGCGACGGACAAAGTGCCAGTGGAGCTGCGTCTTGCGTCTTCACCAGTGCTGACCGATCGTTCGCTGCGACGCTTCCGGGCTGGCTATATTGGGCATGTAGGATTCCTCATATCTGCAAAGCTTGGACCGGCGAAAACGGCGCGCCTCTACTTTCGGGCCGTCACAACCTATCTGCATCGCTATGCAGACGCGACTGACCTCGCAGACGCTACGATCGCTGCCTCGACGGATCTATTTGCTGATTCAGAATCGGTACAGGCGGCGTGGGATTCTGCTGGGGTTTCTGACTATCTGCGCTGAGGACTTGCTCGTTTAGGAAAGCTTGAGCGGAATCGCGCGGCCAATGCTCGGATCGTCGCTGCGCAGTCGTTCATACGCGAGCGGGTCCGATTTTGTCAGTGCGCCATCGGTCGTTCCATCACCCAAAAGCTGGAGCAGTCCACGGCGACTTCCATAGTAGTTCGATGCGTTGTGATCGGCATCGGTGATGCAGCCGCGAACGAGTGATCGTGAAATGCTCGGCAGGTTGAGGAGCTTGAGCGCCATGCTCCACAGTCCGTCGATGAAGTTCTGGTCGGCAGGGAACTCAAGCAGTCCTGCGAGTAGCAAAAGCAGGGCACCGCGCTGGGCAAGCTGTGTTGCCAGCGGTCCTTCCGGCGGCAGCATTCCCAGATCCAGTCCGCGTCGCATGGCTTCCGCTGCACACAGCAGTCGTTTCAGTTCCGGGGCCGCATGGGAAAGGTGACTGTGGAACATGACCTCGACAGACAGGCCGGGTTCGTCGGCGCTTCCATACGACTTCTGGATGTACCGACAGACTGCGGGAAGCCGTCCCAGCTCGACTTCCTGCGCCCCTTGTCCGACCGCTACATCTTGTGGGGGTTCGAGATGGGAATAGAAGCCACCCGACGAGAAAATGTAAAAAAGCTCGGAATCGCCAGGCAGTCCTCGCCACAGATCGGAATACTGGGTCACGCGGTTCAGACTTCCTGCGGCCCAGTTCAATCCCGTGGCTGCATCGCCACCGATCTGACTTGCCGCGACCCCTGGATCGCGCGGGGTTGCCGACGCTTGCAAGTCGGTCTGAATGTTCTTCAGGGTAAAGTCGAGGAAGCCGTCGTAAAAGTCCGCTTTCCCATCCTGATTCACATCCGAGTAGCGCGAAATAACGAGCGGGTGTGCGGGACCAACAAACTGCACAAATCCGTCGCGCTGTCCTTGTTCATGATGCCACTGCGCTTGCTGGATGCGGGCGCTCAGATCATCGTGCGATTCGCCGCGGCTCATTCCTTCGAGCAGTGCTGCAAAGCAGTCCAGACCTTCCGATGCGGTGACTTTTCCGCTCTTGGGATCGGTTCGGAAATAGGTCGAATCCCACGACGAATAGATGTCGGCTTCAGGAAACATCTTGGCAATCGCAAAGCGCGTCGTAAGTCCCGCGCACTGCGAGTTCATCATCAGCTTGTAGCCGACTTGGTGAACATCGGAAGCACTCGCTTGCATGTCGAACGAACCGAGCTGCGCATGCCGATTGATAAGGACACCGACGAATGCCTCGCTTCCCATTTCGGTGTTTTCGTCTTTGGGCGAAGCGGTGCGTGCATAGACGTAGATCGGCTCGCCTTTGGGACCATGAAAAGGAGCCTGCACAACGTGGTATCGCTCGACGGGAAATGGCAGCTTGGGCGGATTTTTTTCGGGCTCGGCTTTGGTAAAGCCGAAGCGCTTTTGCAAAAGCTCGACCTCGCCTTCGTGGAAGTCCCATGCCGAGCACATGGCAAATCGCCACACCGTCGGGAGCTCCGTATAGGGGGGCGCTTGGCGAATCAGACTCCGCAACAGGTCTTGCGCACGCTGTCTGTGTGCCGCCGAAAGTGCCGGCGCGCGCATTTGCAAAAGCTGAATGGCATGGCTGCGCAGCGCTGGACGCGCGGTCGGATCGTCTTTTTCCTCATCGATCAGAGAAAAAATGATCTCTGCGGCTTCGTCTGCGACGGTGCGAAACGAAGGATCTTTGGCAACTGTGGCGACAAGATGAGACAAGATGGTGAGCGCTGCGGAACGGAGCTGAACCGCCTCGACCGGATTTTCATTTGCGCCTTCGCCTCCCACGGCTGCGGCAGACAGTCCGTCCCGCAGCTGCACAAGCAGCACGCCAGCTTGCGCTACCGACAGACGATCGGGGCGAACCGGCAGATCGGGATGGAATGCGCTTGGAGGAAACAGACACTCGAACGTCGAGCGGCGCCGCGACGAAATCCAGCGGGCAGCTGCAACAAATACCGGAGTAAGCTCGATGCTCGTTGGAACCGGATCGGTTGCCGACAGACTGAGCCGGCCCTCGGGCAGCAGAAACAGTGGCGCAGCTCCGAAGATTCCCTCTTGCAGATTGATGGGGGCGCCTTGGGTCGACGCTTCGGGGCTTGGGCCACCTTCTGCCGGCGTTCCGGGCTGTGCCTCGGGATCTTGGGTCGATTCAATCAGGCGGGCCAGTCGTCTGCGAACTTCAGGGCGACCGGTAAACAGCGCCGACACGCTCTTGCCGACCTGACCGCTCAGTGCCAGCCGGGTATCGGGCGCAAGCGGCTGCGAAATCATGACGTAGTAGTCACGATCGCCGCTCAGAAGCAGGTGAAGTCCTTTGCGGGTTTGATTCCCTTGCAGCTCCGTAGTGGCGGTTTCTCCGACGGAAAGGAGCACTCCTTCGAGACTCACAGCGGTGCCATTTTGATCCGCGAAACGAACGGTCACCGGGGTCGCAAGCGTGGGCATGACTCTCTCCCTTGGCTTGTGGGCCGACTGGGCTTTGGGAAATTACGTGCTTTACAGGAACATGAAGTACCGCTCGGGTATGTCATCAAACATCATCGCGGTGCCGCAGCGGACGCAGCCAAACGACGGGGGCTTGCGTTCCAGTGTCCCTTGCAGGCTGTACAGATCGCGGCGCACGTCGATGAGCTGTTCTTCATCGAGCCCGCAGCGCGGACAGACATACGGAGCGAAAAACGAGACAACTTCGGTGCTATCGAGCAGGTTGGAAATCGCGCTGGCCTGCTGCACAAACTGAATGGGACACTCGACGAGGCGAATCTTCGACGCACCACGCAGAGAGCGCACAAGATCGAGCCACGTCTGGATGCTGTCCGAGCTGATTCGCCGGAACTCGCGCAGGTTGAAATCGATTTCCCCTTTGAGCTGCTTGAGCGGCGACAGATCGACTTCCGCGCTGAGCACTCCCGACAGCTTTACGATCTGTCGCTGACCGTCGCGAATGATCTTCCAGCGGAACGCGCGACCACTTGCCGACTTGAAGAACTCTGCCAGCGCGCTGCGGGTCTCTTCGGGCATCGATTCAAAGTGCAGCGCCACCGCGAGATCCGGTGCGTGGGTGCGCGTGTCGATGCGAATCACTCGGCCCAAGCAGACCACCGCTTGCACGCGGCTTGGGAGAGTGAAGCGCAGATTGAGCTTGTCACCGACGCCAACGTCGCGGCTTGTCCGCAGCAGCAGTCCTTCCATGCTGATGTCTATCGACGAACCGAGGAATGCATCAGGATGGTTGGTCGCGGTCCCAGATGTGCCCTGATAGACATGGACCTTGAGCGGCAGGCGTTCGGATGCGCGCGCTGCAACGCCGAGATAGCGAGCGAGCAGTGTCGGCAGGTGGCTCTGCTGTGCCGGCCACTCAATCACTTCATCGAACAGTCCGGGCGGCAGAGCCACCGCGTGGGCGGTTCCGGTGTGAATGAAGATGATCGGAATCGGATGCCCTCGACGATGGCTCCGCAGCGTCTGGCTTGCCGTCGCGGCTCCACAGTCCGCGAGCTGCGGTCCGAGCAGACACAGGTCTGCGCCTTTGCCCAAACGATCGACCAGATCCGGCAGCGTGCTCACATGGAGCAGCCGAATGTCATGGCGATGCAGCAGTCCTTGATGAAGCTCGCTTGGGGGAGTCGGATGGAATGCAGCGACGATGGTCTTCACCACTGCATCTTATCATTTTGGGGAAAAGAAAATCTGCTTGTTGAGAAACCGGTTGCTCGGAGGACGAGCGGAAGCGGAGGGAGTTTAGGTACGGGCGACGACGTACTCTTTTTTGATAAGGTCAACCAGCACTTGGGCTGCGTCGCAGTCGGCTTGGCGGCTCTTGTCGAGTACGCCTTGCGTGGTGGCGCCGTTCAGGATGACTTGGAAGACCTCGAGCTGGTCTTTGGACAGCTCACCCAGCGACGGAACCAGCGGCTTGGGAATGACCAACTGGGCCGAGCGTGCTGGCAGATCGGGATCGAGACGTTGCATTTCGTCGACGATCCGCATCGCTTCCATCAGCAGGCCTTCGGTCGAGTCTTTGATCTCTTCGAGGAATGTCTTTTCCTCCGTCGAGTCCAGCTCGAAAGTGCCCTTGTCCCAGGTCAGGATTCGATACGCGGCCTTCTCTGGCTTCATCTCGTAGGAATCGTCGATAGAAGCGTAGTAGAGCTGGCCTTTGCGCAGGTAAATCTGGCCCGTGGAGCTGTTCGGTCCATTCACAGTCAGCACGCCGGTGCGCTTCGACGTCGAAAACAGCTGGAGCAAGTCGGGGAGCGGAATCTCCTCGATGTTGCCGGTCATTGCGCGCGTCGCTGCCGACGTCTTTTGCATCTGCTGCTGACCGCGCTTTTCCAGTTGGCTCTTGGCCTCGGCTTCGGTCATGTTGCTGTCGACGGTGACAACCTTCATGATCGACGTGCCGATCAGAATGCGGTCGCCTTCCTTGAGCCGAGCCCGCTTGATCTTCTCACCGTTGACGAACGTGCCGTTGGTTGAGCCAACGTCAGCAATCGTCAGCTCATCACCGTTTATCGTGATGGCTGCATGGCGACGCGACACCATGTCCTCGATGAGGACCATTTCCAGTTCGCTCGATCGACCGATAACGATCTCGCGGCCCTTGTGCAGCGGAAATTCGCCACCTTGATACTTGCCCGAGATGAACCGGAGCGCATAGCTAACACTTGGCACAGGAATCTTCTCCCCAAGGACTAGTCACTTTTGCAGCACGAATATATCACAGGCCAGTCCTCATTTTGATTGGATAACTAGCTGGGTTGTCGCGACGTTGTCAGCGGCATCGCTGCCACGCAACAGCAGCGTATGTGCCCCCGGCGAAAGCCGCGCCAGCTTGTATTCGATCTCTTCGCTTGGGCTATCGAGGATTCCGTCTCGGCTGGTCAGCGGTTGGAAATCCCCACCGTCGATCGATAGCGACAAGTCGGTGATCGGGGATGCGCTGTCTGTGATCCGCGCCGACACCAGTTGGCTTGTCGCATCGAAGCGCACGTCGAGCCACTCGGGTCGCCTGTTGTCGATAAGAAACGGCGGCGAGCTTAGCTCATGCGTGAGCGCGAGGTCGGTTTGGTTGCTGCGCTCATCGGAGACCGTCACTTTGACTTCATAAAGTCCATCGCCCACTGTCTCGGTGTTCAAATCCAGCTCGGTGCGGGTCAGGGGATCGACGCCCGAAATCCGCAAAAAGCCGACGTCACCTGCCGGACCTCCCGGCGCCGCAGGCGTGCTTTGGATGCGGCGGATGAACACCCGGTAGTTTAGGTCGTCCTCGTCGGGATTTTCGACTTTCCAGCGAATTTTGACGATCGGCGACTTGGGCCGCAGATAGCTTGGCTTTACCCCTTTGGCGAGCCGCGACAGCGGATCTTCACCGATGGTAACGTCGGTCAGCCGAGGGCGCTGGTTGAGCGGCTGATAGTAGACCGAGAAGTCTTTGAGGACGCTCTTTTCGGCGAAGAGAAAGCGGACTTGCAGATAGCGACCCGGCGGAGATCCGATTTCCCCCGTCTGTTCACCAGTCAGCGCGACCCGGGCGACCTTGGCGAGCGGCTGCCAGGCGCTCCACGCAGCATCCGGTTTTTGCACATTGCCGCTGCGTGTTTCGACGCGGACGCCTTCCGCCAAAAAACGCAGCGCACCAAAGCGAGCGATCGCCGTCGCATCAAGGACTTTGCTTTGATAGGACGCACCCGTCGCTGGCTTCGTCTGAACTTGGAACAGGCCAGCGGCGCTGCCGGTGCCGACGATCCGCTCGGTCTGGCTCCAAGCAAGCGCGAGCACATCACTTTCTTTGAACTCAAGCGCAGTCATGACTGTGCGATCTGGCAGGGCTCGATAGACCCGGCCTCGACCACCAGGCGTCGATGCAGCCGCGAGTACGCTGCCATCTTCATCGACGGCCAAATCATTGAAAAATCCATCGCTGATGGCGTGGAGCTGCTCGACTCGACCGGCTTCGTCGATGCGAAACAGTCCACCGCGGCCTTTCTTTTCGACCGGGCTTGTCGACGGTGGAGCGGTGGTTCCCGACGGTGGGGCTGGCTTTACGCCGGGTGCAGTTCCCGCTGCGGGCACGGTGAGCTTGGTGCCGCGAAGCTGGGTATCACCGCGCTGCATGTCATTGACGGCGACGAAAATTTTTCCGTCTTTGGCAGCGACGGCTCGGACTTCATTGCCGGCAAAGTCGTGGGTGGCACGAGCGGTCGCGCGGCCCTCTTTGTCCAGCGTGATGCGATACAGGATCGCTTCGTCGCTGGTGCCAACGTAATAGACGCCGGGTTCGCCCTTTGCGAGCGAGAGAAAGTGCCGCGCCGGACTTTCGAACAGGATCTTGCTCTTGGTTTTCTGATTGGCACCAAGCTTTGCCGTCGGACCACAGTCCGTATCTTGGATCAAAAGCAGGCGTCCGGGGGCTGTGGCGACGATCGTCTGGTTGCCCTCTCGCTGGATCGCCCAAATGTGATCGGCTTCGACGGTGGCCCATAGCTCGACTTTGCCGTCTTCCGCGATGTCGAAAATCCGACCATCCGCTACCGTCGCTGCAAGAACATGATTTCCCGTCGGTGTTGCCCGAACGGCGAGCGCACTTACCCAAGTCGTCGTCGGCAGCTTGGCCAGTTTGCGCAGCTTTCCGGCTTGATAGATGTGTACATTCGGCGATTCCCCGCCGGTGCCGATGTAAATCGTGCGATCGGGCGCTGCAACCATCGTCCGAATGGCGTCATCGCCGACCTGAGGGAGATCGGTTTTTGTCGTCGACCAGCCGCTTTGCACATCCCCCTGCGAGGTGATGAGCACGCCCTGATCTTGGCCTTCGGCAAATTCCTGATAGGTCGTCACGCGGATGCTGCGCGTGCCGCCCGCCGAGGCTGGCTCTGGAACACCGGCCATCGCAAGCCAGGCGAAAGTGGCCGCAAAAATCAGTGGGGATCGTGTTTTCACGGCGTGCTCCGCGTATCTTCCCGAAGTTCTTTGATCTGTATCGTCAGCTCTTGTTTGCCTTGCACCACCCAGTCGACGTCGTGGACCGTGCGATACAGGCGCTTTTGGACTTCACCACGTCGACTGTTTGATCCAGGCCGCAGCGTCGCCATCACCGACGCCGGCAGGCTTGGCACCAGCCGTCCACGCAGCGCCACGCCTTCGTCTGTCGAATTGAGCGTGACGACGAGCGACTTGCCCGAGTAGCCTTTGCGCAGGTTTTCGATGAAATCCCCGATGCTGTCAGGCGAGGCCAGCTCGGGTTTCACTTGCGGACCGGCCTGGACTTCGATCTTGACGGTTTGACCGGCCAGCGCGCGGGGAATCTCGACGGGAATCGTCACAAACTCGACGGGCTTCCCGAACGGACGCAGAAGCACGCGCAGCGGCACCGTTTGTGCCGGCTCCAGCTCATCCGACGGCAGCGAAAAAGACACCACGTCGGCAGCCTGCGGTTTGTAGATCAGCTCGACGCTGATATCGAGTGATTCGACTTTGACTGGCTCGATCGGATTGCCGAGCACTTCTTGGAGCTGTCTTATCCCCGTCGAGTTCGCCAGCATTTTTCCTGAAAAGCCGTCGGACGCGAGCAGATAGTCGGTCTGTTTGAGCGGCGCAAAACCGGCCACTTTCAGTGTCGAATCAATCCGCACCACCGCATCGGCCACATCCGAAGCGGTGACACTGACTGCTTGGCTTGCGACCACTCCGACGAGAACAGGCGTCAAGAGCCGATGCCGAATCATCTCGGTGCGCAGCGTCCGACTGGGCTGGCCAACGGGATGGATCGAAAAAGTCACCGGCAGCGTCTGGGCTGGCAGCGACGTGTCGGCAATGATCCCCGCTGAGCGATCTTGAATCAGCGAGCCGACCGTCGCCAGCGAGTGGCCAAACTTAAAACTCGAAATCAGCGATGGCATAAAGCTCGTGATTTCGGCAGTAGCGACGGGAAAATAAGTCTCACCGGCATTGAGCATCGGATGTCCAAACGCGAGCACCCGGTTTCCGGCGATCGCGGTGACGGTGCCGATCGACTGCATGGCGACATCGCCGCGGACCAGCTCGACGGCAATGGCGCTGCCTGGTTCGAAATTCCGTGGTGCCGCTGCGTTTGCCGTCGCTGAGCCGCCACCTTGCATGACCGTAATTCCATACGGCAAAAACGCGCTGCGCAGAAGATCCAGGCTCTGGGGTCCAAGTCCGGAAACCAGCAGTGGCACCGTCGCTGGTTGCAGTGTATCACCTGGGGCCAGCTGGGCCAAAACCGGGATTTCGTGGTGCAGCGCTTCGATCGGATTGTTTTGCCGTGTCGCATCCGTCGAGCGGCGCGCGATGTGATTGTGGTCGCGGCCTCGCTGCGGACGTTTTAGATCGGCAGCCATGTATTCGATGGGCGTCACGCCACCGAGCGCGTCTTTGGAAAACGCCCAGCCCAGCGACAGTGCCCCCGCGAGCTTGCCGTCGAAATAGATCGGCGAACCCGACATTCCCGCGACGATTCCGGAGTGTTTCAGTCGCGGATCGTCACTTTCGACGAGAATGATGTCCATCAGGCTCGTGTGTTTTGGCAGCACACCGACGACCCGCACCGGGAAGCGTTCGGGTTTTGTGCCAGAAAACACCGTCAGTCCATAACCGACCATCCCTGGCCGGATGTCTTTGACCGCAATCGTCGGCCAGGGCAGCGGATCGGGATCTGGAGGCTTCGCCTGCGATCGCTCGACGTGACTGGCTCCCACGAGCAGTCCGGCCAAAGCCAGCACCCGGCCCGCGGCGCCCAATTTGCCAATCGATCTAGGCGCTTGTCTGCGCGCAAACATATGGCCATTGAGAGTAGAACGCCCCATGGCTTTCCGTCAATGCAGGCCCCAACCCAAGGTCCGGCGCTTGACACTCCGTAGCGACGCGGAATATACGGCCTCATGACTCGCTCACGGTCGAACGGTGTGGCGCCTTGGCGCAGGTTCTGGATGGCTGGTTGGCTCGGGGCTGCGTCGCTGGGGCTTGGGGCGATAAGTGGCTGCGGGGGCAGTGACGGTTATTTCGGCCCGACGGTGCGACTGCACGGTAGCTTTAACGGGTGGGGTCGCAGCGATGCCCCCGCCGAGCTTTCGTGGGACGGACAGAACTACCGCGGGGTGGTCACGTTGCCCGGCGAGACGATCGAGATGCAAGTCTATGTTCCGTCGCTGCTTAGCACGTATGGAAGTCCGCAAGCTGCCAAAGCCGCGCCGGTGCCTGCGCAACTTTCCGTCGCCAAAGACCAAGCGGCGGGGGGGACGATCCGGGTCGCGCTGCCGCTGCCGGCGCGCTATGAAGTGGTTTTTTCGCCGCAAAATCAGACGCTGCACGTTGATTTTTCCGATGACGCGGCTGACGGCCAAAGTCCGGAAGCGCAGATCATCATTGGCGCCTTGCGCAAAAGCGACCAGCTGACCCGCGCCGAACAGCACGCCAAAGGAATCGGGCTTGGCGACGCGCTGCGGGCGCTTGGGACCGATCTGCCTCTGCCGGTAAGCTTCGGTGAGCTTCGGGGGCTGTCGTTTTGGCATCTGGGGGCGGTGGACTGGCCGTCGCTGTCGCTGGTTGGCGATTTCAATGGCTGGCGCACCGACGCCGACCCTCTGACCTTTGTTCTCGACGGGACGGTGGCGTACCTGGGCAAGCGGGCGAGCGGCGCGCGGCTCGAATATCGCTTTGATTTGCATGGCCAGCGCTATCCCGATCCGCAGAATCCCGAGGTGGTGTGGGACGGCTCGTATCTGCCGCCCAATCCGGCGAACATCCTCGGGGGCAACGCGGGAGAGTTGAACTCGGTGGCGTATGCGCCGGGCTATTTGGAACCGGGCGCGCGGCTGCGTCGACTGTCTGGGCCCGACGCTCCCGAAGGTCAGCCTCGGCCCGAAGTGCTTGTCTATCTGCCACCCGGTTATGCGCAAGCGGCGACGACGCGCTATCCGGTGCTCTATGTGCTCGATGGGAAAGATGCAGTGGTCCGGGGCGGTTATGCACGGCTGTTCGAACGGCTTTCGCAGGCCGGCAAGCTACCACGCATCGTCGGTGTATTTGTTTCGTCACCGTCGGACTCGCAAGCCCGACTGTCAGCGCTGACCAGCTATCGCGATCCTGCTTATCCGGAAATCGATCCCCGCGGCGATGCTTTTTCGCGCTGGCTCACCGACGGTCTTATGCCACAGGTCGACAAGACGCTGCGGGTGACTGCGTCGCGGGCGCTGCTCGGGGTTGATATCGCGGGGCCGCTGGTGATGGGCCTGGTCTGGAAAGATGACAAAAAGCGGTTTCTGCGCGCGATGAGCCAGTCGGGCCGCTTCGGCTGGGGCGATCCGCAGCTTGTGAACTCGCCGTATTTGAAGCTGATGGCGACGGATATTTCGGGGCGGATCGAGCGGCTGGCATTTGACTACGCGGACATCGATCACCCGCAGGCCCAAGTCCACGAAACTACGCTGCGGTCGGCGCTGTCAGCAACCGGTTACCTGAGCAAAGTTCAGTTTTTCAAGTCGACAGCGACGGCAATGGACACCTGGGATTCGCTGCGCCAGCGGGCGGAAGTCAGCCTGCCATTTTTGCTGCGCGACCTTTCCCCGGCCAGCAAGTAAGTCAAATTTTCGCGAAAAAAATTTCGCGCTGGCTGGCCAAAACCTTCGCTGTGCGCTGGTTTTCTGTGTCCACTCCGCGTCGAGAACTTAACCTCCCAAGCCCGGCCTGCACCCCGATCGCGATAACCCCTTGAAATGAAAGGTGGTTGTATGCTTTCATAGCCGCAGATCGGGCGC
>DAORGN010000024.1:0-34424 GCA_035340095.1 Pseudomonadota bacterium | reverse complement strand
GAGCTGGATCAGATCGCGCTGTCCGACGAAGTGGCGCTGTTTTTGGCGACCCACATCAAGTCGAACGTGCGCGAGCTCGAAGGGCTTCTGATTCGCGTCGCGGCGTTTGCATCGCTTCAGCAGCGTCCGATCACCATCGAGTTTGCCCAAGACACGCTGCGCAACTTTTTGACCCAGTCGGCGGCGCACCTAAACGTCGAAGCGGTGCAGCGCGAAGTCGCGAGCTATTTCGGGGTCAAGATCGCCGATCTCAAAGGTTCGAGCCGTTTGTCGTCGGTGACAAAGCCACGGCAAGTCGCGATGTATCTGGCCCGCAAGCTCTGCAAAGCCAGCTTTCCCGAACTGGGGCTCAAGTTTGGCGGCAAAGATCACACGACGGTGATGTCGGCGTGTCGCAAAGTCGAAGCGCTGCTCGACACCGATCCCCAGCTGCGCGGCATGGTGCAGGAAATCGAGCGGCACCTGCTCGCCTAGAGGCGCATGGTGATGTCTGGATCGAAACCCGCCAAAGAGCCAGCGCTGCGTGAGCGGCTCGCGCTCGTCTGTCAGCGGCTGTATCAAAAAGGCCTGATCGCAGCGGGGGACGGCAATGTGTCGCTGCGGCTCGATGATGAACGAGTGCTGGTCACGCCGTCGGGATTTCACAAAGGCTTCATTTTACCCGACGAGCTGATTGTCACCGATCTCCAGGGCCGCAGGCTCCGTGGCGCGCACAATCCGTCGTCGGAATTTGCGATGCACGCGCTGGTCTACGCCGAGCGACCCGATGTAGCCGCTGTGGTTCATGCCCACCCGCCGATCACGGTGGCGCTCGCGCTCGCTGGGGTGTCATTGACCGACTGTGTGCTCAGCGAGACTTGTCTTTTGCTTGGCTCGGTGCCGACGGCGCCTTATTCAACCCCGACGACAAGCGAAGTGCCCGAATCGCTGCGACCGTATGTGCGCAAGGCCAACGCGATCGTGATGCACCGACATGGTGCCCTGACGATGGGTCGCACCGTCGAAGAAGCCTGGCAGCGAATGGAAGCGGTCGAGCACTCGGCAAAGATCATTCACGCCGCGCGCGCGATTGGCGAAGTGGTGCCGCTGCCACCGCCCGAAGCCAAAAAGCTGGATCAGCTCGCGCAGCGACTCGGCATTCCGCGCCCGCCCGAACCCCCGTCGATCGCGCCGTCCGAACGAAGCGAAGCGGCGATCATCGAAGCGGTTCTGCGCAAGCTCGCGACGGGCCAGGCTTAGGGTTTGACGGGCTCCTCGTCGAGCCGCAAAAGCACATCCGACCCATCGAAGGACAGCGCCCACAGCATAGGCGGCACAAGCCGAATCAGCTCGCGCAGTGGCCCCGGCAGAAGCTGGGTCGATTCCTGCGTCAGACCGCCGGCAACGTCGACCAGTTCCCGCAGCAGCGATCGCGGTCGATCGGGCAAAAAGATCACCGCCGCATCGTTTTCACCCGCTAGTCCCGCAAGCTCACGGGCCCGCGCCACCGCATCGGCCAGCCCGCCCAGCTTGTCGACCAGACGCCCCGCCGCCGCTTGACCGCCGCTGAACACCCGACCTTCGGCCAACGGCTCCAGCTCTTTGCGCGACAGCTTGCGCCCCGATTCGACGACATCGAGGAATCGGTCATATCCAGCCTGAAGCCGTTCCCGCAAAAGCTCGCGTTCTTCGTCGCTGTAGGCACGAAACGGGCTTTCCATGTCGGCGTGTGGCCCGCTTGTGTAACGCGCTCGCTCGACGCCAAACTTGGCCAAAAGACCGCTTACATCGACTTTGCCGCCAAAGATGCCGATCGATCCGGTGATGGTCAGCGGATCGGCAAAAATTTCCCGACACGGCGCCGACAGATAGTACCCACCCGACGCCGCCAGATCGCCAAACGAACAGATCACCGGCTTTTGCTGCGCAAGCTGCTTGATCTGACGCGCCAACATATCGGCAGCGAGCGCCGAGCCACCAGGGCTGTCGACGCGCAGCACCACTGCTTCGATTCGAGGATCTTGCGCTGCACGCTCAATCGCCGCCGACAGCGACTGTGCACCGACGGTACGAAAGTCGACATAGGGCAGCGCAAACGACTGGCCGTCGGTCAAGTCGCCGCTCACTTCAATCACCGCGACGCCGTGTGGACGAGCACTTGGCGATCGCGGCTCACGCGGCAAGTTCGCGACACGCACCGACGGACCGTAAAGCTGCACGAGCCGCTTTTGCAGTTCTTCTTGGCTGGCGATCGCGTCGACAAGCCGGGCCGACTTTGCCAGCTGTGGCAGCTGCTGACCGCGTTCGACCAGGCGTTCGACATCGCCGAGCGGCAGGTGGCGGGACTCGGCAATTTCGCCCAGCACCCGCTGCGACAGATCATCGACGACCGACTGCCGCTGAAGCCGGGTCAGTTCCGTCGGTCCGTCGCGCGTAAAACTCTCCGGCGACGCTTTGAAGCGACCAATCCGCACCAGATCGGCGCGAATCCCCAGACGAAGCAGCGCTTCGCGATAATGAGTGGTGCCCTGCGCAATGCCGGACAGCCGCACGAGCCCGACCGGATCGAGCAAAATCTCGTCTGCCGCCGAGGCAATGTAGTATTCGCGCGTCCCCAGATCGGCGCCATAGGCAATGACCCGCTTGCCCGCTTTGCGCAGCTCGACGAGCGCCTGACGCAGCTCATACGCCGTCGCCCAGCTTCCGGAAACGCCGCTTACGATCACCAGCACGCCTTCGATCTGCTGGCTTTGTTTTTGATCTCGCAGTGCCAGAAGCAGCTTGAGCAGCGCCCGATCGCTGACTTCCCCCAAGTGCAGCCGCAGCACCTGTCGCGGACCCGACCACAGCGCCGGATAGCGTTCTTGGGACATGCGCACCGCGACGGAACCACCGTGATAGGCCAAAGGCGCATCAGAACCGTACCCGGCCAGCTGAAACACCGACACGCCGATGCGAGAAAAATCAATGCCAAGCCCGAACCCGATGCGATAGGCCACCGGATCGCCACTGCCGGGAATGATGACCGAGCTGCCTTCGATGCCGATCCCAAGACCCGCCGTCGGACGAACCCACAGTCGCAGTCGCGGGCTGAGCTCTGGCGTGGCTTCACCTATGCGCACGCCAAGTCCAATGTCCCAGCGCGAATCGCCCAGCGGCTGAAGCAGCGCTTCCAGTTCATAGCTGCGTGAAACCTGCGGCAGCCAGGCGGGGTCCGTCGGTTTCGGCGCATTCAGATCGTGGAACATCGCGCCAAACGCGAGCCGCCGATTGCCGCGCAGGTGCAGACCAAAAGAAACCGTATCGAGCCCGGCGTAGCTGCGATCCCCTGGCTTGCCAAACGTATGCCCATACAGAAGCCCGACCGACGCCCACCACACCGGCTGGTACGCCATCGCCACCGTCAGCTTGCCCAAGATGCTTAGGTCGTCATGGGGTCGCAACACTTCCAGACCCCCACCGACTTTGAACGCCGAAAGATACGGCAGTGGCGACGCAAAATACGCCCCGGTGCCGCGACCCGACCACGGGATCTGGGACGTGAGCTCGCTGTGACGCAGACCAAAAGTGTGGCCGCGCAGCCCGCCGAGCGACGCCGGGTTTAGCGTCACCGCCCAAGGTTCCGCGCCGTCGGCAACGCCCATTCCCGGCGAATACACCGAATCGATCGGCGAGCGGCGCACCGGCACCTGGGCATGTGAGCCCGAAATCCCTAAAAAGGCGATCGCAGCGACGACGCCCAGCCCTCGCAACCCAGTCGTTTGCATGGAATTCCTTTTACTGCGGAGGCTTCTTCCGTAGCTGCACAAGCTGTTTGCTGTCGTGCTCGTAATCGAGCGTCACCGTCTCGGGAAAGTAGCCGGGGAGCCGCAGCATCACCGCCAGCTTGCCGACGTCGCGCTTGGGACCGTGCCGGTACGGCGTCTTGCCAATCACTTCACCGGCGGCATTCACAAGCTCTGCCCCCGATGGACTGCTATCAATTCGCCACGTCACTGTCCCCGACGACGCCCGACCAAAGAAAAACAAAGTGCCCGCCCCGGCCAGCACAAAAAGCAGCACAAGCCCAAGCCACAGCCGCGAACCCATCGAGCTGGGCGGTGGCGGCACCGATAGACCCACCGACGGGTCCGCTTCCGCCAGTTCGATCGATTGAAGCTGCGCCGATACCTCGCGCATCGACGGACGTTCACTGCCCGACTTGGCGAGCATGCGCATCACCAGCGACTCCAGCTCGGGACGGACATCGGCGCGCAAAAGCGACAGCGCGGGCGGTGGCTCCGAGATGTGCTTGTGCATGACGCTGACCATTTCGGGCGCGACAAACGGGGCCTGACCGCACAGCGATTCGTAGATCACAATCCCGAGCCCATAGACGTCGGTTTTTTCGTCGACGACGGCCCGCCCACTTTCAAGACACTGCTCGGGCGCCATGTAGATGGCCGTACCCAAAAGCGACGCAAACGGACTGGTTTTGATCTGCGTGTTCGACGAAGACGACATCGACAGCGAGGCGTCTTCAGCGACCACCGCAATGCCAAAATCGAGCACTTTGGCCCGCTCGCCACCCGGCACTGCGTCGTCGCGCACCAGCATGATGTTTTCCGGCTTGATGTCGCGGTGGATGATTTTCTTGCTGTGCGCCGCTCCAAGTGCGTCGGCAAGCTGCCGGGCAAAACGAATCACCTGAAGCTGCGGCAGACCGCCGCGGGCTTTGCGCAGCCGCATCCGCAGCGACTGACCGTCGAGAAACTCCATCACCAGATACGGCGTCCCGTCGGGCAGGACATCGCTTTCAAAGACGTGAGTGATGCCAGCGTGCCGGGTCAAGTTCGCCGCCATCGGTTCCTGACGGAAACGGGCGACAATCTGCGGATCTTTGCAGTATTCGGGGTGCAGGACTTTGATCGCGACGCGATTTTTGACCCGCTCGTGCTCGGCTTCGTAGACGGTGCCCATGCCGCCGCGACCAATCTCGCGCACGAGGCGATAGTTTCCGATGTTGGTCAGTTTGCGGCGCGCCATAAAAAGCCAGGCAGAGAGCTTCTGCCCATACTAGCTGACTTCTAGGCCGTAATTGGAGTCGAGAAGTACAGTGCCGAAAGGAACAATCAGACGGTGCCTTCGCCGCCCTTGAGATCGATGCGCTCGCAGGCGAGGTCGAGCTTGACCTTCTGAAGCTGGTTCTGCTTCGAGTCGTGCTTGACCGGACCAAGTCCCAAAATCGTCACGCCAAACAGATCGAGTGTGAGCAGCGGCTTGCGCTGAAGCTGACCCGAGCCGACCGCGTCGCGCGGAAGAAACCAAATGTGGCCGGTGTGCTGCTGGCTCAGAACGTGTTTGCCCTCGCGAACCAGCGCATCCCACCACTTCATCCACGGCCCGGCGTCACGCTGAAGAATCGTCACGCCAATCGTCGGAAACTCGACGCGACCGGGTTCCTTCTGGTTTTCGAGGAACTTGCCAATCGGGTTTTCGATGATCTCTTGCTTGATCGAAAACGAATCGATCTTGCACGTCTCAGCTGGATCGCGGCTGATGCCGTCGACCTTGAACGTGAACATCGACGGGAGCCACATGCGCTGCCGCTCCCATTCATCTTTGTACTGCTGCTCGCCGGGATATTTGTTGTTTCCCGACTGCTCTTCTTTGATCGTCTCGACGGCAAACTTGACGGTCAGATAAGCGGGTTCTTTGGCCGCACCGTCGAGCGTTGGGATGGTGACTTCGCGAATCAACGCCCCGCTGAAGCGACGACGCCATCTTTCGCGGTTGTCAAAGTCGAGTGCGACGAGCGATCCGTCGACGCGCTGGGCGTCATACGTGAAGCTCTTTGCCAGCCAGCGCCAAAACCGCGGCGCCATCGTCATACCGACTTGGATCGTCACGTCCTCGAACTTGGGCCGACCCGGATACTTGGTCACCGCGCCGCTACCGCCGACTTTCTCTTCGAGAACTTCGGACTTGAAGGTTCCGCCCTCGATGGACTGGAGCGTGCCCATGTACTGGCCCGAGCCAGAATCGTCGAGTTCGAGCACAAAACGGCTGGAAATATAGGGCCGGGTCTTGCTGGAAGCCGCCATCTTCTATTTGCCTCGTTTGCAGCTTATCACGCCTGCGCCATCGACGAAGGAGAGCCGACTTGGAGCTTTTTTCTTCGGAAACGGGTCACAGGCAAAGTTACCCACTGTCTCGACCATGGTTATCGACCGTCCGCGAGCCGCTGTTGCGCACTGGCGACCTTCCTGGTTTTGTCGACGAGTCTGCACACCGCTTGTCATCCCCGGCAGCTACATTGGGCCCACGCACCGGACCTTCCGTACAGTTGAGTCCGTGAAAACTGCTTGAACTTGTCGCCCTTGTGCTAGGCTGCGCGACATGTCGGTCAGGCACCTCTCCGTGCTCTTGTTCGTCGCCGCTGCGGCTCTGCCGGGACGGGCCTTCGCGCTCCAGTGCAGTACGCTGCCCGAACCCACCTATCTGACCGCGACGCCCTCTGCGGAGCCGCTGGTCGAAAAAGTGGCCAGCCTGCTCCAGCGCACCGATGCGCAGCGAACCACCGTCATCTATCAGATCCGCCCAAGCTGCACGGCGCTGGAGTCGCTCGTAAAAGACACCTTGCCCGGATCGTGCGCGTCGGATGCATGCATGCGCGGCAAGGCGATGTTCTTTACGCTGGACCCACGCGACACCGCGCCAAAAGAGTGCGACCTCGACACCACCGGCAACAAGATTGACATCGTGCTGTCGGATGTCTTTCCGCGGAGCTGTCCGAGCTACACGCAAACGGCACCGACGGGAATCATCGATACGGCGGGGCCTGTATCGTCGTACTCGCTGGCGATGCTCCGATCGGCGACGGAATCAGCGATCCAGGCCGAAGAAGCCCACTTTGTTTTTGGTGCCGGTGCTGCCGCCAAGATCAAGCCGTGGATGAACGACGCGGCGATTGGCCACTTGGGCACCCAGGACGCAGGCACGCTGCTCGTCGGTGGCCGGATCAAGCTGGCGAACAGTCGCTGGAAAGGCACAACCGCCGGCTCGATCGACGATCTGATCAACATCATCTACAACGACGGTACCCAAGGCATCGGCATCGTGCCCACCACGGTTGCCGATCGCCGTCGCGCCGAGCTGCGCCCGCTCGGGTTCCAGGCCATTGGTCAAAAAGGCGCGTTTTTCCCCGACCGCCGATCGACCACGTATGACAAACAGAGCGTGCGCGACGGACATTATCCGCTGTGGGGTTTTCTTCACACGATCTTGCGGCAAGACCCCGGAAACCCCGGCCAGCCGCTGTCGAAAAAAGGCGCGCGTCTGGCTAACATCTTCCTCGGCAAAACGCAGGTTGGTGGTCAAGACTCGCAGCTTTTGCAGGTCCAAAGCGGTTTCATTCCGCAGTGCGCGATGCGCGTCACCAAGACCAGCGATGGCGCGCCGATGACCGTGTACGCCCCCGGCGAACCCTGCCACTGCTTCTTCGAGCACAACGTCAGCCAAGGCGCACTCAGCTGCCAGCAGTGTCCCACCGGAACCTGCTCAAGCGGTGTCTGCCGACGCAAATACTGTGAGGCCCAGTGATGCCGCGTAGGCTTGTGCAAAACCTATCCCCGCGAATCGGTGGTGCGCTGCTTATCGGGACGCTCTTGCTGTTTGCCAGCCAGCTTCGCTGCGCCGACGCCAACAACTTCATCGAAGACGACGACCCGGCGTTGACTGGCGATGGCGGCGTGCAAAAAGGCGATCTGGCGGAAGGCCCGTGCTTTATGGGCACACCGCAGACGGAACCGAACCTTTTAAACCGCTGCAGCGACGCCGAACGCATCGAACGCGGCAGCAAAATCCCCGCGTCGCTTTGGGACGGCCAAAGCCCCCTGCCCTACGAAAAGTAGCGACCCCTTGCCGGCCTTCATCGCCGGCCTTCGTCACCGACGACATCGCTTGACGGACCTACTCGCCGTTTAGGTGATGCTGGGTGATCAGCTTGTAAAGATGCATCCGATCGATCTGCGCGCGTCGTGCTGCCTCGGAAATGTTGCCGCGCGTCGCTTTGAGCATCGCTTGCAGATATTCCTTTTCAAACGCATCAATCAGCTTCTGCTTGGCGGTCTTAAACGGCACCGCCAGATCGACGTGGACCGCTTCTGACGACGCATCGGCTCGCAGCGGCGTGCCACCGGCAAAAAACGGATCTTCGTCGGGCACATGAAACGCCCGCTCGACGGCATTGCGCAGCTCTCGGACGTTGCCAGGCCAGGTGTAGTCGTTGTCGCACAGCCGCTGGGTGACTTCGCCGAGCGATGGACCACGATGAGCATCGGCGAGCCGATCGTAAAAATGCGCGATGAGCAGCGGTATGTCTTCACGGCGATCGCGCAGCGGCGGAATGTGAACGTTTACCACCGACAGCCGATAGTAGAGATCCTGACGGAAACGACGTTCATTGACTTCGGTTGCGAGCACTCGGTTCGTCGCCGCAATCACCCGCACATCGGTCGATCGCGTCCGCTCGGCGCCAATCCGTCGCACTTCACGTCGCTCGAGCACCCGCAGAAGCTTCGGCTGCAGATCGAGCGGCAGCTCGCCAATTTCATCGAGAAAGATCGTCCCGCCGTCGGCGCGCTCAAACGCCCCGCGATAGTCGCTGACCGCGCCGGTAAACGCACCTTTTGTGTGACCAAACAGCTCACTTTCGATCAGATTGTGCGGTAGCGCCGAACAATCAATGACCACAAACGGCGCACTCGCGCGCAGTGACGCTTGCACCAGCGCCTCGGCGACCGCTTCTTTGCCCGTCCCCGTCTCCCCCGTGATCAGCACCGTCGAGTTGGCACGCGCCACTTGCGCAATCCGCGAAAACAGCCGCCGCATCACCACGCTCTGGCCCACCATGTCGCCAAAACGTCCCGCCGGATGCAGCGCCGCCCGCACGGGCTCGTCGTGGATCGCATCGACCCGCAGCTTGCTTCGCCCCAGCGCCACCACGGTTCCCGATCGCAGCACCAGATCGAACACCCGCATGCCGGCCACAAATGTACCGTTTGTGCTGCCGACGTCGCGCAGACGCCAGCCCGATTGGGTGCCCGTGATCTCCATGTGGTAGCCGCTGACACTTTTGTCCGACAGCACCAGCCCGTTGTTTTCACGGGTGCCGATCCGCACCAGCATCTCGTCGTCACTGTCGAAGTGTTTGCCGGCATCCGGTCCTTCGACGACCGCAACGCGCACTTTCGGCAGGTCAATCACCGTCGGAAAGCCATGTATCTGTGCTTCGGTTCGCAGCCCAGCCAGCGGTTCCATCGCCGGCAAAGGTAGCACAAGCCAAACCTAGCGATTGCCGACCGCCGCGCTGCCATAGGAAAATGAAGTTGGCTCGCAAAAGGGCCGTGCCATGTCAAACCTCCCCTACGTCGCGTCGCGTCTGTTTGCCGCTTGGCTGCTTGTGGGTGCGGCCCAACCGGCCCGTGCGCAGATCGATGCGCGCACCCGCGTCCGCGACCTGATTGCGCAAGCCGAACAGGCCCGGAGTGCGCACGACCCTGCCCAGGCGGAAAAGCTGCTCGAGCAAGCGCTGCGGATCGAAAACCAGCCCGCGATCACGCTCCAGCTTGGCAAGCTGGCAGAGCAAGAAGGACGGACCGCGGCGGCGGCGGATCTGTATCGGCGCTATCTCGATGAAATGGGCGAATCGGTCGATGAAACGACGAAAACAAGGCTAACCGGGCTGATTTCTGCGCTGCACGAGCCCGTCGCAGAAGTCGATGTTCTTGGGCCGCCCGGCAGTCTGCTGTACGTCGACGATCACTTGGTCGGCATGCTGCCGCTGTCAGGGCCGATGCTGCTTTTGCCAACCAGCCACCGCTTCCGCTTGATCATAAAAAACAGCGCCTATCGGTCGGACCCGCTCGATCTGCTGCCGTCTTTGCGGGCCCAGCTTCACCTGACGCCGGGTGCGGGCGGAACCGCGGTCGCGATCCTCAGTCTGTCGAGCGAGTGGCTTCTTTTGATCGAGCCGGCGGACATGGACCCAGGTCAGCGCAGCATCGTCGAACAGAGCGTGTCTAGCCTGGCCAAGCGCGAGCGCGCGACACTTTTGTCCACGCAGCGACTGGAGCGCGCGAAAAAATCCCGACCTGCCGACTGCCTGCGCGACCCAGCCTGCCAAGAGAGCGTGGCGCGGGACTTGGGTGTGCGCGCAGTGGTGCGAGTTCACGTCGACCAGGCCGCCGGAAAAATTCGCGCCGAGTGGTTCGATGTAGACGGTGGTGGCGTCGCTGCGCAGCGTGAACGCGCGTGTGGAAACTGCCAAGAAAAAGCGATGCGGGAAGCGGCAGCGCTGCTGTCACGAGAGCTTTTGCGAGATGCCCAAAACCATCCGCGTGGCGTGCTCGACGTAAGCTCCACGCCGCCAGGGGCTCAGGTGGTCATCGACGGGTCAGTCCGCGGTGAGACGCCGTACCAGCGGGCGCTGCTCGTCGGTCACCACAATCTGAAGCTGCGGCTGCCCGGCTATTCCGACTACGACGAACCCGTTGAGCTGTTGCAAGGACAGACTCGGCAGATCGCGGCAACGCTTACTGCGGGAACCGGCACGCCACTGGCACCGCAGACCAATCAGCCGCCCCAGCCGCGTCCCTTGTGGCGATATCTCGTCGGTGGAGGGCTCGTCGTTTCGGGGTTTTTGCTGTCTGGCTTCGGGGCCAACGCGCTGTCCCAAAACGGAACATGCGGCGATACGACGGCCCCGCCTGCGGGCGCCCCGTGCAACTACCTCTACAACACCGGCAGCGTGGGCGGTGGACTGCTCGGGGCCGGACTGGGCCTTGCTGCCGGCGGCGCGCTGATGATCGCCTGGCCGACAAAGTAAGCTGTTTGGTTGGGGGGGAAACCATGCGCCACGTCGTGAAGCTCTGCGGAACACTGCTTTTGTCCACTGCACTGCTCGTCGGCTGCGAGAGCCTATGGATCGGCTATAAGACGCCCAATCCCCTCAGCTGCGAAGCTCCCGGCTACGGCTGTCCATCCGATCAGGTCTGTAACCCGCAGACCCGCCAGTGCGAACCGATTGCCACCACGATGCTCGATCTCGCGATGAGCAGCGGCAGCGATGGCGGAACGCCGTCGAGCTGCACAGGCGCGGTCGCGTTCGCGTGCACCAGCGGCAGCGGCAGCGGCATGTTTTGTACCCAAGCGCCGCTCTCGATGGGACCGCTCAAGCGGCTGCACGGGACCAGCGAAAGTGACATCTGGGCGATCAGCCAAACCCGCCTCGCTCGTTATAACGGCACGTACTGGAACCCGGTCACGACGTGCGCCGCGACAACCGGCTTTGTCGACGTTTTTTCCGTGTCGCCAAGCGATGTCTGGTTCATCGAAGACCGCAGGGTCTACCGCTTGCTCAGCCAGACCCTCAGCGAAGTCCCGATCACCATCCCAGCGGGCGTAAGTCTGCGCGCCATTTATGGAATAAGCGGCAAGATTTTCGTCGCTGGCAGCGCAGGATTTTTGCAAAAGTGGGACGGCACCAAGTGGATTGACCAAAGCCCCGGCGGCACCGCGGCGCTCAGTTCGATCTGGGGCCCCGATGAACAGAATCTGTGGGTGGTTGGTGAGTCGGGCACCGCGCGATATTGGAACGGCACCGCATGGACACCGCTTCCGACCGGCATCACGACCAACCTGGATTCGGTGTTTGGCAGCAATGCGAGCAATGTGTTTGCATCCGGTCCTTCGGGTGCGCTGTTTCAGCTTACGTCTTCGACGGCAACAGCCGTGCCGAGCGGCACCACCGCTTGGCTTGTCGCGGGATCACTTGCTGGCGATGGCACAGGCTTTGTCGTGGGCGACAAGGTGACACTGCGTCGATCGGGCGGCTTTTCATTGCTTTCGCCGACGGAGCCACCTTCCAAGCGCATGAACACCGATGTCCAGGCGTTTTCGTCGAATGCGGCCTGGGCAATCGGCGGCAGCACGGGCGCGGTGCGTAGCAAATGGAACGGAACGCTGTGGTTTGACTCGCTCGACGAAATCCTCCCGGTGGTCCGCTCGCTCGGCGCAAGCAGCCAAACCACCCCGAGCACCGTCTTCGCAATCGGCGCGGGCAGCGATGGGAAGACCTACGCGCTCACCACCGACTTTGTCAGCACCAGCAAAGTAGTCGGATTGGGGGGCGCCGGTTTTGTCGGCAATGCCGTGTGGGTGGACCCAGCACCGACCGGAACGACCACGGCGTGGGCGGTCGGCAGCGGCGGCGGCGTGTATTCCTACACCAGCAACATCTGGACGGCGGCCAGCAGCGGCACCAGCATGGACCTGTACGGGATCTGCGGCGCCAGCGCAAACCAGGTCGTTGCAGTGGGACACGATGCAGCCGAAGCCAACGGTCAGATGACGGGCTTTAACGGATCGTCCTGGACCGCTGGCGGCATCATCACAGGCTCTCCCTTGTATGACGTCGCCTGTGCGGGAATCAACGTCATGGCCGTCGGCAAAGACGCCCGCGTCTACGACTGTGCCAGCACATGCATCGCCAACGCCAACTTCCCACCGATCACCGGACAGACTGGCTACGCGATCTGGATCACCCCGAGCGCCAGCGGCATGGGCCAAGACATCTGGGTCGCCGGATCAAATGGCACCCTCTTCCGTCACCAAACTGGCACCAACTCGCGGACCCCCTACACGGTAACCACCCAGCACCTCCGACACATTTTTGGCAAAAACCATTCCGACATGTACGTCGTCGGTGATGGCGGGACGGTCCTAAAATGGAACGGAAGTTCGTTTTCGGTCGTCAAGACGGACACGGCGCAGCGGCTGCAAGCGGGGACCGTGTTTCCTTCCGGAAACTCAGCCTTCATTGGAGGACCGATGGCTGGGTGGCTCCATCAAATTCCGTAACAGGAAACGACAGACACTCGCGCTTTCGCTGCGGACCCGTGCCTTGCCAACCACATCTGTAGGAGTCCCATCCGATGATCCGCATCTCTCCAGGTTCGCCGCGCCCGCGCTCGCAGCACGTTTCCACCGCTTGGTCTGTCTCTCAGTCTGTCTCTCTGTCTGTTTCTCTGGCTGCTTCTCTGGCTGCTTCTCTGGCTGTCTCTGTCCCCGCTCTTTTGTCCGGTTGTGGCGACAGTCATACCAACACCCTGCCGCCGGTTCCACCACCGCCGGGTGTGACGAAAAAAACCGGCATGACGTACTACAAAGACATCCAGCCGATCATGCAGCGTAGCTGTCAAGGGTGCCATGTGGTCGGCGGAGTCGGACCCTTTCCGCTTACCACTTACGATGAAGCGCTGCAAAACGCGGCGCAGGTCTCTTCCGCGGTGGTCGCGCGAAGGATGCCGCCGTGGAAACCCGCGGACAACTGCCAAAAGTTTCAGAACGCGCGCTCGCTCGGCCAAGACGCCATCGACACGGTTTATTCCTGGGTCGCCGATGGATCGCCGGCTGGGAATCCTGCCGATGCGCCGCCCAACATGACTCCCAATGTGGTGACGCTCGATTGGGTCGATGCAACGGTGTCCCCTGCGGCTTCCTATACCCCGGCGGCCAACCTGACCACCGATTATCACTGCTTTGTCCTTGATCCAAAGCTTGCCGCAAGCCGCGATGTGATTGGCTATGAAGTGACACCGGGGGCCAAACAGAATGTGCACCATGTGCTGCTCTATCCTGCGGACGCAGCGACGGCGAGTGCGCAAGATGCCAAGACTCCGGAAGTCGGCTGGCCATGCTATGGGGGACCAGGAATTTCGACCGCATCAACCATCGGCGGCTGGGTCCCCGGAAGCCCCCCAACCAAGTATCCAACCAACACCGGAATCACGCTGGCTGCCGGCCAAGTGCTGGTGATGCAGATTCACTACGACAACCACCACGGCGGCGCATGGAGCCCCGATCAGACCAGCGTAAAGATCCAGTTTGCCAAGACGCCGGTGGCCAAAAAAGCAACCGTGCTGTCGGTTCGCAATGCGTCGTTTTCGATTCCGTCCGGCGCGACAGACTACGCCGTGGTGGGAACAATGACGACACCATCGGACGGACTTATCTATGGTCTGGCCCCGCATGCGCACCAGCTTGGCAAACGACTGCGCGTGGAAACCGCTGACACTTGCCTTATCGACATTCCAAGCTGGGACTTCAACTGGCAGCAGTTCTATTTCTACGATGGAAGCCAGGGTCTGCCGTTTCCCAAAGGCACCCAGATCAAGCTTACGTGCGTCTACGATAACAACACCGCAAGTCCAGTCGGCTGGGGTGAATCGACGACGGACGAGATGTGCCTAAATTACTTCTACGCAACCGGCCCCTAACCACACTTCCGCACCCAAAAAACCCACGTCTTTTCACGCACCTAGCGCCGTGGTACGATGACTTTGGTGCCCTGTGTCTTTGTTCCTACAGGGCCCCCAAGGAGTCCAAGATGGTGTGGTCCGGTAGTCATGTTGCAACGGTGTCGATCGCGGGAGACGACGCCCACGAAGCCGCCAAGGAAGCGGCGTTTGAGCTCAAGGACAGACTTGGCTGTACCCCCGATGTGGTGGTGGTGTTTTTTTCTGCGGAGTTCGCTGCCGCAGAAATTCGCAACGGTCTGTGGAGCGAGCTTCCTTCTACCACGCAGGTCTTGGGCTGTTCTTCCTTTGCTGAAATCGGTCCTGATGGAGCGCTCACCCACTCGGTCACTGCGCTTGGCCTGGTACTTCCGGGGTATCGCGCCAGCGTGCTCTCTGTTGCGGGTGGAAGCGACTCCTATGAACTTGGGAAGCAGCTTGTTTTTCCGCTTTCCGGACAGGTTCCTGATCTGCTGATTCTGCTTCCGGATGTCCTTTCGCTCAATGCCACGCGGCTTCTGCGCGGCATCCAGAAGGTGATCGGAGACCGCACGCCAATCGTCGGTGGAGCACCTGCGGACATGGGCGCATTTAAACAGACCACGATGATCGCAGGATCAAATCTACAGACAAGTGGTGCGGTCGCGCTCGCGCTGTATGGACCGATTTCCATTTCCGCAGCGGCCTTCAGTGGATACACCCCGGTTTCGATTCCGCTTCGTGCAACCAAAGTCGAACAGGGAAACGTGGTGCTCGAACTCAATGGGAAGCCCGCGCTCGACGTGTATCTGGACTTTCTTGGACCCCGCAAAAGCGAACTTCCTGCGGTCACGATCGAGTATCCCATCGGTGTTCTGTCTGGCCCGGCGGATGCGAAAACCGTCACGGTCGATGTGGTGCGCGCCGCATTCCGGATGGATGAAAACCGGGGTGCGATTGTACTTGGGGGTGACATTCCGGAAGGGGCCGAGCTGCGCATTCTGAGCGCAACCCGTGACGATGTTCTGCGTGGCACAAAACAGGCCATGCAGTCCGCGCTTCTGTCCTGCCAAGACGCGGATCTGATGCTTCTGTTTAACTGCATGTCACGCAAAATCATTCTCGGGCCGCGCTACAAAGAGGAATACGTGGTGGCCGATTCCGTTTTGCCAAAGGAAGTCCCCCGCATCGGTTTTTACACCTACGGAGAGCTGTCCCCTGTGGCCGAAGTGACGCAGCATCACGAATCGACGTTTACCGTCGCTGCAATCCGGTTTGGCAAGCACTCCTAAGCGAGTCTGTTTATGCGCTGTGAACGCTGCTGCTTGGAAGACCCGGCTTGCGATGCACTGGATGCCGATGCGTTTGCGCGCAAACTAAGCGGCTGTGATTCCTGTCCGCTTCTGCAAGGCGCGTCACCGATTCCTGCCACGGTCTTGTCCAAACAGCTTCAGCGGATCAAGGAATCCGCCCGCCTGCTGCGACACAAACAGAATCGGATTCGCCAGCTTGAACATGCGCAAAAGGAACTCACCCAAGACATCCTCCGTTCCGACGAGCGCGTCAGCAAACTAGAACGCACCCAGCATGCCATCGCGCAGGCCGCCGATGCCCAGCTACAGTCCTACCTGCGCATGCTCGAAAGTCAGCAGGAATCGATCGTGGCGCTGTCGACTCCCATCATCCAGGTGTGGGATGCCGTGCTGGTCCTGCCGCTCATCGGACACCTCGATGCGTCGCGGCTGCAAACCCTGACCGAAAACCTGCTCGCGTCCCTCCAGCAGCACAAAGCGCGCTTTGCGATTCTCGACCTGACGGGCATTTCTGAACTCGATGCAGAAAGCGCAGGACGGCTGCTCAAGGTCGCGCAAGCGGTCGGTCTGCTCGGCGCAACCGCCCTGCTCTGTGGCTTGCGTCCGCAGGTCGTTCGCACAGTCACAAGCCTTGGGGTCGACCTGGGTGAACTGTCGGTGACGCGCACGCTCAAAGAAGCGCTGGGTCACTGCATCGCCCGCGTGGACTAAACCCAGAAAACCGCACACGGAGTGCGCAGCGACGCCGCATCCTGGTATAACCTCAAGCTGTGCGTATGCGCCGCTGGCTTCTGGGTCTGCCGTTGTCGATGCTGCTTAGCGGCTCGGTTTTGGCAGCCGATCTGTATGGTGGACAGAGTGACCTCCCCGACGAGGTACGCACCCTTTTGCAAGCCAGCGATCCGCAGCGCCGCAAAGAGGGAATCGAGCGACTGCAAGCGCTGCCCCAGCGGCTGTCCTCCCCGTATCTTGTACAGCGACTGCATGACGGCGAGCCGATGGTGCGGGCGCGCGCGGCACAAGCGCTGGGTCCGATCGGTAGCTTGGCCGCAATCGGTCCCTTGCTCGCCGGGATGAGCGACGCCGACAGCACCGTTCGGGCCGCCAGTGCGGAAGCGATTGGGCAGTATGGTGCCCTTCCCAAAGCCGAGCAGCAGCGCGCCATTGCCCTGCTCGCCCGCGCCATGGGAGACGGTCAGTTCGAAGTCCGCCAAGAAGCGCTGCGGGCCGTCGAGCGGCTATTGTTTTCGCAGGTCATCACCGTCGCCGATCTGCCGCCGCTGATGGGGCCTTTGCTACTGCGGGCCGAAGACGAAAACGTCAGTGTCCGCCGCTGTGCAATGGCGGTGCTTGGCCGACTCAGTCCGCTTTCGCTGTCTGCGGATCAGCGCGGGCGGGTGCTCTTGTCACTGCTCGGTCGTTTGTCCGATCCAGCCCGCGATGTCCGCGCCGAATCGCTGCGCAGCCTGGGTCTTTTGCGCGCCGACAGTGCCATTCCCGCGGCGCTGCGGCTTCTGCGCGATCCCAGTGACGAAGTGCGCAAGCAAGCGATGCTCTGTCTGGGACGGCTGTCGGCAGAATCGGCGATTCCGCTTCTGCGTGAGACGCTCGAAACCGGCAGTGACAGCCAGCGCGCTTCCGCCGTCCAAGCGCTTTCGTTTTACCTGCTGCCGACATCGCCCAAGCGGCTTTCCGCCGACGTACTGGCCTTGGCCACCCAAGCGATCCTGACGAGCCTTGGCAATCCGGCGCTGCGACCCCTTGTCGTCGAAGCCCTGGTCGCCGCCGGGGATCGCGTCGGGCCGATCCTGTTGCAAGAGCTGGCGCGTCCGGCGCTCGACTTGGCGCAGCTCGCGACGCTGATCGAGCTTGTGCGCGACCTGGGAAACAAGCTGCCGCCCCCCGATCGTCGCACCGCCGAACAGGTGCTCTCGCGTGAGCTGTCCCAAAACCGGGTTCCCAAAGAGCTGCTCCTCGATGCCCTGGCCGCCATTGGGGATCGCAACACCGCGGCACTTTTTGCATCGCTTTTGACCGACAAAGACGTGATCGTTCGACGGCGGGCCGTGCAGCTTTTGCGAAAACCCAACCTGCTCGATGTCCGCGCCAAAGACGCACTGCTCGCCGCCACCAGCGACGCCGACCCACACGTTCAGCGTCAAGCTCTGCTCGCGCTGGGTGATCTCCAGCAAGGACAGGCGCGGCTCTGCGAAGTGCTCGACCCGACCGACCGACCCGCGCTTCCCGACGCAGAGACCCGGCTCGCGGCGGCGCTTGCGATGCAGGCGCTGGCCAGCAGCGGCGCTCTTGACGAAAAGAGTGTGTCCATCCTGGTCCGCGCCGTGCTGACGATGCGTCCCGGTGAAGACGAGCGACGCATCCGTCGCCGCAGCGCCCAAGCGCTTGCCAGCCAGCTTGGCCCTCACCCCGAAAAGCAAGGACCGATTGTCGCGGAGCTGTTGCAAGCGCTGCGCAAGCCGCCCGACGGTGGACCCCACAGTGAAGTGCTGCTGCTGTTGTCGGGACTTTTGCGCGGCCATGGCAGCGAGACCGTGCGCGAACGACTGCTTGCGCTGTCGCAACTGGGTGCCGAGCCGCACTCTGCGGAAGGACAACTTGCCGTCGACGCGCTGGCAGCGATCCAGTCGTTTGTCGATCTGCCCGCCCAGAGCCGACTCATAAGGCTTTTGTCCCATGGCGATCCGCTGCGGGTGAACCGAGCCACCGCGGCGCTCGGCGTGCTGCTTTCGGCAACTCCGACCGAAAACGCAATCAGCGCCCTTGTCGCCCAGCTTTCCGATGGCGGCGACCTGCGCACGTTGGCGGAAACCGCGTGGGCGCTGTCCAACCTTCCCCGCAACCATCCAGCCTGTGGCCGTGTCGTCGAGCGGCTGCGCGCGATGCTACAAATCCGCCGTGAGTCATCGCCCGATTTGACCGCGCTGCGCTGCAATGTCCTCGGTGCGCTGGCCCGTCTGGGGGCCGCCGAAACGAGCGATCTGCAGTGGCTCGACGATCCCGACCCCGGCATTCGGCGCAATGCGGCCCTGCTCGCCGGCTTGCTCGTGCCCCGAGCCGGAACCGTCGAGTCCCGGCTCCGCAGCGCCAGCGCCAGCGACGAAGACCGCGCCGTCCGGCAGAACGCCAAAGCCGCACTGCTCGGCCAGGGTGCCCACGGACACTTGAGCCGCAAGCACTGGATCATCACCTACCAGTTCGATCTGGACGGCAAGCCACGCAGCTTTTTGCCCTATCGACTGGTGATGGGCGACGGCATAAACCGCGTCGGCTATACCGATCGCACCGGCACCGCGGTCGACGAACACCTGCCAGACGGCGACAACGAAGTCGAGCTGATCGCCCCGCCCGTGACGCCGCGCTAACCCGCGTCAGCCAAAGTGTGGCGGAAGCGCATCGTCGACTGGCAGCGGCCAAAACTCTGCCGGCAGCGGCGAAGCCAGCTTCACAAGCTGCCCCGTCCGTGGATGGGAAAATGAAAGCTCGACCGCGTGCAGAAGCAGCCGCGACGCCTGCCGCCCGCCGTACAGCGAGTCCCCGACGATCGGATGTCCGATCCCGGCCAGATGCACGCGCACCTGATGGGTTCTGCCGGTCGAAAGTCGCAGCCACACAAGCGAGTCGGCCCCCTGACTGGAATCGGACACCGCCCGCCTCACAAACGACGTCAGCGCCGGATCGCCCTGGGTCGACTGCGGCGGATAGGTTCGCATCTTGACCACCGCTGGACCTGCCGCTTTGCCAATCCGCAGCGCAACCTGACCACGCTCGGGCACAAGCCCACAAGCCCGCGCCGCATACGTCCGCGTCACCTGATCCGCTGCCAGCGCTTGCCCAAGCCGAGCACACACCGCCGCGGACCGCGCCAGCATCGTCAGCCCCGAAGTGTCGGCATCCAGTCGATGCGGCAACCACAAAGGCCCCGGCAGAAGCGTCAAAAGCGATGGCCCACCCCGTCGCCCCGGCTGACACAGAAGCCCCGCCGGCTTGTCCACGACCAAAAGGTCCGCATCTTCAAACACAATCCGCGGCGATTTGGGCACAGGCGGCTCGTCGGGCACAAAGACCTGGACTTTTTGTCCGGGCAACACCTCGGGTGGCGTTTTGTTCACCCGTCGCCCATCGACAAACACCGACCCTTCGACCACCGCTTGCTGCGCCGCCGCAAGCGACAGTCCCAGCCGATCGGACAACAGCGCCAACAGACCGCGCGGATCGGCGCTTGCCACCGTAAATATCTGCTTCCTAGACACAGCGCCGACTCTTTCTTTGCCGGACGCGCCGGGCGAAAACCTAGGCCGCCTTCCGCTGGGCCGAAAGCGCCACCGCGACTTCCCCACCGACGCGAGCATTGTCGACGATTAGCGCACAGTTTGCCCGCACGCTGCGCAGCCCCGTTTCCGCTGCAATCCGGGCCAACAGAAACGGCGTCAGCGCTTTGCCGCCCACCTGCGCCGTCTCTGCCGCAGAAAGTGCCGCTTGCAGCGCCCGATCGACAAGCTCTGACGGCAGCGCTTCGGCATCGGGAATCGGATTGCACAGAAGCACCCCGCGCCGCGAATGCACCGCAAAGTGCGAATCAATGAGCCGTGCCGCAGGCTCGGGCCCGTCGACCCGGTGCAAAAGGCGCAGACCGCTTTTGCGGGTGTAAAACGCTGGCAGCTCGGCGGTTCCGTAACCCACCACCGGCACGCCCAGCGTTTCCAGATATTCCAGCGTCTTTGGCAGATCGAGGATCGCTTTGGCCCCCGCCGACACCACCGCCACCGCTTCACTGCCCAGCGTCGTCAAATCACACGAGATGTCAAAGCCATCGCCGCGATGTACCCCGCCGATTCCCCCCGTCGCCATCACCGAAATCCCGGCCCGCGCTGCTGCCACCACTGTCGCTGATACTGTCGTCGCGCCATCGACTCCCGCGGCCAAAAGCGGTCCCAGATCCGCCGCCGATGCCTTAAAGAGTCCCTGCCCTTGCCCCACCTGCTCAAGCTGCGCCATTGAAAGCCCGATGTGGATGCGACCACCCAACACCGCTATCGTCGCTGGTACTGCGCCCGACTGTCGTACCGCCGCTTCCGCTTTGAGCGCCACATCCAGGTTGTCCGGCCACGGCAGACCGTGTGACAAAAGCGTCGACTCCAGCGCCACCACCGCTCGCCCCTCGGCAAGCGCATGGGCGACCTCGGGCGCGACACACAGAAAGTGCGACAGCCCCCGCATCAGTTTGTGACTTTCTGTTTGCTGCGACGGATCTCGATCAGTTCATCGACGGAAAATTGGTAGACATCGGCGCAGAAGTTGCAAGTGATCTCGGCCTTGCCCTCGGCGATCATCTCGTCCAGCTCCATTTCGCCAAGCCCGCGCAGCATCGCCGCGACCCGCTCTCGATCGCAGCGGCAGCGGAACTGTAGCTCGCGCGTGTCTTGCACTTCCAGCCCGTCGGCATATGGACCCAAGACAAGCTTGGCCAGCGACTCGGGCGTCTGCGGTCCTGCCGCCAGCAAATCGTAAAGTTCTCCAGCGCGCAGAAGGTGCTGTGCCTCACGAATCACCGTCTTTACTTCGTCAGGTGAGTCGGGCATCGACTGGATCAGCACGCCGCCGGCCTGAATGATCGCGCCGCCACTGTCAAAAATCAGCTCGGTTCCGAGCGCCGACGGGATCTGCTCGGACTGGCGCAGGTACGATTCGATGTCTTCGTCGACTTCGCTGACGATAAGCGACACCTGGCCTTGAAAGCGTTCCTTGAGCCCGACGTCGCGCACGACGTTGACAACGCCATCGCGCCCAATCAAGTCCGCCATCCGCTGCCGCCGATCCATCTTGGCGGTGGGACATGCTTCAGGGGCAAGTGGATAGCCACGGATCGAACCATCGTCATACGCATCGGCGGTCAGGCCGCGCAGCGGACCATTTGCCTGGATTTGGATGGTGACGCGCTCGCCGCCGCGGGTCAGGGTGGCCAAAAGATACGCGCCCAACAGTCCCCGCCCGAGCGCACAGGCAGAAGCGGGGGTGGCTCGGTGACGGCGGGCGGCGTCTTTGCAGACCTCGGTGGAGATGGCAGCGACGATACGGACGTTGAGCGTCCGGTGAATGGCACGGATGAGCAGGTCAGACATGGCTTCGATTTGGGAAAAAAGGGCCCCAAACCTAGCAACTTTTTCCCACCCGCGCACGAAACCTACCCAGTCCTACAAACGATTTCACGGCACCACCTTTCACACCAGGGTGGCCTGGGCCCAAACGACCCAGGCGAAAACCCAAAAAACAGCCAGGATGACCATGACCCGACTGAGCATGCGAATCGCGGACCCCTTCATGAGCCACCTTGCCGCCCCGGCGCTGGCGCCGACAGCCGCCGCTGAGCCGCCATGTCTGCGCGAAGGCCCCCCCGTCCCCTACGGCACTGCCGAGGCACAAACCCCGCTGTGGATCAAAAAGCCCACCGCGCAGCCAGATCAGCCGTGGATCTTGCGTCGTCGCGACGGCATCGAGATCATTTTGGAACGCAAGCTGCGGCTTGGCACTGCCGAAGACAACGACTGGGTGCTGCACGACAGCTATGTTTCGCAGCATCATGCCCTGCTCACCGCGTCGGAAGACCGGGTGCTGGTGCAAGACTGTGGCTCGCGCAATGGGACGTTTGTAAATGGGGTCCGCTTGCAGAAAGGTGAGCTGCTCGATGGCGGGGTGCTGCGACTTGGTGAAACCGAGCTGTGGCTTGCGCGCAAACCGCAGCCGCACAGCATGGGACTTGTTGGCGTAAGCCCCCAGATGCTGGCCGTGCGCAAGCAGATCGCGCGGGTGGCCCCATCGTCGCTGCCCGTGCTCATCCTGGGGGAAAGCGGCACCGGCAAAGAACTGGTCGCCAAAGCCATCCATGAAGCCAGCCAGCGAAACGGACCCCTGGTGCCGATAAACTGCGGTGCCCTGCCCAGGGAGCTTATCGAAAGCGAGCTGTTCGGACACGAGCGCGGGGCCTTCACCGGGGCCGATCGCAAGCACCTGGGCTGCTTTGCCGAGGCGGCGGGCGGCACCTTGTTCCTTGATGAAGTGGGCGAGCTGCCCATCGAGCTTCAGCCGCGGCTTCTGCGCGCCTTGGAAACCCAGAAGATTCGCCCGGTCGGCAGCACCCGCGAAGTCAGCGTCGACGTTCGCATTGTTGCCGCGACCCATCGCAACCTGCCGCAAGCCGTGGCCGATGGACGGTTCCGCGCCGATCTGTACTACCGGCTGGCCGGGCTGGTTATCGATCTGCCACCGCTGCGAGAGCGCCCGACGGACATTCCGCTGCTCGTGCTCCACTTTTTGACCGAAGTTGCGGTCCAGCATCCAGGGCTTCACATCGACGACGATCAGATCCAAGCGATCATGCAGGCTCCCTGGCTGGGCAATGTCCGCGAGCTTCGGATGGCGCTTCTGCGCGCCGCCCACTTGCATGGACCGACGCTGCGCGCCCGCGACATCATCGGCCAGCAAAAACCCCTGCCCAGCTCAAGCGACAGCCAAGTGCAGGTTGTGGGCCGTCGATTGGTGGACATCGAACGCGACGTACTGGCGCAAGTCCTGCGGCACAGCGGCGGCAACCAGCGCACTGCCGCATTGGTTCTGGACGTGCCCAAGTCATCTCTTGCCGACCGTCTGCGCCGCCATGGCATCTTCACAAGTCGCGAAGTCCGCGTCGACTCCCCTACCGCCAAGGAGCCAAAACGCGGCACGATGACATAACGGAGTGCGCAGCGCATGGCAGGTGGCGATCGAACGAGCAGCTATGTCGGAATCATGCTGGCCGTGCTGGCCACGGTGGTCGTCCCCGGCACCATCGTCGCAGGGCTTGGCACAGGCGCAGAGGGAAAGCCCGCAGCGCCAGCGCCCGCATCGGCGCTGAAAAACGATGCAGCCCCCGACAAAAAAGACGCTGCACCTTCGCAACGCGGGTCGCACAAGCTGCTGTGCGATCTGGGTGGCAACGTCGAGCCGGGATGTCAGACCGGATCGCAGCCCCCAGATCCGCTGTCCCCGCCGCGCCGCAGCTATGCCGGAACGGTGTCGGCGCTGTTTGTGACCGTGCCAGAGCCAAGCTGGGGACTCGACGGCATGCTCGAAGCGATGGTCCGATCGTTTGAAACGGTCGGCTATACGCTGCGCGCCCAAGACCTGCCGCGCGTCACCGGCAAAGACTCGCCGCTGGCCTATGGCGTCCTTGTGTTTACCGGACAAAACACCGACGCCTACAATCCACCGACGCGAATGATGCGCAAGGAAGCGACCCCCAAGCTTCCGTCAGGTGGAGCCAAGCAGGCACCTGTGCCAGCCGCCGAACCCCCGAAGCCGTTTTCCCCCGAAAACGCCTACGTCGTCTATCTGATTGAAGAAACGCCGACGGCAGGAATTCGCTTGGCGGCGCTCGGCGAAGCGCTCGGCGACTGGGACAGCTTGCGGCAAGAGTACGGTCCGCCCCCGCAAGACGAACCCTTGGCGCTGTTGGCACCCGCGTTTTCCGGGTCCGCAGCCGGTCTGGCCCACTTCATCGCCAGCCACGAGCTGTGGCGCAAATATCCCCTTGAGATCATCTCGGGCCGCGCCACTTCGACAGACGTGGCCCAAGCACTGCGCACTGCGCGGCGCAGCGGACCCCAAGTGCGCTTCCACTCGACGGTTCACTCTGATGAGGACATGCAAGAAGCGATGTTCAGCTTCCTTGTCGACCGGCTCGGGGCTGACTGCCGCAAGATTGCGCTCATCGTCGAGTCATCGACCCCCTATGGCAACGCCACCTACCAGCAAGATCGCAGCCTGCACCGCGGTCGCGTCCGACGCAGCCACGCTTGTCCGCCAAGGCTTCTGCCGGTGCCGTCGGATCTGCCCCGCTTGCAAGCCGAGTGGGAACGCAAAAAAAACACCACCCAGACCCCGTCCGCGGCGACCTACGAAGAGCTGGCCAAAAACAGCCTGGAACGGCAGCGCGACGACAGCCGCCGCACCGGCATGTTGCCTCTTTTTAGCAAAGAGACCCTGAGCGAGCGCGATCTTTCGCTGTCAGCGCTCCTATCGACGCTCTATCAAGAAGGCATTCGCTACGTCGGACTGATGATGACCGACGCCAGCGACAAGATATTTTTGGCCCAGCGGATAAGCGCAAACTGCCCCGATGCACGGCTGTTCACGTTTGAAAGCGAGCTGTCTTTGGTGCATCCCCAGGATCTCGCGTACACCCGCGGCATGCTCGTCGCATCGACGTATCCGCTGTTTACCCGCAACCAGCAGTGGACCTATCCGTATTCGGGCGCGATGCAGCGGCTCCAGTTTGCCAGCCAGGCCGATCAAGGCGTCTACAACGCGGCGCTGCTCCTGCTGGGACATCCAGAACACCTGCTCGAATATGCGGCGCCGTTTGCCCCCTTTGAGCGCTGGGAAAGCTACGCCAAGCTGTGGCGCTGCACCAGGCCTTCCGCGCAAGATCCGCTCTGCCTGGCCAAGCCGCCGGTGTGGATTTCCGCGGTCGGCAGAAGCGCGCTGGTGCCGCTGGAAGTCAGCGCCCCAAGTGATGACGACTTTGTCGCCGACCGTCGCCACGCCCTGTTTCGAGCCGGTGAAAAAACCCCGCTGCGCGACACCATCACCAAAATTCCCAATTCAGAGCAGCGCTACACCCCCTACGACATGGGAACGGTGCGGGTGCTGACCATTGTGCTGCTGCTTTTGTCGCTTTCGCTCGGGGTGCCGTTTCTGCGCAATGCCTACGGAACACCGCTGTGGGTCAGCGAGGCTGGTGAGGAAGCACGCTTTTTCGATTTTCTGAAGCCGCTGCCGCAAAGTCCGCACCCGCTGTTTGCCAAAGAACACACCGCGCGCTCGGTGTATCTGCTGTGGCTCTCGCTGCCGCTTGGCGTGCTGTCGTTTTACCTTGGGCTCCTTTTGGCGCTGCGCTTCCGTGCCGGGAACTTCATGCAGGATGGCACTGGGCTGCTCGGTCGCTTTTTTGGCAATGCGCTGTTCGATAGCACCACCGACTGGAGCAAGATCCTCGACCTGCTCTATCTGCTGATGTCGACGACAAGCCAGAGCGTGTCGTGGGTGGTGACGATCTGCGTCCTTTGCCGAATGTGGAATCGCCCGCCGCGCTGGCCCAGGCTGCGGCGCTTTTTGACGAGCCTTGGTTTTCTTTCGGCGGCAACGCTGTTTCTGTCGCTTGTGGCCCTGTCGATTGCCATAAACACCGTCAGCGCACTCGATACCAAAGACCTGACAAGCTGGCACGGCGCCAACGCCATCCTGTTCCTGCGTCGTTCGGCCCAGACCTCGTATGAGCTGTCGCCGCTTTTGCCGCTTTTGTGCCTGCTTGCGATTTCGTTTTTGTGGGGGCTTTACAACCTGCGACGGATTTCGCTTGTCACTTTGCGCCCGCTGTCCGATTTGCCGGTGTACTCGCCCCCGGACAAGGCACAGCAAATCCAGCAAGACATGCGGCTGTGTTATGCGCAGCTCGGTTCCCATCATCGCTTGACGGTGGTGTCGGTGGTGCTGCTGGTCGTGCTGGTTGCAAGTCCCGTGTTTGGCAGGCTCACCACCATCGACATGTCCGCCGTGCACCTGCTGTTTCGGGTGCTGTTTAGCGTCGCGACATCGCTGATTGTACTGGCCGTGTTCCGGCTTCTGCTTTTGCTGTGGCCGCTCGAAGGAGCGCTCCACCACTTGCGCCACCATCCCTTGGCGTCGGCGCTTTCGCGCATTCCGGCAGCGTGGCGCAGACCGCTTGGCACCATGCTTTTGGAAGAGCTGTCCGGTGCGACGGAACAGCAGATGCTGGAACAGAAGCTTGATGCCCTGGCAGCCGGGCTGGCCCAGCAGACCCCGCAGGCCCGCAGGCAAGCCATTCCCGTCGAACTGCACGAGTCACTGAGCCTCCTCGAGGACCGCGTGGCGACGTGGCACAACACAAATCCCCCGCCCGATCCCATGTCCCTGGTCGATGTCGATTTGGAACGGGCCGCGAGCGCGCTTCTTTATGGCACCCGTCCGCCACTGCGACCACGCCCAGCCCCGACTGCGCCGCCCGATGCCGGGGCCAAGGAACCGCCCGCGCCCGATCCGCTCGCGTTCTTGCCGCTCGCCGAGGATCTGTTGTCGACGCGACTTGTGCTCATTTTGGGACGGCTTTTGCCGCACCTGCGCAACTCGATGCTGGTAACGACGTCGTGCATGGTCCTGATGCTGGCCGCGCTGTGGAGCTATCCGTTCCAACCGATGCAGTGGATGACGATCCTGATCTGGCTGATCTTTTTGTCGGTCTGTGGACTGACCGCGATGGTGCTGTTGCAGCTCAACCGCAGCCCGATCCTGAGCCAGCTAACCGGAACCGAGCCCGGCAAGCTCAGCTGGGACACGAGCTTTCTGCGTCCCGTTGTCTACTACGTGCTGATTCCGCTTCTGTCGCTTTTGTCGACCCAGCTTCCGGAGTTCAACTGGCTGGTCAAGCTGCTCCAGAACCTGAAGTAATCCCCACGATGCGGACAGATAGACGCGCCCCTTGGCTTTGTACTAGCGTCGCGCCGTGGACTTGTTTTCCCGTCTTGAAAAGCCCAAGCCCGTCGTAGAACACGCAGCCAAAGTCGATCCCGGCACCCCGCTCGCCGAGCGGCTGCGACCCAGAACCATCGAAGAGTTTATCGGGCAAGACCACCTGCTTGGGGAAGGCAAGCTCTTGCGGCAGGCGATCCGGTCCAAGCAGCTCCCTTCGCTTGTCTTGTGGGGTCCGCCGGGCACGGGAAAGACCACGCTGGCGCGCATTTTGGCCGGCGCGGTCGGCGCACGCTTTTCAGCCCTGTCCGCCGTCACTGCCGGTGTCAAAGAAGTTCGCGCCGCCATTGCGGAAGCCGACTACGAGCGCTCGCATGGTGGCAAGACGGTGCTGTTCCTCGATGAAATCCACCGCTTTAACAAAGCCCAGCAAGATGCACTGTTGCCGCATGTCGAACACGGCACCATCGTTCTGATCGGCGCGACGACGGAAAATCCCTCGTTCGAGGTCAATGCCGCGCTTCTGTCCCGCTGTCGCGTCGTCCAGCTTTTTGCTCTTACACAAGTCCAGCTTGGCCAGCTCCTCGATCGGGCGATAAGCGACCGCGAACGCGGCCTGGGCAGTGAGCCGCTGTGTCTGACCGAGGAAGCGCGCGACTTTCTGGCCGAGCACAGTGGAGGCGATGGCCGCCGGGCGCTCGGGGTGCTTGAAGTCGCCGCACTCCACGCCAGCCGGGTCGATGAGCAGGGCCGGCGCCAGATAGACCGCCAGAGCATCGCGGAGGCGCTGCAGCGCAAGGTGCTGCTTTACGACAAGACCGGCGACGAGCACTACAACGTCGTGTCGGCGTTCATCAAGAGCCTGCGCGGATCCGATCCTGACGCAGCGGTTTACTGGATGGCCCGCATGCTGGAAGCGGGGGAAGATCCGCTGTTTGTGCTGCGCCGGATGGTGATTTTCGCCGCCGAAGACATCGGGGTCGCGGATCCGCGGGCGCTGCAAGTCGCCGTCGCCGCGACTGAAGCAGTGCGCTTTATTGGCCTGCCCGAAGGCACCCTGCCGATGAGCGAAGCGGCGATTTACCTGGCGCTCGCCCCCAAGTCAAACAGTGCGATTGCGACCTATCAGGCCGCCAAGCGGGCAGTCGAGCAGCACGGCGCGCTACCGGTGCCGCTGCACCTGCGCAACGCACCGACCAAGCTGACGAAGGAACTTGGTTACGGCAAAGACTACAAGTACCCGCACGGCTACGCCGGCCATCACGTCGCCGAGCACTACCTGCCCGATGCGCTGACCGGCCAGCACTTTTACGCACCGAGCCAAAGCGGTCTGGAACGAGCCCTGGCCGAAAGGCTTGCGCAGCTGCGTGGTCAGCCGGACGGCGCGGGTTCACAAGACAACAAAAAGACCGGCAAAGCGTAGCAAAACCCGGATAGCATGCGCGGCCATGTCCATGGCAAATGTTGAGCTGCGCGACGCACATGTACTCATCACGGGCGGCGCCGGCTTTATCGGCTCTCATCTTGTCGAACGGCTCTGCCAGCACAACCGCGTCCGGGTGCTCGACATCATGCGCCGCGATGCGCTGCGACCAGCCGGCCTTCATGACCACAAAAACGTCGAGCTTGTCGTTGGCGATGTCCTTGATCCGGTCGCGGTGCAGAAGGCCGTCAAAGACACCGACGTGGTGATCCACCTGGCGTCGATTGCCGGTGTTGATACCGTCATGCGGATGCCGACCCAGACGATGCGGGTGTCACTGCTCGGTACGGCGTTTTTGCTTGATGCGGCCCATGCAGGGGGTCGCTGTCGCCGCTTCCTCGACTTTTCCACCAGCGAAGTCTTTGGCCGTTACGCCTATCAAGTCAGCGAGCTAGATGCCACCACCGTCGGCGCAGTTGGCGAAGCCCGCTGGACCTACGCGGTGTCGAAGCTGGCGACCGAACACCTGGCGATGACCTATCACCGTCAGTTTGGCTTTCCGGCGGTCAGCGTCCGTCCGTTTAACATCTACGGACCCCGGCAAATCGGCGAAGGAGCCGTGCACCACTTCATCGTTCGGGCGCTCAAAGGCGAGCCACTGCATATCCACAACGACGGCTCCCAAATCCGCGCCTGGTGTTATATCGACGACATCATCGACGCCACGCTGCTTACGCTCAGTGTCCCCGAGGCGAGCGGCCAGGCGTTTAACATCGGCAATCCACGATCTACCGTGACGGTCTATCACCTGGCCAAGCTCGTCAAAGAGCTGTGCAAGTCCTCATCGCCGATTGAGTTTGTCCGCTGGGACCACCCCGATGTCGAGCTGCGCGTGCCATCGGTCGGGAAAGCCCGCGAGCTGCTCAAGTGGGAACCGCGCTTCGACCTCGAAGAAGGCCTGGGCGCCACCATCGCGTGGTATCGGCAAAAGCTCGGGATCACCGGCTGATGGCAAACGGTCCACTTTGGCGCACGGCGTCACGCTGGCTGGGACTGGCGCTGTCGACTTTGCTTGTGGCTTGTCTCGAACAGCCCGCCGACCTCAAGGCCAGCGTCGAGCTGCTCACCACATCGAGCGGCGAAGTCCAAGAGCAGGCGCTGCGGACGCTGCTTGCGCACGGTCGAGCCGCCCTGCCTGCGCTCGAAGCGGTCTTGCATAGGCCCGATCCACGCGCCCGTCATGCCGGGGTTGTGGCGCTGCGCCGGCTTGGCCTCGCTGAAACCGCGCCGCTGCTTGGCCACGTTGCGCAGTTTGATCCCGACCTTGGCATCCGCCGGGAAGCACGCACCCAGCTAGAGAAGTGGGCCGCCGAAAAATCGGCCCGCGGCGAATCGGCCCAAAAAGCCCTGTTCCTGGCTGCGCCGGGCGACGTAAACCAGTAAGCACCGTTCCCTACGCTGAATCTTCTCGCTTGGGCGGCTGGCTACCGAGCGTCCACAGCGACCCCTGGCCGCGCTGACAGCCGAGCTGCTTGACATGCCGAAGCTCGGCCTGGGTCCGAATGCCGGTCGCTGAGACCAGAAAGCCCAGTCGATCGGCGATGGCCAAAAGCCCCTCACAGAACGACGCCGTCCGTTTGTCTTCCATGCTGCGCCGCCACAGCGGTTCGGGCAGGGTCAAAGCCGTCAGCGGCAACTGGGAAAGCTGCAGCAGCGGCATCGCAGACAGCGGAGATGCCGACAGGCTGAGCCGAACCCCCAGGCGATGCAGCTGCCACAGCGATTCCGTCAGCGCCGCACCATCGACCAAAGAGTTCGGCGCCAGGACATCCAGCTCGAGCAGATGAGCGGCCAGCCCCGTTTTTTCCAGCGCACCAGTCACTGACAGCAGCACCGCATTGCCGACCAGATGACGGCCATCGATCCGCACCACCAGCGGCGCATCGCTGCGACCGGCAGCAAGCGTCGACAGCTCGCGACAGCCCTGCTCGACAAGCCCTTGGAAAATCTGCTGCGCCAGTTCATCGCCCAGTGATGCTTCGCTCGGACAGTCTTCGGGGCGCGTACCGGCAATCTGCCGATACAGTTCCGCCATCCAGCCGACCACCTGTTCACTGGCCAGTTCGACCAGTGGACGATAGCGCAGCCGCAGCACACCCGCCGTCAGCGCGCTCACCCGCGCTTCTTCCCGCGGAGGCCGCCGCACCAGCGTCAGGTTCATTTCGGTACGGAAAAACTGGCAGCCGTTGCGTCCGTTCGACTTGACCCGATACATCGCCTGGTCGGCGTTGCGCAGCAGCGTCGCCGATTCTTGTCCGTCGTGGGGATACAGGCTGATGCCCATGCTCGCTGCGGCTTTGAGCGACACGCGATCGATCTGCATCGGCCTTTGCAGTTCTTCGAGCACACGCTCCGCCACCCGCAGCGCATCTTCAGCCGTCTGGAGCGATGGCAAAAGGATTGTGAACTCATCGCCGCCAAAGCGCGCCACCGTGTCGCCATCGCGCAGCGAGTTCGAGAGCCGATGCGCCACCCCCTGCAAAAAGCGGTCGCCGGTTTCATGCCCGTAGGCGTCGTTGATTTCCTTGAAACCATCCAGGTCCAAAAAGAACACCGCGACCAGATCCCCTGTGCGCCGCGCTTGGCGGATCGCAGTATCCAGTCGATCAACAAACAAGCTGCGATTGGGCAAGGCCGTCAGCGGATCATGGAACGCCCGATGCAAGAGCTCTGCCGCAAGCTGTTTGCGTACCGTGATATCGAAAAACGACAGCACAACCGCATACGGCTTGGCTTCCCCTGGACGCAGAAGGGGCCGAGAGTTGACTTCCAGCCACAGCGGATTGCCCGAAGGAAAAACAATCCCTGCCACCATCGCTTGGCGCGGCTGTCCACTATCGAGTGTCACAAACAGCGGCCAGCGATCCATCGGCATCGGCTGAAGGTCTTCACCTATCACTTGAAACCACAGCGGATCGCCGAATCGCCACTTGCAAATGTCCGCGACACTCCTGCGGAAAAGCTGGGCCGCCGCCTCATTGGCAGCCAGGATTTGACCTTCCCGCGAGATGAATACGACGCCTTCGCTCAGCGAATCGATCAGCGTGCGATAGCGGGAATCCATCTCGTGAAGCAGCGCAACCGTCTGCCGCTGATCAGATGCTATCGATTCCAGCTGTAGCGCCAGCGAGCGCTCGATGTGTGCATTCTTTATCGCTATAGCGTATGAGTTGTGCTGATGACGTGTAATCAGTGTCTTTAGCAGCAAAACCCCTTGTGAATCATCAATCGTATGCTCAATTATTTGGCTGTGACCGGTGTGTCGACAAATCGCCAAGCCTTGCAGCAACGACTCCGCCAGTGGTGGGACGACCTGCTGAAGAGGTGTACCGGGTTCAAACTGCTCGATTCCCAAGCGATTTTGCAGTGCAAAATCGGACACGATCTCGATCAAATTGCCTGCACTCTCGACGAGAATGAAGACAACCTTGGCCACATCTGCGATGGACCGAAGCCAGCTCCGATAGCGCTCGGTTGCGATCCGCAGCGCCTGTTCGGAGTCAAGCTGCATAAGCCGTCTCCATGCTCATGACGTACCCATTATACGGATGGAGCAGGGCTACTTTTGTCGCAAAAGTTACGAAATCTTGTCACCTAACAGATGTAGGCCAGGGCAGCACCGGACCGCCTTCGCCCACACAGGTCAAGTACATATCAATATAGGCTTTTTACCCGCCGGAAGGACCGTACCAATCCGCGCCGCCCCGATGCCTTCGTCGGCCAGCCCCGCAAGCGCGGCCTCGACCACCGACTCGGGCAGCGCGACAAGCAGGCCCCCGGATGTCTGCGGATCAAAGACCAGCTCGCGGCAAGCCGCCGTCACCGATTCATCGATCTGGACCTGCGCCGAAAACGCCCGCTGGTTGTTGCGCGCCCCGCCACACGTCACCCCCAGATCGGCCAGCCGCAGCGCCCCCGGATAGACCGGCAGGGTGTGGCTTTCGATACGCAGCGACACATCCCCCCGCGCCGTCATGCCCAGACTGTGACCGACAAGGCCAAAGCCCGTCACGTCCGTGGCTGCCGACACCGAAAACCGACCCAGCAAATGGGCCGCCCGCTGGTTTAGCTGACACAGCCCCGATAGCCAGGGTGCAAGCTCGTCGCTTGACAAAAGCCCACGCCGATAACCCGTCGCCAACAGCCCGGCCCCGAGCGGTTTGGTCACAATCAGCGCATCGCCCGCGCGCGCCCCGACGTTGCGCCAGATCCGCTGGGGGTCGACAAGACCTGTCACCGATAGCCCAAACAGAAGCTCCGGCCCGCGCACCGTGTGGCCACCGAGCAGCGCCGCCCCGGCTTCGGCCAGTTTTTGGCTACTGCCGGCCAGGATGCCTTGCGCCGCCTCGGGTTCTAGCTCTTTGGGAAACACGCAGACGTTCAGCGCCGAAATCGGCCTGCCACCCATCGCGTAGACATCCGACAGCGAGTTCGCAGCAGCAATCTGCCCGTACAGCACCGGGTCATCGACGATCGGCGTGATAAAGTCCACGGTCTGGACAAGCCCAATGCCCGCGTCGCCTGGGGCGTGGACAAGATACACCCCGGCATCGTCGCCCGTTTCGGTCCCCACCAGCACACTGGGCTGGCTTGCGGCACCAAGTCGGGTCGCTGAATCTGCGTGCAAAAGTGCGTGCAGGTCGCCCGGACCCGCTTTGGCCGCTCAACCACCCGCCGAAGCGAACCGGGTGATGCGAAAGGCAGGGGGCTTTTCTACCTCGCTGCCTGGGCCTTTTAACTTGTCCATTTTGGCGGCAAGCTAGCACATGATATAGCGCACGTAGCGGCGAAGATTTGGACGTCGACCTGCCACGAAGCAGCTTGACGCCCCGCCCTGCGGTCCTTGCAACGCCATCACAAGAAGGAGCACACGCCGATGCCCAAGGTTGAGATTTCCCACAAGCACACTGTCACCGCCGCCGAAGCGAAACAGAAGCTCGATCAGCTCAGCAAGGATTTGTCGGACAAGTACGGGCTGACCTCGAAGTGGGTCTCTGATACCGAGGCCAAGGTCGAGCGCTCGGGCGCCAGCGGCACCATCCGCATTGAGCCGAGCCTCATCAAAGTCGCCATCGACCTGTCGTTCGCCCTGACGCCGATCAAGGGAACGGTCGAAGAGAAGATCAAGAAAGAGCTGGCCAAGCTGTTCGGCTAACGCCAAGCCGCTTCCTACGAGGTGCCTTGATGCAGTTCCGCTTTGTTCACGACTTTGACGTTGAGCCAGCCGGCTTCTGGGAGATGTTCTTTTCCGAAGCGTTCGAAAATGAGCTGTTCCGCGGACTCAAGATGAAGACGTGGAAAGTGCTAGAGCGCCGGGATGAAGCAAGCAAGCTGCATCGCACCGTAAAGCTTGAACCCGACATGGCAGTGCCATCTTGGGCCACGTCGGTGGTCAAGGAAACCGGCTACACCGAGATCGATGTCTTTCACAAGGCCGAATCCAAGATGGACGTCAAGATCGACCCGGCGGTGATGCGTGACCGCTTCCAGTTATCTGGGGTGTTCGCGGTGACGCCGCTCGGACCGGGCCGCTGCCGCCGCGAGTTTTCCGGTGAGATCAAGGTCTCGGTGCCGCTGCTCGGCGGCAAGATCGAAAAATTCATGATCGACCAGATCCGCGATGGCTACGACCAAGCCGCGCGCATCACCCGCGACTACCTCGCCAAGCAGAAAAGCCAGTCGTAGCCCCGCCCGATTCCCCGTGCGTCACGGCGCGGGGAACACATAGCCGACCCCGCCCTCTGACTGATAACCGTACATCGAAACTGCGGCGTCCCGCTCGGCAGCGCTCGT
>DAORGN010000023.1:0-34809 GCA_035340095.1 Pseudomonadota bacterium | reverse complement strand
GCCGTGACCGTGGGTCCGCACGCCGTGACCGTGGGTCCGCACGCCGTGACCGTGGGTCCGCACGCCGTGACCGTGGCTGCGCATAACCCCACAGGGGCCCAGGGCGTTGGGTTAGGCGCGTGGGTGGTGGCGGCGGTAGGTTCGGCGCAGCGACGCCGAGGCAACGTGGGTATAGATTTCCGTCGTCGACACATCCGAATGCCCCAGCATCGTCTGCACCGCGCCGTTCACTCTATCGTCGCAACAAGTGCTTTGATGTTCGGCTGCTGCTTGTTGAGTTGAGTCTGATTAACGATTGCCGTTTTTCCAACCAATCGTTTGCTACCCGCTGTAAGCGTAACGATGGGAATACCAAGCGCCTGAGATACGACGGAGGCCGTATTCGCATCAACGACTTCATATTGGAACATTCTCTTGAATGCGCTCCGGGTCGAAGGTGGTGGTTCACCTGTCGGATGCACATAGAAATTGCCAGGATTATTTATCCATATTTGCCATATTTCATTCCCGATGGCATCGACAACAGTCTTAAATGCGTTTGCTGATGCAAAATTAGCCTGAGTCAATCGGTTTCCAACATAGCAATAAATCTTTGGGACGGCTAAACGGAAGCGCTGTGATTTAATAAAATACTCTGACTGTTGGCCTCCAGGTGCACGAGTCACTCCATAAAGAAGCGCTAATACGCTTCTGACTGCACGGCGCGAAGAACCATCCGCCGAAAACGGTATTATCAAGCGATCTGATGCAGACATAGCAAGTTCTGTATAGATCCCAAAGCTAGGGTTACAATCAATGAAGACGGTGATGGCAGACACATTCCATCTAACTCTCACATCTTGAATCAGATCGCTTAGCCAAAGATGAACCTTCGACCATGCGTCATCCGGACCTGGGGATGTCGCGTTTGTCACACGAGATGCCAATACTTCCAATTCTTCGTCCCCTGGAATAAGATACAGGTTCGGAGGAACAGCCTTGTTCACCTGCTGCACTTGTAGCAAATAATTCGCGCCCTTTGCTGGATTATGGTAAGGGCTGGAAATTCGTTCTCTGATATATCCTGCAATTGTTAGCCGCGGGTTTGCGCTACCAAGCTTGTCAAGTTCCATTTCTCCATTTCTCATACCACCAAGCAGCATGCTTGACGCATTAGCCTGTGGACATACATCAATTACCAACACATTCTGCGTCGGGTGTGTCCGCGCATATTCACATGCAAGTTGAAAGGTAAGATAGCTCTTACCGACTCCTCCTTTGTTATTCCACAGAGCGTAAATTGCCATGTGCATTCTCCCTCGATTGATTAGTCGAGGCAAAGATAGCCAAACTAGCTGCTTTCTGTCAGATTTTTTTGTGGGAAGCTCAAAGAATCAGTTTCTCCGACGGATGTAGGGTTGCCCGACGGGCCAAAGGCGGAACGCTCGTCTAGCTAGTTAGGGTCATGGACCACGAGCGCGCAAGGCTGACCGGCCTCATCACAACCGATGGCGGTGCAGTAGACGCCATCGCCGAGAAACGCGAAGGCAGCAATGGGCAGGCCACCCGGCGTCGTCACTTGGGCGGGAAGGTCGACGTCGTCTATGCGATCGAACATTTCGAACTCATCTTCGAGTGCCTCAATCTCTGCGAGTGCTTCGGCGGACAGAATGACACCGTTGCCGCCATCACAGTGGACGGAGCCTTCCTCGGTCCAGCTCGTTGGCTCGGTGCCATCGAGCCAGGCGACGATGTGATCCGCCACGTCGTAGACACGCACTGTGCCAGGGGAAAAGGTGGCTTTGGTGTGGCAGCGAAACGTCGAGGCATCGCCAGCACGGATGCCCCCCCGGATCGGCAAAGAGGCGAAGGGAGTGCCCAATCTTGCTTGTTCGAAGGCGGCTCTTGGGTTGAATGCGCAATCCGACATGTGTTCCTCCTGCGGGCGAGTTCTAGCACGACCGTCGAAAGGCGCCACCGCGTTGAATCGAGCTTCCCAAGATGCTCTCCATCTACCAACTAGCTAGAGCCCTGCGGACTGTGCTCCCTCAGGTGAGCCAGCCGCAGGCACATTGGTTTCCCGCCTTGGTACCCGATGGAGTGGCTGCGCATAACCCCACAGGGGCCCAGCGCTTGGGGTTAGGCGCGTGGGTGGTGGCGGCGGTAGGTTCGGCGCAGCGACGCCGAGGCAACGTGGGTATAGATTTCCGTCGTCGACACATCCGAATGCCCCAGCATCGTCTGCACCGCGCGCAGATCGGCGCCGTGGTCCAGAAGATGGGTCGCAAACGAGTGGCGCAGAAGGTGCGGATGCAGGTCGGCGATACCGACGGCGCGACCATACGCGGCGAGCAGTTTGTGAAAGCCCTGACGGGTCATCGCGCGGCCATGGTGGGTCACAAACAGCGACGGCGACTGCCGCTGGCCCAGCAGCGTGGGCCGCGCAAACTGCACGTAATGTGCAATCGCCGCTTGCGCCCGCTCACCCAGCGGCACAATCCGGGTTTTTGAACCTTTGCCGACGGTACGTACAAAGCCCGGACCCACATCGGCGATCGCCAGTTTGCACAGCTCGCTGACCCGCAGGCCGGTCGAATACAGCACTTCGATCATCGCGGCGTCCCGTGCCCCGCGCGGCGTCTGCACGTCGGGACGCGCAAGCAGCGCTTCGATGTCGGTCTGACCGACGCTGTGCGGCAAGGGCCGTCCGACTTTGGGCAGCGCGACTTCGGCCATCGGATCGCTTGGCACCAGGTTTTCCCGCCGGAGAAACTTGCCAAGCCCACGCAGACTCGACAGCATCCGTGCCTGCGAGCGAAGCGCAAGCTGCCGCTGCCCCAGGCTCACCGCAAAGCCGAGCCCATGCCGGGCCGACAGCGCGGTCACATCGGTCGCCGCCTGCGGATCGTGTTCGGCCAAGTAATCGGTAAACGACTGAAGGTCGCGCGCATAGGCCGAAAGGGTGTGCGCAGACAGACCTCGCTCGACGCGCAGCACGTCCAAATAGCGTTCTATCGCCGCGAGCAAGTCCAGCATCAGTCGCGAATCTGTAGCACCAGCTTGCCCATGTGCTGGCTGTGTTCCATCCGCAGGTGGGCCTGCTGCGCAGAGGCGAGCGGATACACCTGATCGATGAGCGGACGCAGCTTGCCCGCCGCCACCAAGGCGACCATTTCGGCAAACTCACTTTCGTTGCCCATCGTCGAACCCAGGATCTGGAGCTGTCGCCAAAACACCTTGCGCAGATCGATCTGGGGCAGCCCAGCGGTAGCCCCGTAGCTGACAAGCCGTCCGCCGGGGCGCAGAAGCTTCAGGCTCTTTGCCCAAGCGTCGGCCCCTGCCCCATCGACGACGACATCGACGTTTGCGCCGCCAAGAAACTTGGCAATCTGATCGTCCCAGTCGGCATCGTGGTACGACACGCCAAAGCTTGCGCCGAGCTGCCTGGCCATCGCGAGCTTTTCATGGCTGCCCGACGTGACCACCACTTTGGCCCCCAGGTGCAGCGCAAACAACAGCGTCAGCGTCGACACTCCACTGCCGATGCCGGGGATGAGCACGGTTTGACCGGGCCTTACCTGACCGCGCACACACAGCGACCGATAGGCTGTCACCCCCGCCAGCGGTAGCGCCGCCGCCTCGACAAAGCTGAGGTGCGCCGGCATGACCACCAGTCGACGCGCAGACACCACGATGCTTTCGGCGTAGGTGCCATCTTCGGGCATGCCCAAGATGCGGTAATCGGACCCCTGAATGTCCGGGCTCGGGTTGTCGGTGAGCGCGGGATTGAGGACGACGGACTTGCCGATCCACTGGGGGCTTACGCCTTCACCAACGGAGCTGACGACGCCAGCGCCATCGGACCCGAGGATCGACGGCAGCTTGATCTGCGCGTAGCGGCCCAGCCGAATCCACACATCCCGACGGTTGAGCGCGGCGGCGTGCAGGCTGACTTGGGCTTGACCCGGACCTGGGGTCGGTCGCGGCACACTGCGGTACACAAGGCCTGGGCCTTCGGGGGTCTTTTCCAGCACCACTGCTTGCATCGTCTCGCTGCTCATCCATTCGCTCCGAGGGGTTTGGGTCGCCGTGCGGTTCCGACGATCAGAATCGGTCGTTGCACGAATCGAACGTTTCAGCGTCGGTCGAGTCCTGCCAACAGCGCACAATCGCGCGTCGCGCCCGTCCCGCAAGCTGGGTCTGACACTTGCCAACAAACCCGAAAAGGTCTGCCGCTTGCTCTTCTTCGCTCCGCACGGTCAGGCGACTCGACACGATGGAACCGGCACGCCGCGGAACCGCAAGCCGCTGTTTGTACAGCTCACTCGCAGTCAGGCAGTCTTCGTCTCGCAGGCGCTCGCTGACGGCAAAGTCACCGCTTTTGACCTGAGCGCCGCCCGGACAGGCGCCGCACAAAAGCGCCACAAGCAGCCAAACGTCCTTCCGCATGGCCGCGCATCCTATCACTGCTTGGACGTACTTTTGTCGGCTGGCGGGTCGGCTTTGGGATCGCTCGATCGACGCCGGACGCGGTCTTTCTGCTTGCGAATCCGCTCTCGCTCGCGCAGCCGCTCCGACGTTTCGGGCGAGACGATCGCTTCGACTTCATCGCACAGCTCACGCAGGGCCAAAAAACGATTCAGGCTGTGCTGCCGTTCGCGCGTCCACTTGACGAGGATCGGCTGGCCCAAAAGCACATAGCGGAGCAGGACGCCGCTCGATGTTTTGTTCATCTTTTGTCCGCCCGGTCCGCTGCCTTTCACGGCTTTTTCTTCGACGGCGGACAGGTCGATCGAAAAGCGCTGCAGCCGGTCACGTAGGAGCGCTTTTTTTTCGGCGCCGACATTCGCATCATCGGGAAACTTCATCGCAGCGGTAGTGTAGCGGCTTGGCAATCGCTTGTGCGACGCGCTACAACGTGCCCATGTCTAGACAGCACAGAGGGCGCAAAGGCAGTGAAGCCGATGAGCCATTTTCACTCGATAGCGGCGAGTCGCTCGGGTCGCGGGTGGTGCGGCTTCAGCACCTGATGTTCGAGGAACTGTATCGTTTGTTCCGACTCGAAGTGAGCGATCCGCGGCTTCAAGATGTGGTGCCAACGTCGCTCCAGTTGAGTCCGGATCTGCGCAACGCGAAAGTGATGTTCGCGATTCAAAAACCGCCGGAAGAAGCCAAAGATGTAAAAGCGAAAAAGACGCCGGGGGAAGCGCGAATTGCCGTCGAAGCAAAGCTGCGCACCATTCACGAAGCGCTGGGCAAAGTGACGCCGTTTTTGCGCGTGCGACTGGCCGATGCCGTGCAGATGAAGCGCCTGCCGGACCTGCACTTTCACCGCGACCGGCTGGCCGAATCGTCGCTGCGCGCCACCGAAATCCGGACCGACTAACCGCCCCCCGACCTCACCAGTTTCGCGGAAAAGAACTCGTCGATGAGGGCGAGCTGTTCGGGAACGTGCAGCGCGGGGGCGTGACCACAGCCAGGGATGGTGATCACGTCGGCGCGCGGACCCCGCCGTTTCATCTGCTCGGTGACTTCGGGCAAGAGCAGATCCGAGCGCTCGCCGCGCAGACACAGCACCGGAAGCGACAGCGAATCCCAAGCCGGCCACTGCGCATAGTCGTGCGGATGGACGATGAACTGCTGCACGATCTGCGGATCGTAATGGGGCGTCACCCGTCCGTCGGGCAAGCGGCGCAAGCTGGTTTCGGTCAAGTGCAGCCACTGCGCATCGGACAGCGTGCCAAACGGCGCATAGATGGTCCGAAAATACTGCGCAAGCTCGCGCACAGTGGCAAAGCTGGGCGGCTGGCCGGCATAGCTGCGAATCCGCTCGACTGCCGCTGCCGAAATCTCTGGCCCGATGTCATTGAGAATCAGCCGATCGATTCGACCACGCAGCCGGCCCGCCGCGGCGCGCAGACCGATTGCGCCGCCCATCGACGTGCCCAGCCACAGGCAGCGCGACATGCCGAGCGTATCCAGCAGTGACTCGGCAAGCTCGACGTAAAAGTCCAGACAGTACTCGCGCGCAGGATCGGGGCTCCATGCGGACAGACCACGCCCGATGGTGTCCGGACAGATCACCCGAAAACGCCCAGCCAGATGCTGCGCCACAACATCCATGTCGTGCGCATTCCGCGCGAGCCCATGCCACGCCACCACCACGGGCGCATCCTGCGGCCCAAAGTCCAGGTAGTGCAGCTCGCGGCCCCGGCACAAAAGATAGTGCGAAGAACTTTCCACCGCAGGGACTCCTAAGGAAGCTGGGTTTGGGGCCGATCGGCAGGTGCCGCGCCCCACGACAGGTTGGGACGGCTGGATACGGTCAGCGTAAGCTCGCCCCCGGCTTTCATTTGATCGAGCGTGAGCCACGGAACCCGCAGCGGTCTGCCCTGGAGCGTCGCGTCCACGATGAAATAGACGGGGTCCGACAAACCCGGTGCGCTGATGTGGAAGTCCGCTTGTCCGGGCCGCTTCACGGCGATCTGCGGGAAAAACGGACTGCCGACGACAAAACCGGGCACTCCGGGGGCTTCGGGATAGATTCCGAGCATCGCAAACACAAGCCACGATGACAGCGCGCCCAGGTCTTCGTTGCCGGGAAGACCGCGCGGAGTGGCAGAAAAACTGCGGGTCACAATGCGATGCACCGCTTCTTGGGTTTTCCACGGCGAACCCGCAAACGGATACAGCCATGGCGTCGCAAAACCGGGTTCGTTGCCGATGTAAAAATGCGGGCTCTTGGTCCCGGCATTCACCTTTTGCAAGTGTTCATCGAGCCGCGCGACAAAGGCCGCATCGCCTCCCATCGCATCGATCAGACCAGGCACATCCTGCGGCACCATGAAGCTGTACTGCTCCAGACTCCCTTCGACGACTCCTTTGCCATCGTCATACTTGGCCACCACAAAGTCCGCAGCCCCCGCGACATCGGCGCGCCGTCGAGGTTGCAGAAGTCCGACCGCACTGCCGGCTTTGGCCCGCGGATCAAATACGTTTCGCCAGTAGCGCGATCGATCGGCAAACTCACGCGCGGTTTTGGCATCGCCTTGCATCGCCGCAAACTGACCAAGCGCCGCATCCGCAATCGCATACTCAAGCGTCGCAGCGACGGAACCAGAGACTCCGTCTGGACCATCGACAGGGCAGTAATGGCGGTCCAAACAATCGGACAGACCCGGACGGACGCGCAGTTCATTGCAAGTCGCGGTGGGATCTTTTGCGCCATGCAACATAAGCGCGAGTGCCGCCGCGGGATCGAAGTCTTGCGCGCCAAACGCCCAAGCGTTTGCAATCAGCGCATCCGCCGGATCGCCGATCATGACGCCAGTTTCACTTGCACCATAGGCCCACTTGGGCAGTGCCCCACCCTGCTGTCCGTCGAGAATCAGCGACCTTACGATGTCACTGGTTTCCTTTGGCGCAAGCCACGCGACAAGCTGAATCCACGACCGGTATATGTCCCAGCCGGAAAAGTTCGCGTAGTGAACGTGGCCATCGGATGCATGAATGTTTTGGTCAAACCCCACATAGGAGCCATCGACATCGCTCCACACCGACGGCTGAAGGAAGACGCGATACAGCGCCGAATAAAACATCGTGAGCAGTTCTTCACTTCCCCCACTCACCGCGAGCCGCCCCAAATAATCATCCCAGGACGCGAGTGTTTTTTTCCGCAGCGCCGCAAAATCCCAGTCTGGATTTTCGGCATCCAGGTTGCGCAGTGCCCCGTCGATGCTGACCGATGACAGACCGATTTTTACGTGAACGATGGGGTTTTGCTCGCTGGAAAACGACAGCACAAGACCGGATCGAATTCCCTCTGCGTGGGTTTGGGTTTCATCTTTGGTCCCAAACGAACGCGCGGAAAATGGACGATCAAATCGCGCCGCAAAATAGATTTTGGTCGGGACCCCCATCGCGCAAAATGCATCGCTTCGCCAGCCCGTCACCAGCGTCGATGAAACCACTTGCAGACTGGCATCCTTTGCGACCAGCAGATCCCACGGCATCGCACTGCGCAAAAGCAGATGCGCAGCGGACGTTTTGGGAAAACGGAAACGCGCCATTCCGGTTCGCGGCGTTGCGGTCAAATCGACGGTCACACCCGATGCGAGACGGACTTCATAAAGCCCCGGAGAAGCAACTTCCTGGCTGTGGGAAAACGGCAGCGTCGCTTCCGGATCGACATCGCCCACCATCGGTGTCAGGGGAAAATCGCGCTGCGCAGGACAGCCGGCGCCGTTTAGGTGATTGACCGAAAAACCGACGATCTGATCGTCGCTGTACTTGTATCCAGGGGGAATCGCCCACGGTGTATCGGGCCCAAACTGCACCATCCCAAACGGAGCCGCAGCCGCTGGAAACGTCGATCCCCCTGCCCCATTTGTGACAGGATCTGCGACTCCCTCTGCATCATCGGAACCGACAAACACCTGGACGTATCGGGAAGGTCCGCTACCGACGCTGGTATCAATCGGTGGCGGGTCCACTTGGGGGCCATCACATGCGGAAAGGGAAAGCGTAGCAAACGCGACCAGCACAGAAGCGAAAACACCCAGTCGTCTGTCCATCTGCGGACCATAACGCCCGCGAAAACAAAAGCGACAGCAAATTAGTTTTCGACCAGGATTCCGTAGCGGGCGATGCGGTCCAAGACCTCGGTGAGCCGGCTTTCGACCATGGTACGCAGCGCTTCGGGACTGGGAACACTGCCGCCCGAAAGCTCGGAAGGAAACTCGCCCGCGGCGATTCGCTGCGAAAGCTCTGTCACCATGTCGGAACGGCTGCGCTGTCCCGTACAGAGCAGCGCGACCGCCCGGCCAAACGGTTCATCAAAACGGATGTTGTCGAGCAGCGGCGTGGTGACTTCCTTGTTTGCCGACATGCGCAGCCGCGCCAGCGGTTCAAGCTGTGGTTTGTCGCCCGGACGCAGACAGAAAGGAGCCTGAAACAGCGTCGGGCGAATCACGCCCGCACCAAAGCCGGCCAGCAAAAGCTCGCTCAGCTCTTGCCGCTGGTTCATCCGGAAGCGCAGATCGAAATCGGCTTGGGAATCGGCGCGACACAGCCGCAAGGAATCAGCAAACAGCGTCTCGAACGGAATCGCTTGGGGCGCATTCTGTTGCATGATCACAAGCGCGGCTTTGGCAATCGGTTCAGACAGGGAAAGCGTCATTCCGTCCGACTGGAATTTTTCATCCACCGCATGCACCACATCGGGCTGTGCCGACTGGCTGCGCAGGCTGGATTGAAACGAAAAACGCTCCATCTGTGACGGTTGAATGCGTCTTTCCAGAGATCGCGTGGCGTGACAGATCAGCGTTTCACGAAACGCAGAGCAAGTGATGTAGTCGCGATACTGCTCCATCACCAGCAGATCACCCACTTGCCGCAGGGTATTGCGCGCTTCGGGAGACAGCCGATTGTCCTGCATCACATGGAACCGCGTTTCCGATAGGAATTGCAGTCCGTGTGCCGTCGCTGCGGTGATGAATTCGTGAAAGTAATAGGGCTGATTGATTTCGCCCAAGTCGTCGTGAAGGATGTAATTCCGTGGCAGCTCCGTAAGCCGTGCAAGCTCTGTTTCCAGTGCTTTGCGGTGCAGCGGAAACTGCGAAGGAACCGCCCCCGCAATGAAGTTGACCATCGCCAGCGCTTGCGCCCGTCTTCTATCGGGATCGTCGAGTCGTTGGGTATGAAAGCGCATCATGTCGCGCACCATCTTGCGCTGATGCCAGCCCGGATAGGTGTTGTAGCTTAGATACGCGACGCCATGGGGCGACAGCAGATTGCTACAGATGTCCCAAATCTTGCTGCGCACCGCTTCCGGAACCCACGAATAAATTCCGTGCCCGATGATGTAATCGAACGGCTGTTCACCGTCGCCAAACGTCAGCAAATCCTGATGCCGCAGAGACAGATTGGAAATCCCAAGCTGACTGACTTCCTGCTGTCCGGTTTCGATGTGACGCGCAGACAGATCGATTCCGACAAACGTGGCGTTCGGCATCGCCAGCGCCATCGGAATCAGGTTGCTTCCGTCGCCACAGCCGAGTTCTAAGACTCTGCAAGTTGCAACCGGAGGGGCGGACAGACCAAACAGTGTCGCGAGCATCGCCAGGTGGCCGGGATGCGTGTAATCGTGGCCTCCGCAGGGATAGGGAACGGCATCGTACTCTGTGGGTGGGACAGCATCGCGCATAAGCGGATCACTCCTTGTCCGATCTTCGCACAGAGCCAGGGGATTACGGCAAAAGAAGTTCGATCACAAACTGCGCGGGCAGATCCGCCTGAACTGGCCGAATCTGTAGACCCGCGCGCTTCGCTGCCTGTGCAAGTCCGGGCATGCGATCTTCACGTCCGACGACATACAGATGTCCGCCTGGTCGCAAAGACGGAAACAGCGCTGGCAGATAGCGATCCGGCTGCGGCAGAAGATGTACGACATCGGCCAGCACAATCACGTCATAGCGGGACAGTTCCAAACCCGATGCATCGCGCGGAACCAGCCGCGTTTCGACTTGAAAAGCTGCTTGCATGCGCGACCGCAGCGCGGCCAGTGCTGCTTTGTCAATGTCGGTCGCCACCACTTTTCCCGACGGTCCCACTGCCTGCGCAAGATGGCGCGTCAGGTAGCCGCCGCCTGCGCCGATTTCTGCCACGGTCTGTCCGCGCGCAATTCCCAGTGCCAAAAGGAGCCGGTCTGGACGCCGAAAGGAATCCTGGGCCGCAAGTTGGGAAGCCGAAAGCTCGCTTGCCCCAGTCGCTGCGCTGTGGTCTGCCGGTCCGCGCCGCGTTTCACAACCGACATCCGCGACGAAACAAAACGCGAAAACCGTGGCAAACAGATCGCGACGATTGACCGCGGAAATTCTAGCAGATAGCGTCCCAACCACGTTGACTCTTCCTTGCGTACAAACTCTGCTTGCAGACACCTGGAGGCTCGCATGACTCGCAGCATCCTCGCAACTTGGTCGCTGGTTTTGGTATTCCTGAGCGCCGGTTGCAGCGTCGATCGCCCGCCGCTTGATGACAGCAGTCCGACCGATCGCAGCGATGGATTCCGTCCCGGTGGCGACATGCAGATCCCACCGCCCGTCTGCAAAGGCCGATTCTGCGACGTTCCCAAGTGTCCACCCGGCACGACGACCGAAGTGGTGGGCAAGCTGTATGCAGGAAACGGAAAAGATCCGATTCCCGGTGCATCGGTATTTGTTCCCGTCGACAACCTGCCCGAATTTCCGCCCGGTCTGGGCTGCGATCTGTGCAACGACACACCACCATCTGTCACTTCGGCGATCACCGATTTTGATGGCAGCTTCCGTTTGCGCGGCACGCCAGCCGGAAAGGCATTTCCCGTCGTCGCGCGGCTTGGCCGATTTCAGCGAGTGGTGTCTGTGGAAGCGACCGCGTGCGTGGAAAATACAGTGCCCGCAGACGCTGGAAGCAAAGGAATCCGCTTTTCCAAAAAGAACCGCGAGCTGTCCCCACAAGACTACATTCCAAGAATTGCCGTCGTAAGCGGCGACTACGATCAGATTGAGTGCGTGCTCAAGCGGATCGGAATTGATGAACTGGACATGTACAACGGACGCGCCGTGGGGATGAAAAATCCGCCGTCCATTGCCGAAATGGGAACGCTGCTCAGCGACGAAAACAAGCTGCTTTCCTACAACATCGTGATCGTGAACTGTTCGGACAATCAGTACCAGAGTCTGTTGGCGGCACCGCAGGTGAAAAAAAACCTGGAAAAGTTCGTGCGCTCGGGCGGACGGCTGTATGTGACGGACTGGGCCTACGATGTGATCGAACAGGTGCCGGAGTTTTCGCCGTATCTGTGCTTTGAACCGCAGTCGATTCCGGGTCCGGCGATGTGTCTTTTGGCGCCGGAAAAGGCAATGGCCGCGGACTCCCGCAGCTACTACGGCGGGCAGTACCGCGTGCTCGACAAAGACATGGAAAAGTGGCTGTCCCAAATGCCCGGTGTCATAAACCGCAACAGCCAGGTCGCCGTCGATTACAGCTTCGTGGTGGTTTCCAAAGCGAGCGATGATCCAAAGACCAAGACCAAAGTCTGGGTCGATGGTCCGGCGTCGGGTTTTGGCAATCGTCCCCAGACTGTGACGTTCGATTACAACGCATGCGGGCGCGTTCACTTTTCGACCTACAACACCGAACCGGACGGAGTGGTCGACGAAACGGCGCGCTGGCCAAGCGCCTGCAAAGTCGATTTTTCGCCACAGGAACGACTGCTCGAATACCTGTTTTTCAACATCGCGTCGTGCGTGCAGGGGCCGGGCTAACCGTCACAGACAGAAGTGACCGGACCGACGAATGTTACGGCCCGCTGTGCGCGGACAAAAAGCGCACAAGCTTCGGGGTCAGATCGTCGCGATCGGTCAAAATCCGCAGCACCACGTCGGAGTGGTCGTAGCCAGAAAGCTCGAAGGAATCGACCTCTTTGTGTGCCTGCTGAAGCTTCTGCAGCGCGTGAAGAGACGCCGTTTTCACAAACGGGAGGTCCTTTTCCGCCCACAGCAAAAAAATCGGCGGTAGCGACGGTGAAATCGTGCGAAATACCGAGTATGCGGCCTGCGATTCTGTCGTGTTGCCAAACAGCGGATAGGTCAGCTCGCGATTGAACGCATCGTCTTTTTGCGCCGCCAGCGCAGGAATGTCGAGCACGCCCGACAAAGACGCACAGCCACGGAGCGCAGCGACGGGAATTCCCGATGCCGAAAGCCGCGCTGGGTCCGCGCACAGCGACATCACCAAGTGTCCACCCGCAGAAAATCCGACCAGAAACAGCGCATCACTGCGTCCGTCCCAGTCTTTTGCATGATCAACCATCCACTGTGCGGCAGCGCTGACATCGGCAAGCTGCATGTCGATGTTTGCCGAAGGAAACAGTCGATAACTGGTCACACCGACGGCAAATCCGTGCTGCGCGAGCGCCATTCCGACATTGCCATGCAGTCCGGTAAACGGCTGGTAGTAGCGCCTATCTTGGTTTTTCCAAAAACCCCCGTGCACAAACAGCACCAAGGGGACGTTGTGTCGCACTTTGGGCAGATACAGATCGAGCCGGTGTTTTGGATGCGGACTCGCGCTGACATAAGGCTGGTCTTCGACGACATCAACCTGTGACTTGGCCGCGTGCTGCCGCGTGAAACCACAGCCCAGCAGAAGCCCAAGCGGAACCAGCGCACACCATCCACAAAGCCGACGGATGTTCATTCCCAAGACAGCGTATCACAGCCGGCGCAGTGTCGATTTGTGGACAATGCGCGTGATCACTGCGGCACACGACTCGGCGAGCAAGCGGTAGCTGGCTTCGGCTTCGCGCACCGGCAAAAGATATGGATCGGGAATTTCCGGACTGTGCGATTTGGCGAGCGCTCCGATCAAAAACGTCTTGCCGACAGCATCGGGAAACTCGTCATGAAAGGCACGCAGGTTCTGCACATCCATCACCAAGATCAGGTCGGCAGCATCAATCTGTTCCCGCTGCACCCGCTGCGCGCGGTGATGGCTCAAGTCGACGCCGTGCGGCTTCACCAGTTCGACAAATCGCGTGGGTGTCGCGCGGCCATCATGGTGCAAAAAACCGGCACTTTCGACGACGAGCATCGGCAGCCCTTTTTGCATCGCCGAAAGACGCAGATAGTGCTCGGCAAAGGGACTGCGACAGATGTTCCCCAGGCACAGCGTCAGAATCCGGCGCGGCGTGGGAAGCGCACCAAAGCGCGACTCCGTGCGCGCAAGTTCTTCGGAAAGTAGCGCCTTATCGCTCTGCATCTGTCTGTTCCTCTCTACGCGACCTCGCAGTCGCTGCGCAAACTCCGATAGCCAGTTCTGGGTCTGCTTTGCTGCCGGTTCCGGATCATCGAACCAGAAATGGTCATGCCGAATCTGGGGATCAAACGTCAGCAGGACTTGCTTGGCCGCAGCCACCAGCTTGTCAGAAAGCGACACGTCTTTTGCGCGCCACAGCGACGCAAGATGCGAAACTTCCCCCGGCAGCAGGTTGCGACAGCGCAGCCCATCGGGATAGTCCGCTTGCGCGGGAACTGGCATTCCTTGCATGGCCAGAAGCAGCGTCCGCGGAAAATCGACCCCGCAGTGGAGCGCCAGCGCCAGCGATCCCCACAGCCGTCCGTTGATTTCCAGAAACAGCGGCTCGCCGCTCGGCGTCTTGCGAAACTCGCACATCGCCACGCCTTGGTAGTCGAGCGCGGCCAAAAATCGCTCGGACTGCGCCACCAGCTTTTCATCGTGACAGCTCATGCGTAGCGACGAAACACCGCCGGTATAGGGCACTTCGTGCAGCCGCTCATGAGCAAACCGCAGCAGCGTTTTTTGGCCGTGGCGAAGCAAAAACACACCTGCGCCATGACCAGGAATCGGTTTCTGCGCAATCACCTGCGCGCCAAGCGCCCGCAGCTCGGCCAGAAGCGCCCGCGCTTGCAGCGGCGAATCCACCCGTTCGGTCTTGCCCCGCACATACTGTCCCGACGGCAAAAGACAGTTGTCGTGCTTGATGAGCAGCGGATAGCCCAAACCGGCCAGCGAATCGACGAGCGGCAAAAGGTCCGCAGGCCAGTTTCCATCACTCAAGAACACCGTCGGCGGCACCGCGAGCCCAGCGGCCTGCGCGGCACGGGTCGCGTGGTATTTGCTCAGGGTGTAGCGCAGCGACGCATCGGATGGCAAAAGCAGCAGCGTCCGTCCCAGATTATGACGACAAGCCGCCGTCGCCAAGATCGCCGCCTCGCTGATCGGCAACAGCACGTCGTGCTTGGGCGCTTCGCTTTGCAGAAACTGTCGGTACGCCGGCTGATCGGCCCACGGATTGGGCGATGCAATGACCCGCGCGACATAGCGTGATTTTCCGACGGGAGCATCGATTCCTTGCGGCACCGCGACAGACACAAAATGTCCCGCCCGTCCCAGAGAGCGGGCCGCTCCGAGTCCGGCCAGCTCATGCCCATCGGTTATCAGGACGGAAGTCACGGCGAAAAAATCCCGGCCCATTATCGGCAGCTTCGCCCACGCAGTGCAAGGTGAACACCGCTGTCAGGAATTGAACAATCCACGTCCGCGATGGTCGAATTTTCGACGCACTGACAGGCGAAAAACCCAGCCCGAGCGCGCGCTTGGCCGGTGGACAGGGGGCAGGCTCGCTGCTAAGGTGCCGCCTTCCTTGCCGCGCCGAGATACACGACTTACATGAGCAATTCCTCGTCTGACGTTCCCGATCTTTTGCAACTACTCCCCAAGCGAGCCATCCTGTGCGCCGTTCAACTTCCCGAAGAAGACGAGCTGAGCTTTCGGGAATCGCTCGGTGAATTGACCCGGCTCGCCTCAACGCTGGGCATGCAGGTCGAAGGTGAAATCACCCAAAAACGCGGCTCGTTCGATTCGGCGGCGTACCTGGGACCGGGCAAGCTCGAGGATCTGGCGCAGCTTTGCAAACGCGAAGAAGTGCCGACCGCGATCCTAATCGACCACGAGGTTTCACCGTCGCAAGCGCGCAATGTGCAAAAAGCGACGGGTGTGGACCTGGTGCTCGATCGAACTGCGGTCATCCTCGAAATTTTTCACCGTCACGCCAAGAGCCGGCAGGCGCGGGCGCAGGTCGAGCTGGTGCGTCTGGAATACATGGCGCCGCGGCTGCGCGAGACGCAGGGAATGGGCGATCGCGTGCGTGGTGGCATCGGTGGCAAAGGCGCCGGCGAGTCGCAGCTGGAGCTGGATCGACGCAAGCTGCGCGATCGCGTCGCCGAGCTGCGCGATGAACTGGTCGCGCTGGAACGGGAGCACAAAACGCGCAGTGCCCGTCGCCAAGGGCTGCGTCGCGTGGCGCTGTGCGGCTATACCAATGCCGGCAAATCGACGCTGTTTCGATCGCTGACTGGGGCGGAAGTCTATGTCGCCGACAAGCTGTTTGCGACGCTGGACACCACGGTCAGACAACTTCATCCCGAACCACGACGGACGATTCTTATGTCCGATACCGTCGGGTTCATTCGCAATCTACCCACCAAGCTGGTGGCCTCGTTTAAGACCACCCTCGACGAGGCACTAGAAGCCGGCTTGATCCTGCATGTCGTCGATGCTTCAGACCCGGCGGCGCTGCGTCATGTCGATACCACCTGCGGAGTGCTGGCCGAAATTGGTGCAGCCGAAGTTCCGCAGCTGATCGTGTTTAACAAGACCGATCGGCTCGAAGACGGCAAAGTTCCCGACGAGTGGACCGCGCGTTTTCCGCGTCAGGTGTCGATCTCGGCGAAAAATCCCGATGACGTTGCGCGCGTGCGACAGCTCATCATTGATTTCTTCGACGAAGGTCTCATCGAAACGGAACTGGAAGTGCGCTACGACCAGCCGCAGCTGCGGGCGCAGATTTTCGCGACGACGGAAGTGCTGCACGAAGAGTTCGGCGAACAGTCGGCGAAGCTGCGCATCAAAGCCGACCAAGCAACGTTGGGAAGGCTGGCTCGCAACATGCAGGAGCACGAGGGCCTAAAGGAGTAACTTGCACATGGCCATTTCACGCGGCTCAGAGATCAAACCAGCCCAAGGAAAGCTCGGCGTGCTTATGCCGGGCATGGGCGCCGTTTCCACCACCACCATTGCCGGCGTCGAAGCCGTGCGTCGCGGACTCGCCGAGCCCATCGGATCGCTGACGCAGCTTGGCACCATCCGCATCGGCAAGCGGACCGAAAACCGGACCCCGAAAATCAAAGACTTTGTCCCGCTCGCGGACCTAAACGACCTGGTGTTCGGTGGCTGGGACATCTTTGCCGACGACGCATTCGAAGCTGCGTCGCACGCGGGCGTACTCAACAAAGACACGCTCGGGCAGATTCAGCCGTACCTTCAGAGCGTCCGTCCGATGGCCGGCGTGTTCGAGCCGCACTGGGTCAAAAAGCTGCACGGTACGCACATCAAAAAGGGCACGTCGAAGCGTGACCTCGCCGAGCAGCTTATCGCTGACATTGCGAACTTTAAGAAACAAAACGATCTGTCGCGCTGCGTTGCGGTGTGGTGCGGATCGACGGAAATCTATCAAACGCCGACGCATGTTCATTCATCGTTGGCGGCGTTTGAAGCAGGTCTGCAGTCATCGGATGAAGCGATTGCACCGTCGGCGATTTACGCTTATGCGTGCCTCAAAAGCGGCGTCCCGTATGCCAACGGCGCACCGAACCTGTCGCTCGATTTTCCGGCGATGCACGAGCTGGCCAAGCAGCAAGGTCTGCCGATTGCGGGCAAAGACTTCAAGACCGGCCAGACGCTGATGAAGACCGTGATCGCGCCGATGCTCAAAGCGCGGATGCTCGGACTTCAGGGCTGGTATTCGACCAACATCCTCGGCAACCGCGACGGTGAAGTGCTGGACGATCCGGAATCGTTCAAGACCAAGGAAATGTCGAAGCTCGGCGCGCTGGAATACATTCTTCAGCCGCACCTGTATCCGCAGCTTTACAAAGACTTCCATCACGTCGTCCGCATCAACTACTACCCACCGCGCGGCGACAACAAGGAAGGCTGGGACAACATCGACATCTTTGGCTGGCTCGGCTATCCGATGCAGATCAAGGTCGATTTCCTCTGCCGTGATTCGATCCTGGCGGCGCCGATTGTGCTCGACCTGGCGCTGTTCCTCGATCTGGCGAGTCGGTCCGGCATGAGCGGCGTGCAGGAATGGCTGTCGTTTTATTTCAAGACGCCGATGACCGCACCGGGGCTGTATCCCGAACACGACCTGTTCATTCAGCTGATGAAGCTGAAGAACACGCTTCGCTATCTGCGCGGTGAAGAACTTATCACCCACCTTGGCACCGAGTACTACGACTAGTCACGCCTTCCGCTGGGGGAACCGCAAAAATGCTGCGCCAGCTTTTGCTCCTTTCCGTTTCGCTTGGGCTGCTTGTGACAGCGCCAGAACTGGCGCTCGCGCGGGCACGCAAGTCGTCGTCGCACGCAAGTTCATCAGGCCAGCGCAAGCATGCATCGTCGAAGCGCAAAAAGAAGAAGCAGAAGCACTACCGTCCGCCGGAAATCCCGCAGAGTCTGGAACTGACCCAGTTTGATTTGGTGACCGGCCAAGGCCAGCTCATCGTCGTGGGGACCAAGCACGTTCCGGAAATCCGCTTGCTCGTGCTGACCGATGATCGCGGACGGCGTTTTGTGCCCGACATGGCCGACTGTCAGCCGCCCGTCGGAGTGTCCCTGCCTGCCGATGGATCCGATCCGGCGCTCGTTCCAGCCAACTTGCGCTGGCGCTGCACGTTTTCGGTGCCGCTTTTGTATCGACGCGCCGCGCTCGTCGGTGTGGCCATGGAATGGGGCGACAAAGTGGTCGAAGTTCCGGCCAAAAAAGTGTCTTTTGTCTATGCTGCCGCCGCCAAGTCGGTTCCGTCGGCCCCACTGCCACGCGAAGACGGCGTGATTGCGCCGCGACCTGTGCAGCGCCCAGATGGTGAAGACGGCGGTGGCGACGCCGAAGACAGCGAAATCCTCGACGAAGAAGTCAGCGACAGCGAAGACAATCAGCGCGAGCGCTAACGGAAACTGCAAGTTGTGGCATTCTGCCGCCATGAGTCCGTCGTCTTCGTCCCCCACCGCCCTGGCCAGACACGTTCTTTCGCTGTATCCCGAATCGCGGATCAAGCGCATTTCCGCGCTTGGTACTGACGATGCCAGCGACGAAACCACCAAGGGTCTGGGCTACGGTCGCCCGGTGCGCGTCGATCTGGAGGGCCCCGATGGTCCGCGGCGACTTGTGTTTCACACTGCCCGTCCCGATGACTTTGGCCATGACCGTCGATCCGATCGCGCGCAGGCCATGTTGCTCTTGTGGGACAGTGCGGATCGGATTCCCTTTCATACCCGTGCCGTCGATGTGGGAGCGCTGCGCCAAAGTGGCGACCTGATTTCCCTGCGCGACGCCGGCGAGTTTTACGTCGTCACCGAGTGGTGCGATGGCAACCCCTACGCCGATGACCTGCGCCGGGTGGCGATGACAGGTCATGCGACACCGACGGATCTTGAGCGGGCCGAAGTGCTCGCGCGGGCGCTTATCGAAATTCACGCCGCACCGGGTTCGCATCCAGCGGCGTACACCCGCGCGATTCGCGATCTGCTCGGGCATGGCGAAGCCATTTTCGGTTTGGTCGATTCCTATCCGGCCACGACGCCGGGCATCGAGTTGGACGAGCTGCGCCGCATCGAAGAAAAGTGCCTAAGCTGGCGCTGGAAGCTGCGCGGTCAGACGGACAGGCTGCGCAAAACCCACGGCGACTTTCATCCCTTCAACATCCTGTTTGACGACGCCGGGAAGCTCCACTTGCTGGATACAAGCCGCGGTTCCGAAGGCGACCCCGCCGACGACGTGGCCTGTCTGGCGATAAACTATCTGTTTTTCGGACTGGAACATCGGCGGATCTGGGAACACGGACTCGGTCGCTTGTGGGATCGCTTCTGGCAGGTCTATCTCGCCGAAAGTGAGCAGATTGCCGCCCCGAATGTACTGCACGCCGTGGCGCCCTATTTTGCTTGGCGTGGTCTCGTGCTCGCGAGTCCGCTGTGGTATCCAAACCTGGCCGCCGCCGACCGTCGTCGCATTTTGGCGTTTGTCTTTCGCGTGCTCGATGCGGCGCAGTTTGACCCCGCTTGGGGCCACGAGGCGATGCAGTGAGCGAAAACGGCTGTGTGGTGTGGCTGACGGGCTATCCCGCGTCGGGAAAATCGACGCTGGCCCGCGCTGTACACCAAAAGCTGATGGAACAAGGCCGTGCCGCGTGCGTGCTCGACGGCGATGATGTCCGGGCGGTGATCCGGCCCAGCTACGGCTACGACGACCAGGCGCGCACAGACTTTTACGCCTCGCTTGCGGGGCTTGCGGCGCTGCTGGCCAAACAAGGTCTTATCGTGCTGGTTCCAGCGACGGCAAATCGCCAAAAATACCGCGATACCGCCCGCAGTCTGGCCCCGCACTTTGTCGAAGTCTTCGTCGACACACCGCTAGCCGAATGCCAGCGTCGCGATCCCAAAGGTCTGTACAAACAAGCGCCGAGCACGCTCCCCGGCAGCGGCACAAGCTACGAAGTCCCCGAACATCCCGATCTGACTGTGCGCGTCGGGGACAAAGGGGTCGAAAACGTGCTCGCGCTGCTTTTGCAAAACGGAACGTAAGCGCTACGGCGTCGCGTTTTTGATGATCTTGAAGTCGGTGCGGCGGTTCAGCTCGCGGCCTTCGGGGGTTTTGTTGTCAGCGACGGGTGCATCGGGTCCATTGCCGATGGCGATGAAACGGCTGCGGTCCAGGCGATGCCGATCGACCAGATACGCGACCACTGATTCGGCCCGCTGTTTCGACAGCGCCACGTTCGATGGACGCGCGCCGACGTTGTCGGTGTTGCCTTCGACCTGCACATAGGCGTTTTGAAACACCGCCAGCGTCTGCGCAAATCCATCGAGCACCTTGCGCGCATTTTGGTCCACGGTCGCTTGTCCGCTCGCAAAATAGATGCTGACGCTCTTGGTGAGCAGCGACGGAGCCGCCGCTTTGGGCAGACTTTGGAAGTGAAACGACTCCGCGACTTTTTGCTCTTTGTACTGCGGTGCCAGCGCTTCGAGCGCCCGAAGCCACTTGCTCTGCGCAGGCGGCGTCGGCTCTTTGAAGAGTCCTTCGCGCTGCCAAAAACCGCTCGCTTCAACGAAGAGCTGGTCATACGCGCAGTCCTCGGTTTCCAGGCCAAAAAATGCCCGGTTGTCAGCAAACTGCGCCGGCTTCACTTTCTTGACGTTCGCGGCGATCTGCTCGGGTTTCTGCGCGAACGCCGCCGCCGAAAGCTCGATCGCGTGCTGCGGATCTTTGTTCATCGCATCGACGGCGGAAAAATAGGCTTTCGACAGCGCCACCACTTTGTCGCGGTTTTTTTCCAGCCAGTCTTTGCGCGCAAACAGCACATCGCCGACCAAGTTGGTCGCGGTTTCGGTCGTCACCAGCGTCGAGCCTTTGCCGCCAGCAATCGCTTCCGACAGGTGCGGTTCCCAAATCGCCACCGCATCGACTTCGCCACGCTGAAACAGCGCCCCCGCATCGGGCGTTTTGGTCGCAAACACCAGGCTGCTCTTGATGGTGTCGATCTCGGCAGGCTTTAGATTGCTCTTCTCCAGCAGCGACAGCAGAAAATAGTGGGTCGGGGTGTTGCGCGTCGTCGCAATGCGTGCCGTCCGCAGCGCTTCGATGCTGGTCCACTGCGGCTTGGCCGCGATGCCGATGTTGCCGCGGCTCCAATCGACAAACAGGAAGCTGCGCAGCTCGACGCCTTTCTGTTTGTAAAGCGGAGCAAGGTTCGCAAAGTAGTCGAGCGTAAGCAGCATCACGTCGACTTCGCCGTCGTCAAATGCTTTGAGCCGCTCTTTCGATCCGCGGATCAGCCGCACTTCGACATCCAGCCCGGCCTGACGAAACAGCGACTGCGGACCCGGCTTGGCCCCGTCGTTGGCCAGCAGCAGCGGATAGCCGCCGCCAAAGTCATTGATGCCAATGACGATCGGTCGATCTGGGCCGGCTGTCTGCGCACTTGCCGCTGCGGTTTCGACGGGCTTTGCTGGCTCGACATCGCCGCCTTTGGTGTGACGCTGGGCCGCAAGCTCGACGGCCTGCCGCGCCGGATCGTAGACGTTCACTTTGACGACATACGCCGTCGCTGCGACGATTACCAACGCGATAAACAGCTTCGCAAATGGAGTCAGCTTCATCGTCCCTCCGGGTATCCGCCGGCGGCAATACGGGGCAAGTGACAGAACGGCCAGCGACGGAATCGACCGCTAGCGACGAGGCGTTCCCAGCACGGCAATCGAACGAATGAATATCTGCTGGTCCAGAAGCGACCGCGCAAACGTAAGCTTCAGGTCACTCGACTGAAAGTTGGCGCTCTGGTCGATGGACACCGGGAAGCTGAGGGCCGATGACTGAAAGTCTTTGGGCGCCCCACCGATTGTGCCAAGCGGAATTTCCGGCAGCAGACCAGGCCGCACGAAAAATGCGCTCTGCGTCGGCGGATTCGCAAAACCGGCAACCTGGAAGCTCATCGCCAGGGTCACGCTCGAAACACCGCCCAGGTCGAGTCCTTTGCCGCTGATGCTGGAATTGCCGGTGAGCGCGAGGCTGCACTCGACTTTGGCCGGCAGGCTGGCATTGCCACCTTGCAGCACCGTCGGAGTCGTGCTCGATGCAGACCAGCATGACTTGGTGACGACGTCTTGCAGCGCCGCCCAGTCATTTACCGAAGCCCGCGTTGCGTCGTCGGTAAAATCCCAGCAGGTTAGCTCGCTGCCCGCGAATGCATCGAAGTCTTTGCACTTGCGGACGACGGGCGGCATCGCCATGTCGGGCACGTCGCTGCCACCATCAGCCGTCAGGATGCCACTCGGCAGCGTCGCGCCGGACGGAATGCACGCTGGGGCAAGCGATAGCGCAAGCAGCCCGCAAAGTCGAAGGAGCGTGGGTTTGCTTTTCATGGCTGCACCTCAGACGCAAACGAGCAGGCCTGTGGGCTCGCGGCTGAACCGGAATGTTTGTGCTGTACGTGATCGACGACGACTGCCGCCGCACTCGCGCCGAGCGCAATCGTCAGTCCCGTCGCGGTCCAAAATGCCGAAGCCAGCAGGTGTTCCGGCGACTGCCAGCCCGGATTTTCCGGCCACGACAGCCGATAGTTTCGATCTTCAACCCCGAGCGCAATCATCGTCACCAGACCGGCGCCAGCACCGATGATCGGAATCCAGCCCGGACCGCGTGAAAGCAGGCTCTTGCCCACCGATCCGCCGTGTTTCGGCAGCACGGTCGCAAACGGGAACGACGACGGACACTGCGGAATCGAGGCGCGGCAAAAGTCGGGCGTCTTGGCGCGCGTCGCGACCTTGGGTTCCGCCGGGACGACCGGGATCGACTCAATGTTGCTGTCGGGAAGCGGCAGCGCGTCGAGCACTTCGATCGGACCGCAGGTTTCGCCAAACTTCTGGATGTTTCCGTCGGGAGCTCTGCGAAACCACGTCCCACAAGTGCTGTTTTTCGCATGCACATGGGTCAAAAGCAGAAGCGGTGCCGCCGCACTTTCCGTCGCAGGAACGGCTCGCAGATATTCTGCCGCAGTTTCCACCGATGGTGCCGATCCCTGGGCGCTCAATGCGTTGGCTTTGCTCGAACGACGCACCAGGTTGTGTTCCGACGAAAAGCGCTTTTCCAGGTGTTCCCGTGCGCTCTTGGCCGTCCCCATTTCATTTTTCGAGCTGTAGGTGACGGCGTAGTAGACAGGCACCTTTTCGGCTGCCGCGACCGGCGATGGGACAACCGGCGCAGGCGTCACCGAAAGCGGCTTGCACTCGGGCGTGTCGACCAGATGCACCGGCGCTTTGAAGTGTTCCGAAGCCAGCTCAACCACTTTTTCCGCCGCACAGCGCGCCAAGTCAGCCCGGCTTGAAAAACCATCCGATCGACAGAGCGCCTCGTGCTCTAGCACCGAGTCCGTCGCGGGCAGGTATTTCCACAAGCGCAGCTTGTAGACCCGTTGGCCTTGCTCGACAAACTCGGCGGCCTCGCCACCAATGACTCCGCCTGACAGATCGAGGTCTGCGCAGGCCGACTCTTTGCGGATTTCTTCGACGCAGGCTTTGCCAAAACAGCCCATCGTCGCGGCATTGCGCGGCACGCTGAGCGCCCGAATCGGTGATCCGATCACCGCCCGACTGGCGACTGCGTCTGCGATCATGCCGTCGAAAAAGCAGTCTTGGCGGATGCCCCAAAACGACGCGACCGCGCGCCCGTGAGAAGCCGAAACTGGCGGCGCTGCGGTGTCAGCAAAACCGAGCGCCGGTGCAGCCAGCAAGCCGAAAAGAGGAAGCCAGAGCGGTGTTCTTCGATGCATGGCTAGATTTTTCCGTATTACAGATAACAGGTAGCATCTCAAGTAGTCATCCACCATGGGCAAAAAAGCAAGCAAATCCGCATGCAAAGCCGCCCGCCCGAGCGCGGCAAAATCCAGTCACGGACAAAGCGCGCCCAACAAGCCCAGTTTTCCGTTGCTGCGCCCCCTGCGCCAAGCCACGGATCGACGACCCCCCAAAATGTGAAAACGAAGCGAAAATCAGACCGGCGAATCGGTCACAACCGGCAAGCCGCGTTTGACAGACACCGACGAGGTGTGTAGCGACTGGAAGTAATACTTGCGGAAGGCGAGCGTGGCCCGATCGCTGCGCACCGACACTTCTTGAGCGGCTGGTGGCACCACGGGCGGATCGGATGATTCGACGACGGCGCGGTCTTCGGCGACGATGCGCTTGTTGCTGTAGTTGAACAGCGGATTGAGCAAGGACAGCTTCGCAAAGCTGCGCGCTCCGACGACGATCATCCGAACTTTCTGTGCCGCCACCGGCACACAGATCGCGTGCATTCGGAACGTCTGCTTGGGCATCGGAATGTGCAGCACCATGATGTTCGGACGATAGAACTCGAGCCTGCCCGGATCGATGCTGCGATCGTTGTCGATGATGGCGAAGGTGCGACCGCCGAAATCGGTGTCTTCCCACTCGACATCCATCCTGGAATTGGGCTGTAAGCGTGGTCGCACAAATCGACCGATGGTGTTGCGATGGACAAACGGCACATGCGGCGAATCGAGCATGTTTTCCATCGCCCGCGTCCAGTGCGCATTCCACTCCTCTTCAAGATAGGTGCGCGCCAGCTTCGGATCGGTCAGCGTCGCTGGGACGATCGGTTCCGCCGGGGTCGACTTCGGCGCGGTATACACCCACAGCAGTCCGCCCAGCTCGCGGGCCGGCAGGGCCGTCGCGCTTAAGCGATCGAGCTTGGCATCGGGATTGAGCGGCACAAACCGCGCGTTGCCGTCGACATCAAACTCCCAGCCGTGAAACGGACAGGTCAAGCAGCCCGACGGCGCCACACTGCCCAGCGACAGTCTGACGCCACGGTGCGGACAGCGATCGACCAGCGCCCCGACTTTGCCGTCGCGCCCGCGGAAGAACACCAGCTTTTCCCCCGCCAACTCGACGGCAAGCGGCGTCTTTCCAAGCCGACTCGCCAGTGTCACCGGCGTCCATACGTTTGCGAACCCTTCAAACATGACCATTTGATGCTCACGGCGACGGTCGCTTCGTCAACAAACGGTCAAGTTGGCCGCCTACGTATGCCCCCCTTCGGACAACTTGGGTGCGCCTGGAGCGATTCGAACGCCCGACCCACGGATTCGAAGTCCGTTGCTCTATCCAGCTGAGCTACAAGCGCAAAGGTCGTCTGTGACGACCGGAAGGCAAAGAATTACCGTGCACTGGCTTTGACACGCAAGAAAAAACTCGCTGTGCATGGCGGCGTTTTGGTGTCAGATACCCGCTTTGGTTGCCATGCTTCGCATACCTCTCCCAGTTAAGCTGCTGATCTCGTACCTTGGGGTGCTCCTGCTCGGGGCGGGACCGACGTTTTTTTACATCCGCGTGGTGCTACAAGGGGACCTGCTGCGCGAATCGGCGCTGCGGATGGCGACGCAAAGCCAAAAAGTCGCCGAGCTATTGCGCAGCGTGCCAGAAGCCGATCGACTGCCGCTCATCACCAAGTTTGGCGAAATGAGCACGCCACGGCTGACCTACATGTCTTTGGCCGGTGACGTGCTTTTGGATACGTCGGTGGTCAGGCCCCTTTCGATAAATCATGCAAGCCGTCCCGAAGTCCGGATGGCGATGGGCGACACCACAAGCAAGCCCGAAGGACTGCCCGTGCTGAGCGGACTTTTGGGGCTGGGTTACGCGCGCCGTCACTCGGACACGACTGGAATCGAGACGCTGTATGTCGCGAGGCAGCTCGTCGATGCGAAAAATCAACCGTATGGCGTGCTGCGGCTGGCGATGCCGGTCGACAGCATCGAAGCGGTGACGAGCGGGACGATGCGATTTCTGCTCAACGCCATGGCGGCAGCGACGTCGGTGGCCATCGTGTTTTCCCTGATTTCGGCGATTTTGTTTGTGCGACCGCTCCAGCGGGTGTCGCAGATGGCGCAGAGCCTGGCGTCGGGCGACCTGGGGGTCAAAGTGCTGCAGCCGACGAACGATGAAGTCGGCGATGTGGCGCGGGGGCTAAACCAAATGGCGACGGCGCTGCGGAGGCGGCTTCTGTCGGCGGGAATGAGCGAAGCGCTTTTGTCTCAGCTTGTCGATGCCCTGCCCTGCGCGTGCGTAATCTTTGAAGAAAACGGTCAGATGATCGCTTGCAACGGCGCGGGGCGACGGGCGCTTCAGCTGAGCGGTCCCGAGGCCGGCGCGCGAATGAACGAGTTTGCCGAGCATCCGCAGGTGCAGAGCATCCTGAAACTGGCGGAAAACGACGGGCAGGCCGAGCCGGTTTCGCTGGAGCTTATCGAAGGACAGCTCATCCAAGGACTGCTGCACGTTCTGAAGCGACCAGGCATGGCGCCGCTGCGGGTGTTTATTGGCGTCGCGCAACCGGCGATTGAAGCGTCGCTTTTGCCGGCGGTGGAAGACATCGTGCCGTGTCTTTTGTCCGACGTGCTAAGCCAAGCGGAAAAGGAAGCGCGCAGCGGTCTTTTGGAAAACGGTCATCGCCTGGAAGTGACGTGGGAAGGAATCGGTGGAATCAGTCCGCAGCTGATGGTCACCGACGCGGAAGGTCGACTGGCCAGCACGATTTCCGAAATCCTGTCCGCTGTGGTCGAAGCCACGCCGTCTCTGGGTGAACAGCTTTCCGTCGGAGTGTCGCAGGAAGCCACGCGCATCCGTCTTCACATCGACTGCGGCGTGCCCAGCCACGTCGTCTCGGTCGTCAGACCGCTCATCGATCCGCTCGGTGGCGAAATCGAAACCAGCCCTCTGGAGACGAACCTGTGGCTGCCCCGCGCGTAAGTCAGCTTCTGGCATCGCGGCTGATTCGCCGTCAGCCGGTGCGTCGTCCGAGCGAAGGGCTCGGGCAGCCGCCGCAGATTGTCGCGCCGGACCCGCGCACGCTGGAAATCACGCAGCTTCTGGCACTGCCGAGCGGCCCGGAACGGACCTACAAGCTGGATGCGTACTTCTTTTTTCCGCCGTCGTTTGGGATAAGCGACACAAGCTATTCGCAAAGCGATTTTTACGGCGATGCGTCGATCCGAATGCGACTGCATTCCCCGACGGTGTTGCTCGCCGATTTGGCCGACCTAAACAGTCCGCGCAATCCGGGGACAATGCTGCGCCAACAGCTACCGCTGCTGTTGACCGACGATGCGCCGCGGGCAAGTGCACTGGTCAAGCTGGCCCAGCTTTACAGCGCCGAAGTCGCCGATGCCGCATCCACGGAAGTCGAAGTCCTGCGGCAGCTCATAAGCCAAGCCAAAGCGTCGCCCATCGATCGCAAACGGCTCGTCGAAAACCTGGAGCGAGCGACAAGCCACATGCTGAAAGCGCTCGGCAGCATGCATCGGCTGCGCGCCAAGGTGGCGGCGTTTGCACCGCTTCAGCCCAAAGAAGTGCCGCAAGCGCTGGCGTTTGCTGAAGAGTACGTCAGCGCCGTCATCGATCTGAAACTGGCAGAACTGGCCGAGCTTATCGACGGACTTCCCGAGCTGCGCGATGGAACGTCAACGGCAACGCGGATGCGCGTGCGGCTTGGGCGAACGATCGAACAGGTGAATCGCTATCGGCTCGATCAGGGATTCGCGACCCCGTGGGGGGACGCGCCGGAATACTACTCGTATCGAATTGGTCGGCTCAAAAGCATCCTCGAGCGCGCGCTCTACATTGATACCCGACAAGCGGACCGCGATCCGTTTTATCGCAACAGCGCAGCAATGGTCGCCGCCGGACTTGCAGCGACGTGGGCGACGCTGGCACAGGTGCCACTCCTCAACTATGACTTGGCGCGCGATCATCAAGGACTGCTGCTGACGTTTGCGGTCGTCGCGTATGTGCTCAAAGACCGCATCAAGGAATGGACGCGCCAGAGTCTGTCATCAAAAATTCTGCGCTGGGATCACGATCGCAAGCTGATCTTCGACACGCTGGAAGAAGTGGGCTTTGGCAGCATCGCCGGACGCGCGCGCGAGCGGGTTCATTTTCTGCCGGAATCGCAGGTGCCACAGGACGTGATGGCGCTGCGTGTACTGAACCGAACCGTGCGAGGCGTGACGACGGAAACCGAAGAAATCCTGCACTACCATCGCGAGCTTACGCTGGGAGCCGGAAGTTCGCCGACACCCGCGGGCTTTGCGGTGCAGGATCTGTTGCGTCTCTCACTCGCGGATGTGCTCGCGCGGCTTGATGATCCGGTGGCGCAGGTGCGTTTTTACGACTACCAAACCGGGCGTTTCCGGTCGGCGCAGATTCCGCAGGTCTATCACCTGAACGTGCTTTTGGCGTCGCTGGATACCGTCAGTGGCAAGCGCACGCTGTCACGGACTCGCGTGGTCTGCACCCGCAAAGGAATCATCCGGCTCGATCATTACGGAGACTGATTCAAGATCGAACTTCAGGCAGTCTGTAACGCCGATTTAGGCACCGACCGGACGATTCCGCAGCGTCCACAGCGCAGCCAGCCACACTCCCACAAATGCCAGAAGTCCGAGAGAACCAGGCCGAAAACCATCAAAGTAGACGACGTTTCCGAAGTCCCAAGACTCGCGACAGACTCCCATCACACAGAGCAAAACGAAATACTCGCGACGCTGCGTGACCAGCGCAAGCAGAGACGCAACAAGCATCGCTGCGTTGCGTCCCGCAAGCTCTACGAGCTGTAGGCCAATCTCCCGCGGCAGAAGCGGCCCCCGGAAAATCGCGATCGACTTGCCAAGCAGAATCGCAACCGTGATGGAGACAAGCACGCTCACCCAAGCGGGGATTTTCCTATTCATGATCAAACCGCTTTCCCATCGGTAGCCGCAGCGTTTTTCCGTTCCGCAGACAGAATCCGCACAAGTCCCGAAAGCGCCACCAGTTCAACGACGCAGAACACCGCAAGCGTGCGCGCCACCGATGCATCGAGACCCGGCGTCAGCGCCGAGTTTGTAAAGTCCCCCACATCGGCACAAAGTCGCACAAGCAGCATCAACGCAAGTGCGTCTTTTCGTCGCATCAGAAGCGCCAAAAGCAGTCCGATTCCTATCGCCAGCACCCGCACTCCCAAGTTGCGGATTGTCCAGACTTCCTGCGCAGAAACGCCGGTATAGTGGACAAACTCGATGCTCCGCGTGGTGATGAAGATGTACCCAGAAACCAAGTACATACATCCCAGCACGCCAGCCACACCCTGAATCGCCCGCCAAGAGAGCTTTTGCAAAGACGCCATGGCAATCAGAGTACGATTGTGATCCTCGGGAAAACAATCCTGCCGATTGTGGATACTCTGTTCGGAAATACCGAACAATCTGCACTGGAAAGTTGGGTCTGGTGCGATTCTGGATCGCACGCAATCGGGGACTGCGGACCAAACAAGGCTGGGAGTTTGACAGAATCCGGACTCCTGCGAAACTCCTGCCGATGACAAACCACACCCGTCGTTTCGAAATGGTGGAAGGCGCCTCCAGCAAGTTCTGGCAGATTTCCATCGAGGGTTCTTCCTTCACGGTGACGTATGGACGCATCGGCACCGCAGGAACCAGCAAAACCACGGCCTGCACAAGTCCAGAGGCCGCGAAAACGGAAGCCGACAAGCTGATCGCGGAAAAGACCCGCAAAGGCTACATCGAGCAAGGTGGCAGCGCCCCCAAAGACACGTTCCGTCCGCCGGTCGAAATCGACATCATGGACCATGCGGCACGCTACCTAAACTACAAAGTCACCAACTTTGTCGTCGGGGATGGCGGCGATGGTGATGACGAAGGAGGACGCAGCTACGGTGCGCTGCGCGATCTCGACAAGCGGGTGTTTCGCGTTGGGATTAGCTACGATGATGACGCCGCCGATTTCACCGCACGGCTGGATGCGCTGCTTGCAGACAAAAAACTCGGCGAGCTGCGAGGTCTGGTGATCGGTCAGTGGTACGGTGATTACTGCGACAAAGGACCAAACGCGATGTGCGAAAAGCTGCTGGCGAATGCCGCCAAGCTCACGTCGCTCAAAGGTCTGTTTGTCGGCGACATCGTGCAAGAGGAAAGCGAAGTTTCATGGATTCATCAGTGTGACTATGGACCGCTGTTAAGCGCGCTTCCGCAGCTTGAAGACTTGGTGATTCGCGGCGGTGAGAACCTGCGCTTTTCCAAGCTGAAAAACTCCACGTTGCGGTCGATTCTGCTCCAGACCGGAGGCCTGTCCAAAAAGACCCTCAAGGATCTGTTTTCGGCAGAGCTGCCGTCGCTGCAGACCCTCCGCTTGTGGCTTGGTGTCGATGACTATGGCGGCGATGGAACGGTCAAGGATCTCGCGCCAATTCTGTCTGGCAAGCTGTTTCCGCAGCTGACGTATCTTGGACTTCAGGACTGCAAGTACAGCGATGACATCGCAAAGGCTGTGGCCAAAGCACCGATTCTGGAACGGCTCAAGGGGCTCGATCTGTCGATGGGAACGCTGTCCGATGAAGGAGCAAAGGTGCTGATCGATACGCCGGCCATCCGCAATCTGAAGTACCTGAACCTGCGTCACCACTATATGTCCAAAGAGATGGTCAAAAAGATCCGCGAGCTGGGGATCGAGGTAAACGTCGGCGATCAGCGGACGGCGCGTGATGATGAACGCTACCCCGAGGTGACAGAATAGTGTCAAGAGGCCTCGTCGTCGTCGCACAGCCAGGTTGTAAGCGTCTTTTGGGACTTCTGTCCGCGCTGACCAAAGGACATCATCCGGCCCCGCAGCTGGTGTCTTGGGATGAAGCGCTGCAAAGTCCGCAGCGGCTCTGCACGCTTGGTCACAGCGGTGATTTTTTGCGCGTCGAATCACCGGGGGCGGATTCCCACATCTGGCATCAGATTGCGCGTCGAGGCGGTCTTTCAGGCACATTCAGCGACGGACAGTGGCGACCCGGCAGGGCGTGGTTTTTGGGTCTTTCCGAAATCCTTTCCGCGTGGGAACGACAAACGCAGCACCTTATCTGGACGCATCCTGCCGCGCACATCTTGACGATGACAGACAAGCTGGCATGTGCCCAAACACTTTGGGCGGCCCAGATTCCGACTCCTGAAGTCCAGCTCGCAGCGACGAACCCGGATGCATTCCGTGAACAGCTTCAGCGCACAGGTCGCCATGCCGTGTTTGTGAAGCCGCGCTGGGGATCATCAGGGGCTGGGGTGTTGGCATTCCGGAAATCGGGGGCGCGCGAACAGATTACAACCACAGCACAGCTTGCGGACGGAGTTCTGTGGAACGAAAAACGGCTGCATGTGTACCACGATCGGAAGTCGATAGATGCGCTGCTCTCTGCCGTGCTGACCGACGGTGCCGTTGTCCAGCGCTGGATTCCCAAAGCCATCACAGGAGGCGGTCCGTTTGATCTGCGCGTCTTGGTGATACACGGAAAGATTGCGCAGCAGGTGGCGCGGGTCGGTCGCGGCACGATCACCAACCTGCACATTTTAGCCGAGCGGCAAGAAGTCGCGCTGGCATTGGCGAAATTTCCGTCGTCCGTACTGTCCGACATACACGACATCTGCCGACGGACTGCTGCCTGTTTTCCAGACCATCACGCCATCGGAATCGACGTGATGGTGGATGTGAAAGGTCGTCCGTTTGTGCTGGAATGTAACGCATGGGGGGACTACTTACCGCGCCTTCTTTCCGACGGAAAAGACAGCTACGAAAGCCAAGTCGATGCACTCTTTTCTTGGGCCGCGTAATGGAGTGTAACGTGGTGTCTTTCCAAGCAGCGTTTGGGAAACGGGATGTGGTGCTGCTGACGCTGGATGCGCTGCGTTTTGATGTTGCACATCAAGCGATGCAGAAAGCCAAACTGCCAAACTTCGCCGCACTCCTCCCGCAAGGATTCGAGGCGAGACAGACTCCGGGTACGTTCACGTTTGCGGCCCATCAAGCATTCTTCGCGGGCTTTTTCCCAACACCAGCCCACACCGCGCCGCAACAGCGACCGATGGCGCTGCGTTTTCCGGGTTCCCGCACCACCGGACCGACGACACTTTTGCTGGAAGGGACTTCGATTGTGGCGGCGTTTGCGCAGGCCAACTACCGCACCATCTGCATTGGCGGCACCGGATTTTTCAATCCACAGACGCCGCTTGGGACGGTGTTGCCAGCGCTGTTTCAGGAAGCGCACTTTGGTCGCGACATGGGAGTCACAAGTCCGGTGTCGGCGGAAGTCCAGTTTGCGCTGGCGCAAAAACGGCTCGGCGAGCTGCCGGACAGTCAGCGGGTGTTTCTGTTTGTGAATGTATCTGCGACGCATCCACCAACGAGAATTTTCCATTCTGGTGCCAAAAAGGAAAGCTGTGAAACCCAAACCGCGGCACTCTGTCACATCGATCGCCACTTGCCGGTGTTGACCGCTGCGCTAAAGAAACGCGGTGGTGCGGTCGGAATCGTTTGCAGTGACCACGGAACCTGTTTTGGGGAAGCCGGTGACGACGGATACGTTGGTCATCGCATCGCCCATCCCAATGTGCTGACGGTTCCTTATGCAGAATTCGAGGTGAGTGCGTGAAGGAACGACTTTCCGATCTACTTTCGCGCGGCGGATACCATTCCTATGCCTATTCCTATCCGCACAAAACCGCCTACCGAACGCTGCCCCAGCCGTTGTCACTTCGCGATCTGTGGTCGACGGAAAATCGCTCGGCTCTGTTTCTGTATCTACACGTTCCGTTTTGCGAGCAGCGCTGTGGTTTCTGCAACCTGTTTACCCAGGTCATGCCCAAAGCCGATGTGGTGACAAGGTATCTCGATACAATCGATCGGCAGGCCCAGGTGATGCACGATGTACTAGAGCCGTATCGCTTTGCCCAGCTTGCCATCGGCGGCGGAACCCCGACCTACCTGGACGCCCAGCAGCTTGCGCGGCTGTTTGCGACGGTGCGCAGACTGGCCCCCCAAGTGATTCCGACATCGATCGAGACATCCCCTGCTACGCTGGATGCGGACAAGGTGTCCTTGCTGCGGGCAGAGGGTGTTTCCCGTATCAGCATGGGCGTCCAGAGCATCTTTTCCCATGAGACATCTGCTGTGCAGCGCCGTCAGCAGCTCGCCGATGTGGATCGCGCACTTTCGCTTTTCTATGATGCGATTCCCATTCGCAACATCGACCTGATCTACGGACTCCCAAATCAGACCGAAGCGAGCCTGCGTGAGTCGATTTCTTACGTTGTGTCGCGCGGAGCCAACGAGCTGTATCTGTATCCGCTCTACGTGCGACCGCTGACGATCTTAAGCCGTCACAAAACCCACCAAGATCACCGTGTCTCGCTCTATCGCGATGCAAGAAAGCATTTGCTTACATTGGGGTTTCGTCAGGTGTCGATGCGTATGTTCACGCGGGTCGCGCCACAGGCCCAAACAGACGATGCACCACGCTATCGCTGCCAAGAAGACGGCATGGTAGGAATCGGTCCGGGGGCGCGTTCGTATACCCACAAGCTTCATTACGCAGCGCCATTTGCCGTCGGACAAGCAGCGATTCGCGACCGCATCGAAACCTGGCTGTCCCAGTCAAACGAAGACTTTTCGGTCGCTCGCCACGGCTTTCTTTTGGGTCCAAAGGAACAGCAAAGGCGCTATCTGCTGCTGTCTCTTTTGGAAGGGCAAGTCTGTCGGCCATCGTATGTGAAACGGTTTGGGAAAGACGTTCTGCTTCATTTTCCCGAGCTCAGCGAAGCCGTCGCTGCGGGACTGGTTTGTGACACTCCTTCCGCACTCCTTTTGACCGAACAAGGCCAGCAGTACGCCGATGTCTTGGGACACTGGCTGCAATCGGAAGAAGTCCTCGCGGCGCGATCAAGCTGGGATGCGGCCTGATGAACAGCGGTGTGCAAAGACCACTTGAAATCCTGTGGCGCGGACCGCTCGATAGCTGCAATTATTCCTGTGATTATTGTCCGTTTGCCAAGCGCGCAGCGACGAAAAAAGTACTGGAACAGGATCAGCGATCCCTTGCCCGATTTGTCGACTGGGTGAAAACAGAGACGCGCTATGCACTGCGGATTCTGTTTACTCCGTATGGCGAAGCGCTGATCTGGCCCAGCTATCGGCAAGCCCTGGTGGATCTTTCGCACATTCCGCACGTCGAACAGGTCAGCATCCAGACCAACGGATCGGGTCCGATGGATTTTTTGTCCGCGGCAAATCTGGCCAAAGTTTCGCTGTGGATTTCGTGGCATCCGACGGAAATTCAGCAGATTCCGTTTGCCGAAAAAATCTGTGCACTCCACGCGCAAGGCGTTTCGCTAAGTGTCGGCGCGGTGGCCATTCCCCAGCATGTGGAACCAATCGAAGCGCTCCGGAACCAGATTCCGTCCAGCATTCCGATGTGGTTAAACGCGCAGAAACCCGGTGTCCGGTATTCGGAAACGGAACTGCAGCGCTTCCGCGCCATCGATCCGGACTTCGACGTTGATCGACGCCGCCACCGCAGCTTCGGCAAAGAATGCAGCACCGGATATGACAGCATCAGCGTCGATGGCGCCGGCGAAATCACCCGCTGTCACTTTGCGCATACTCGCCTTGGGAATCTTTATTCGGACGATCTGTCTACGCTGCTCAGCCCACGTCCCTGCCCGCGCCGCACCTGTGACTGCTGGATCGGTTACGTCCACCTCACCGAGCTGGGACTTGCGGATCGATTCCCACGGCCACGGCGACTGGCACGAATCCGTGTGCCGC
>DAORGN010000022.1:0-35390 GCA_035340095.1 Pseudomonadota bacterium | reverse complement strand
TGCCGATAGACAAAAAACATCGGCACATCGAGCGCCCACTCGGCGTAATCGCGGAAGCTTGCTCCGTCGCGGAACAAAAACGGCAATACGCCGCAGCGATCGTTGTCGGTGTCGAGCCAGCAGTGCGCCCGGAAGCTCTTGTAGTCGGTCGGCTTGCCATCAACGAGCGGCGACGCAGCGTAGAGCGCCGTCACCAGCGGTCCCAGCCCGACGCCCACCCGCATCTTCAGAATCGCGTCTTCCTCGCTGACATAATCGAGGTTGGCCTGCACCGTCGCTGTGCGCTTCATCATTTCGACGCCCAGCTTGCCGCGCGTCGGCAGATACTCACGCATCACTTTGTAGCGGCCTTTGGGCATCCACGGCACATCGTCCCAGGTGCCAAGCGGTCGGAAACCGACGCCGACAAACGCGATCGACAAGCGCTCCGCCAGCGGCAAAAGCTCGCGCAGGTGCTCGTCGAGATCCGCGGCACACTCGGTATCAAGGACAAAAGGCCGCGCCGACAGCTCGAACTGACCACCCGGTTCGAGCGTAATCGCGCCGTCTTTGCGCTTGAGCGCGATGGTGTTGCCACCTTCCAGCACCGCCTCACAGCCGCAGCTTTCGCACAGCCCAGCAAACAGCGCGCGAATCTGCGGACGACCTGGCTTGTCCGCATACGGAACCGGACGCACCGTGCCGTCTTCATCAAGCGCGACACCGATTTTTTCGTGTTCCAGGCCGATGCGCAGGGGCCCAGTTTTCACGCCGCGCCGAAAATGCTCGACGAGCTGGTCGGTGGAAGTCACAAGGCTCGTCGGACTCGGAGAAGCGGTCGCAACCGGGGAAGCAGCATTCATGGAGGCATCCTGACGCAAAGTACGTCAAGCTTAGAGAGCCCCCAGCCCTCCGTCAACGACTGCCAAACAGCGACAGCGAAGCAAACCTAGCGCGGTCGGGCCACATGCACCGCAGTGCACGTATTGTCCCGCCGCGCCGCGATTCCGCCCCGCAATTGCAAAAGCGCCCGCGCTCTTTTCAACGACGGAGCATCTTCTTCCGACGGAAGCTGTCGACCAGCGCGCACCACCTTCGCCCGCAAGAGCAGCGCCAGCTTTTCACCAAGCCGAACATCGCCGCACAAAAGCAGCATGCGCAGGGGCAAGTCGGCCCGAAGTGCCTGACAGCGCAGCAGCAAAAGCGGCCACAGCTCGCTATCCGCCGAGTCCGCCACTTGTTCTAGTTCTTCGACCAGAACCAGCCCAAGTCCACGGCGCACCGGTTCGTCGCTGGCCAAGAGCAGCGCCGCGGTATCCAGGGGCGCAACCGCCAGATCGAGCGCAGCGAAGTCCGCCGGATCGTGCAAAAGTCCAGTCCGCAGACCAATCGCGGCATAGGCCGCAAAGCGCTGGACGCAGCGTCGCGCCGATTCCAGATCGTGTGTCACCAGCAGCACGCGATGTCCGGCGTGGGCATGGTGCGCAGCAGCCAGCTCGGCGATGGTCCGCTTGCCCGATCCCGGCTCTGCGATAAAGAGCAGGTCTTGTTCCGGCCTGCTGCCATCCGGCAACGACAGAAGCCCCGCCCGGATCGCTTGTTCTTGCAGCGGTAGCAAACCAGAAAGCCCAGCGGACTGCGCCGCTGAAAGCAGACTCGGTACCACATCGAAGGCGATCAGGTCTTCGCAGCGTAAGCCACCGGGCAGACTGGTCATGCCAAACGAGCTCCTTCGCGATTTAACTTGGCCAGTTTATCGGCATCGGTCTTACAAAAACAATCCCTATTTTGAGAGCTAGACTTCCAAATATTTGCCAAGTATCCCGCTTGGGTGTAAGCGCCCGCCCGCCGTGGCAGCGCCTGCACAGGTTTTTGCGCTCGACGACAAACTGCGGTATGCGGGCAGCGATGAACCGACCCGCGGAGCCGATCCCCAAGCCGCGCCTGCGCGTGCTCCATGTGGTGCCGTCGTTTTATCCGGCGGTCGGGTACGGCGGACCGGTGCGGGCGCTTTTCGAGCTGTGCCGCGCCCAAGTCGAAGCCGGCTTGGACGTGCGCGTGCTGACCAGTGATGCCGACGGGACGCAGCGGATGACGGCGCTGTCAAACCGCTGGGTCACAGACATTGGCGTCCCGACGTTTTATGCGCCGGTGCGAATCGGCAAAGACATCGCCCCCAGTCTGGTGGTGCGGATTGCGCAGGCGCTGGCGGCAACCGATCTGGTGCATGTGTCGGGGCTGTGGAGTCCGACGAGCCTGCTCGGGCTGTCGCTGGCGGCGCTACACCGTCGACCGATCGTCTTGTCGCCGCATGGCTCGCTGATGCCGTGGGCGCTGCACAGTGGACGCGGACGGACCCAGAAAATGGCGGCGCTGCGGCTTCTGCGCCCGCTGATCGATCGGATCGGCGGCTGGCATGTATCGTCGCAGGCCGAGGCCGACGGCATCCGCGCGCTTTGCAGCGATGGACTTCTTTCTGCGCGGATGCCGATCGCCTGCGTCGAATATGGAATCTGGCCCGACGCCATTGCCACCACCGACAAACCGCCGCTGGCGCGCAATCCGCAGATTGTTGTGCTCGGGCGGATTCATCCGGTCAAGCGACTGGAGCTGGCGATCGACGCGCTGTGGGAGCTGCACAAGACCCATCCGACTGCCCAGCTCATTCTTGCTGGCCCGACGGAAGATCCCGGCTACCGCGCGCGGCTCGAACAGCAGGCGGCATCGCGCGGACTTGCGCAGGCTGTTTTTTGGCCGGGCCTTCTCGACGAAACGAAAAAGACCGAGCTGCTGTCTTCTGCCGCGGTTCTGTGGCTGTGTTCCCATATGGAAAGCTTCGGGCTGGTCGTCATTGAAGCGCTCTCGCAAGGCACGCCAGTCATCGCAACCACACAGACGCCATGGCCGCAGCTTGCCAGCGAGCGAATCGGCGCGCAGGTGGATGCCGATCCGCGGGCCTTTGCCGAATCGACACGCGCGCTCTTTTCGCAGCCGGAAGCCCTGCAAAAAGCGCAGAGCAACCGCTGCCGCGACTTTGTTCGGTCGCGCTACACCTGGCCCGCCCTGACCGCGCGCTTGTGTGCATTTTATGAGACCTGCGCCGGTGTCACGCTGCACCCTTGACCGTCCCGTGGATCGCTTGGCAAAGTCGATACCTATGTTGAAACTCACTCGTTCGATCCCTGGTCTGTTTGCGTTTTCCCTCGTCGTGCTGGCTGGCTGCCACGGTTACAAAGACACCGGCATCGCCACGGTGCGGCAGAACAACAACGATCTGAAGTCCTGTCTGCAGGAAGCGTCGGCTCGCAACCCGAACCTCAAGGGCATGATGGAGCTGGCTTTCGAGATCGGCCCCGACGGCAAAGTCAACCGCTTCGGCTTTGCCAAAGATGAGTACAAGGACCAGATGCTGTCCGACTGCGTGAAGGCCAAAGCGACGACGTGGCAGTTCCCAGCGCCACCGAGCGGCAAGATGGAGCAGTTTACCTACAAGTTCGGCAGCGCCAACTAGCTCGCAGCGCTCCGCTCGACGGGGAGCGGACTTTTTGTAAGCAATCTCCGGGGGGAGAAACGGAAAGCGCGGTACGTGGCCGAAGAACAGCAGACTGTGACCCCACCGGACGAGCGCGAGCTGGGCTTTGATCAAGTGCTCGATCGTCTGCACAAGATCGTTACCCGCATCGAACAAGGCAACTTACCGCTGGAACAAGCGCTGTCGCTTTTTGAAGACGGCGTGCGGCTTTCGCGTCGCGGCAGCGCCATTTTGGACGCCACCGAACAGCGCATCGAACTGCTGGTCAAAAACGACGATGGCAGCGAATCCCGTCGCCCGCTGGCTGCGCCTGGGGCTTCTTTGGGTGGTTCGCCCGCCGATTCGACGTAAGTCATCCCGCTTCTGCGGCCCCGGTCTGCGCGGCTCCTCCCATCGACTTTGGCCACTTGCGCTATCACAGCGCTAGAACGCTGAGAGGCGAGTTGATACACTGCGCATGATGTCGGCGAACCCACAACCCAAGTCTGCCCCTCCCATTCCTTTAGAGGCCATTCCGACGGGACGTCCGGGTGCGGTCCACGATCGCCCCAGCGTCAACATGTACTCGATGTCCCCGCCCGGTCCCGGTGGTGGCGGCATGGGTGGTGGCGGCGGGGCAGCAGCCGGCGGAACAGGCGGTGCCGTCGGAGCGCCTCCAGGTGGCAAATACGCCATTTTGCGGGTGATAAGCGGCAACGACCAAGGCAAGACGTTCGAGCTCAAGCACACGTCGACCACGATAGGTCGTGGTGCCGATCAGATGGTGATCGTCGCTGACATCGCGGTTTCGCGCAAACACCTGCAAATCCACATGTCCGGCAACGGCTATCGGATGCAGGACATGGGCTCGCCGAACGGCTCGATGGTAAACGGCAAGCGGCAGGCCGAAGGCCAACTGGTTGACAACGACCAGATCGAGATCGGCAACACGACGATGCGATTTGAGCACTCGCCGTCGCGCGCGCAGGCAGAACCGGTTCCCCAGCCAATGCAGCAGCCGATGATGCAGCAGCCGATGATGCCTCAGCCGATGATGCAGCAGCCGATGATGCCTCAGCCGATGATGCAGCAGCCGATGATGCCTCAGCCGATGGGCTCATACGCTGGGCAGCCGCCAATGGGGTATCCGCCGTCGGGTTATCCGCAGCCGGGCTTTGCGCCGCAGCCGGGTATGCCGCCGGCACTTTCGCCGCCAACGTCAGCCGTCGCATCACCACCGATGATGACCGGCACGCCCGCGTCGCTGCAGTCGCAGTCGATGTCGATGGGCGGAGAAGGCGCGGCAGGTGGACCGCTGGCATTTCTGTCTGACAGCCGCAAACGAACGCTCTATCTGGGAGCGATCGCCGGGGCACTGGTCGTCGGTGGCATTGGACTGATTCTGACGTCGGCGCTGCGATCGTCGGGTGGCGGCAAAGCGCTGGACGCGGTGATGGATCAGTACGTCACCGGCACCAAGAATTTCACAGCCGGCCATTACGACGACGCCAAAAAAGCGTTCCAGGCGGCAGCGGAAAAAGCTCCCGACTCGACGGTACTCAAGCGCTACATCGAGCTGTGCGATAGCGAAGCGAAGATGGCCGCGGCGCTCGATGCGGCAAAACGCGCGCTCGACAAGCGAAGCTACGCCGACGCGCTCAAAGAGTTTGAAAAAGTACCGAAAGATTCGACGCTGTACGAGGACGCCCAGCAGCAAGCGCGGCTGGCCCGCCGAGAAGCAATCAAAGCGCTGGTCTCGGAGGCAAACTCGCTTGCCAAGAGCGACACGTCAGGAGCGCTCGATCGGGTGCGCCAGGGTCTGGAAATCGATCCCGAAAGCAGCGAGCTGCTGGAGCTGAAAGCCCGTCTGAGCGGCGGCGGCAAGACGGAAGAAACGACGCAGGTCGCGGCAGCCGAGCCCGAAAAAGTCGAAAAGGTCGAAAAAGTCGAAAAGCCAGAGCCGGTCAAAAAAGCCGAGCCGGTCAAAAAAGCCGAGCCAGTCAAGAAAGTCGAAGCGGCACCAGCAGCGGCGGGCGGCGATCTGGACACCAACAAACAGGCGGCGTCGTCGTACAAAAATCGCGACTTTGCTGGGGCGATTTCGGCGCTTTCCGCGACCAAGCATCCGAAAGCAGCAGCGACGATCAAGGACATCCAAGACGTCAAGACGCAGGTGGAAAAAGCCGCCAAATCGGAAGGCAGCAGTCCCAAAGACGCGATCGCCGCGTATCAAGCTGCACAGACGGCGGACAAGCGGCTCGGTGGGGGTCTGTCGGGCTTTTTGGGTGGCAAAATTTCGGGTCTTCAGTCGAAGGCGGGCGGCGGCCAAACGGCAGCCAAGCCGGCAGCGGGCGGCGATCCGGCCAAAGACGCACAAGCGGATCAGCTGCTTGCGGCGGCCAAGTCGATGGTGGCGAAAAACCCCGGCCAGGCGCGCAACAACTGCCGCAAAGTCATGCAGATGTTCGGCAACAACCCGAGCCATCCGAAAGTCAAAGCCGCCTACACCCTGCTCCAGTCGATCAAAGGCGGCAAGGACGACGACGACGACTTCTAGCCATGCGCGCAGAAAGCCCCGCCAAGCTGGTCTACTTTCGGCGTGAACTACCGCCGCTCCAGGACGAAACCGCAGGTGAATTTGTCGTCGAGGCCGAGAGCCCGCCGGTTCCCAACACCGGCCTTGGCCGCGACGAGCTGTGGACGCACTGCTACGATGATTTGATGCACAGCGCCGTCGAGCGGATCGGCCAGGAAGTCGTGCGGCTCCACGGCAGTTGCGCGCACGTTGTCGACGAACAAATCGAGCCCAAAGTCAGCTATGAGCGCGGCGAAGCGTGGCTTTGGGGGATGTTCACGTTTGTGCTCTACCGTCACCCCGGCCCGAGCACTCCGGCGTCATAGGCAAACCGCACAATGGCTTCTGCAAACAGCCTTTGCACGCGGTGGCTCGACGATTTTTCTGCCGCGCACAAGGCGGTCTGATGTAAGGTGGCTCTTTGCGTCGTCACCCCGTCGGTGACATTGCCCAACTAGGAGGACCCGTGCCGACTCCGCTGTTTCGCACCAAGTCCATTAGCAAAGTCATCGCCGAGGCAGAAGGTTCGGGCAGTCGCCTGCAACGTTCGCTATCGGCGTTTGACCTGACGATGATTGGCATCGGCGCCATCATCGGAGCCGGTATTTTTGCACTCACAGGAAACGCCGCAGCGACGAAAGCCGGTCCAGCCGTGGTGCTGTCCTTTGTGCTTTCGGGTCTGGGCTGTGCGTTTGCGGGTCTGTGCTACGCCGAAATGGCAGCCATGATTCCCGTCGCTGGCAGCGCATATACCTACGCTTATGCGACGCTCGGTGAGCTGTTCGCGTGGATCATCGGCTGGGCGCTGATTTTGGAGTATGCCGTCGGCGCCATCACCGTCGCGATTTCGTGGTCCGGCTACTTGGTGCGCTTTCTCGAAAAAGGCTTTCACATCCAACTGCCTTTCGAGTGGGTCAACGGCTACATGGTCACCCAGACCGACGCTGCCGGCATCGTCCATCACGGCATTTTCAACATCCCGGCGGTGATTCTCGTCGGGCTTATCACGGTGCTGCTGGTCGTCGGCGTCAAAGAAAGCGCCCGCGCCACGTCAGCGATTGTGTTTATCAAGATCATCGCGGTGCTGCTGTTCATCGGCATCGGCGCGATGCACATCAACACCGCCAACTGGTCGCCGTTTGTTCCGTTTGGTCCGTGGGGCATCGTCCAGGGCGCCGGCACGATCTTCTTTGCGTACATCGGCTTCGACGCTGTCACCACCATGTCCGAAGAAGCCAAGAACGCCCAACGTGACTTGCCCATTGGCATCATCGCGTCGCTCGTCGTCTGCACGGTGCTGTACATTCTCGTCGCTGCTGTGCTGACCGGCATGGTGCCGTACCTGGAACTGAAAGATCCGGCGCCGGTCACGCTGGCACTGTCGCGGGCTGGGGTGTCGTGGGGCGTGATGCTGGTCTCGATCGGAGCGCTGGCCGGACTTGGTTCCGTCGTGATGGTGATGATGATGGGTCAGCCGCGGGTGTTCTTCGCGATGAGCCGCGACGGACTTTTGCCGGCGAGCATCAGCCAAGTTCACCCCAAATATCAGACGCCATTTCGTTCGACGATCCTGACCGGCGCGGTGGTGGCGGCGTGCTCGTCGACGATGTCCACGGAAGTCGCGGGCAACTTGACGTCGATGGGCACCCTGTTTGCGTTCGTTCTGGTCTGTCTTGGCGTGCTGGTGTTGCGCAAGAGCGATCCGACGCGCGAGCGCCCGTTCAAGACCCCGCTGGTGCCGGTGGTGCCGGTGCTGGGCATGGCGACCTGTCTGGGAATGATGGCCGGTCTCGACAAGGCGACTTGGCTTAACTTCTTTGCCTGGCTGGCGATTGGTCTTGTGATCTACTTCAGCTACGGCAAACGTCACTCGGTCCTCGCGAAATCTCCGACGTAATGACTGCCCTTTCTGCCGCCGACTTCGACTACGAGCTTCCCGACGAGCTGATTGCAACCCGACCCGCAGAACAGCGCGACCTTTCGCGGCTGCTTTTGGTCGAACGGGACACGCTTTCGCACCACACGTTTTCGTCGCTACCGGACCTCATCGAACAAAAAATCGGGCCCGGCACGCTGCTGGTTGTAAACGACAGCAAGGTGCTGCTGGCTCGGCTCTACGCCAAGAAACGAAGTCCCGATGGTCAGCTTGGGGGCCGCGTCGAGCTACTGCTTTTGGAACCGCACGTTGGCGACGACCACAAGACCAGCTGGCGGGTGATGTATCGGGTCAGCAAGCCGCTGCGCGACGGAACGACGCTGCAAATCTTGGATCGCCACGGCGAGCCGCTTGCCAATCGAACCCTGACGGTGCGCTGCGTCGAAGGCGAAGGTCGCGCAATCGTCGATTTCCCGACGGATGTTGCGCTTGATGAAGTCCTTTCCCAAGCGGGTGAGCTGCCGCTGCCACCGTATATCGTCCGTCAGCGCCAGCTCACCGGCGACATCGCGCAAAAAGAAGACGATTCGCGCTATCAGACGGTCTATGCCAAAGTGCTCGGATCGGTCGCGGCACCGACGGCAGGGCTGCATTTTACCGACACGCTTTTGGCCGAGCTGTCGCGGCGCGGAATCGAAAAACACAGCGTCACACTGCACGTCGGGCCGGGCACGTTTTTGCCACTTCGCGACGACGATCCGCAAAAACATGTGATGCACGCCGAGCGCTACCACATCCCCGAATCGACGAGCGACGCGATTGCCAGAGCGCGACGCGAGGGACGAAAAGTGCTGGCGATTGGCACAACGGTGGTGCGCACGCTCGAATCTGCGACGAAAGAAGGCGAAAGCGTGCCGACACCCGGCATGGGACAGTCGCAGCTTTTTATCTATCCGCAAGCGCCGTCGGGTCGCTATGCGTTTCGCGTTGTCGATGCGCTGCTGACCAACTTTCACCTGCCACGATCGACGCTGCTGATGCTGGTCGCGGCGTTCGTTGGTCGCGAGCGAATTTTGGCAGCCTATGCGCAGGCAATCGCCGCCCGCTATCGCTTTTATAGCTACGGCGACGCGATGCTTTTGCCCGGTCGGATGTAGACTGCGCGCGCCATGATTCCATCGCATGCAAACCGCTTGGTAAGTCAGGCCGAGCACGAGCTACCCGCGACGCCGCCGGCAGACGGGCCGATCTATCAGCTCGACGGACAGGATGGCAAAGCGCGCGCCGGACGGCTGCTGTTGCCGCATGGGGTTGTCAAAACACCGATTTTTATGCCCGTGGGTACGGTCGGCAGCGTCAAAGCGATGACGGTGCCCGAACTTACGCAGCTCGGTGCGCAGATCATCCTCGGCAACACGTATCACCTGTGGCTGCGTCCAGGGATGGACGTGATTTCGGCGCACGGCGATCTGCATCGCTTCACGACGTGGAAACGGCCCATGTTGACCGACTCGGGCGGATTTCAGGTCTTCAGCCTCGGGGCAGCAATGGCGTCCGGGGCGGCCACGACGCAAGAAGCAGGATCACGTCCGGCGGTACAGGGTGGGCTTGTCAAAATCACCGACGAAGGCGTCCGTTTTCGATCGCACCTGGATGGATCGCTGCGGCTTTTGACGCCGGAAGAGTCGCTGCGGGTGCAGGCGACGCTGGGTTCAGACATTGCGATGGCGTTTGATCACTGTCCGCCGGGGCTGTCGCCGCCCGCCGAGGCGCAAGCAGCGATGCGCAGGACAACCGCTTGGGCGGCGCGCTGTCTGTCGGTTCCTGCGCCGATGCTTACTGACGGGAAAAACCCGCTGGGCCACCAAAAACGGTTCGGCATCGTGCAAGGCGGTATTCACGTCGATCTGCGACGGCAGCACATGGCCGAAATCTGCGCGCTGCCGTTTGATGGTTTCGCTCTTGGTGGTTTTGCCGTCGGTGAGCCGATCCAGACGATGTACGAAGTGCTAGATATCGTCGCCTGCGAGCTGCCGAGCAGCAAGCCGCGTTACCTGATGGGCGTCGGCACGCCGCGCGATCTGGTGCACGCCATCGGATCGGGAATCGACATGTTCGACTGCGTGATGCCGACGAGAAACGCGCGCAACGGTCAGCTTTTTACGTCGCTTGGCAAGGTCAACATCCGCAACGCCAAATACCAGCGCGACCTGTCGCCGCTCGATCCCGATTGCAGCTGCGAGACCTGCCGCAGCTACACCCGCTCGTATTTGCGCCACCTGTTTATCGCCAAAGAAATCCTGTTTTCTCGCCTGGCGACGCTGCACAACTTGACCTATTACTTGAACCTGGTTGAGCGGGCCCGCGCCGCCATCTTGGCCGGTGAATTCAAGAAGTTTGCCGAAGCAGAGTGCAAACGCTGGGACGATCGCGCTCGCACCGATTGACACTGAGCAGTTACCTTCTCTATCCTGAGAATTATCGTGTGGTTTCTTACCAACATCCGTCACGAGCCTGACGTATAGCCGAGCGCAGTACGTCTTTGCCCGTGTCTGCGTCGCTGCACTGTCTGCACCGACGGGACCACCACGACTTGTAAACCAGCCTGGCTCGCTTATGCGATTGCAGGCTCAGACGGTGTTTCGATGAACGACAACTCAGGAACTGCCAAGCTGCCCGTAGTAGCGTCGACCGATGTCCCCCATGGTCTGAGACCGACCGTCGATCCCGCGACGCTGACCCATCGTCAGCTGCGCCGTGACCGATTCTGGTCGCACATTCCTGCCTACGCTGAAGTCGACGAACAGACCTTCGTCGACCACAAGTGGCAGGCCAAGCACACGATCACCAATCCGGACAAGCTGCTCGCGGCGGTGCAGTCGCTGGTTTCGCCGGAGTTTTACAAAGACGTCGCCGCCGGCTTCGAGCAGGCGCCGATGAGCATTCGCGTATCCCCGTACCTGCTGAGTCTCATCGACTGGAGCAATCCGTACCGCGATCCGCTGCGCATCCAGTTTATTCCGGTGCGCTCGCGGCTGATGGCGGACCATCCCAAGCTGGGCCTGGATTCGCTGAGCGAACGAGCCGATGCGCCGACGCCAGGGCTGACCCATCGCTACGTCGACAAAGCGCTGTTTTTGGCACTGGACACCTGCCCGGTGTACTGCCGCTTCTGTACCCGCAGCTATGCCGTCGGTGTGGATACCAAACAAGTCGAAAAATTCACGCTCCGCGTGAGTGAGGAGCGCTGGGCAAAAGCTTTTGCTTACATTGCCTCGCGACCCGAGTTGGAAGACGTGGTGATTTCCGGCGGTGACGCCTACAACCTGCGGCCCCAGCAGATTCGCGAAATTGGCGATGCACTGCTTGGCATCGATCACATCCGACGGATGCGTTTTGCCACCAAGGGTCCGGCGGTGATGCCACAAAAACTGCTGACCGATCACGAATGGGTCGATGCGCTGACTTACGTCGTCGAAAAGGGCCGCAAGCTCGGCAAAGACGTGATGCTGCACACCCACTTCAATCACCCCAACGAGATCACCGGCATCACCCAAGATGCGATCCAGGTGCTGTTTGGGCGCGGCATTTTTGTGCGCAACCAGTCGGTACTGATCCGCGGCGTCAATGACTCGGTGGCGACGATGGGGCAGCTGCTCAAGCGGCTCGGCTACATCAGCGTCCACCCGTATTACGTCTACATTCACGACATGGTGAAAGGCGTCGAGGACATGCGGACGACGCTGCAGACCGCGCTCGACATCGAAAAACAGCTCCGCGGATCGACGGCAGGCTTTAACACGCCAACGTTCGTCGTCGACGCGCCCGGTGGTGGCGGCAAGCGAGATGCGCACTCATTTGAACACTACGACCGCACGACGGGGGTTTCGGTCTATTCGGCCCCGGCGGTAAAGCCCGGCCAGCTGTTCTTTTATTTTGATCCGATCGACCGTCTGCCGCCCGAGGGACAAGCGCGCTGGGCCGATCCCGCCGAGCACCCGAAAATGCTCGAGGAAGCGCGACAGAAAGTCCATCTGTGAAAGGGCACGGGCTGCCTGCGCTGGCCTCGGCGTGGCTACAGAACGTCCGCCGACTGATGGTGCCGCGTCCGCCGTGGCGGGCCGATGCTGAGTTTGACTATTACCGCGTCGATCCCGCCGAGCTTGGCGCCCAGCTTGCGCGTCAAAAGGCGTGGCAGCGCCAAGGTCACTTCGTCGGTCTCGGCGTGGTGCAGGCGCTCGGTCTGCTCGATCGAACGCGGCTCGCCGGCAAGCGTGTGCTGGAAATCGGCGCAGGCGAATGCATGCTAAGCCAAGCGCTGCTCGTTGCGGGCGCGAGCGAAGTGTGGGCGGTCGATGCAGTCCCCAAGCAGCTGTGGGCGGCGGCAGCGAGTCAGCCGGCAGATGGGCCACTGCACTGTGTCATCGCCGATGCGATGGATCTGCCATTTTCCGACGGAAGCTTTGATTTTGTCGTCGCAAATTTGGTGATTCATCACATTCGACCGCTGTCGCGTCTTCTGCCAGAGCTTGTGCGGGTGCTTGCGCCGGGCGGTCGCTTGTTGGCGCTGGAGCCGGCCCCGATCGTCGGACTTTTCGTCCACGACCAAACAAGCGACAACGAAGCCCCGCTGTGGCCGCAGACGGTAACGCAAGCGCTGGCCGACGCGGGTCTTTTGGAAACCGCGCACCAGTATCTGTGGCTGCGGCTCCAGACCACTCGATTCGGACCGCTGTCCCCAAGCTACCGTGTGAGTGGAGCCCGACCCGGACAGATGCCTGCGCAGCTTGGATTGCGACGATCACTTCGGCCCAGCGCACTGCCCGGACTGCACATCGACAGCGGCTGCACGTTTGCACCGCTCGTCGAGCAGCAGCTTGACGAAATTGTCGCGTGCGGAAGCCGAGAGGGTTTGCTGAAAAAAGCGGAGTAGCGGCGCGAAGCGGAGTAGCGACAAGGTGGGAACCAAAGCCGACCTACTATATTCGTAGGTCGGCTTTTGGCGATTACAGCGCGGCGCGACGACGGCGCAGGATCAGCGTACCAACGGAAAGCAGCGCAAAGAAAAGCGTGCCCGCTGCGGACGATGGACGCCCACCAGCCTGGCAACCGCCTTGATCTTCCATCATCTTTTCCTTCGGCATCGGCAGACCCGTACCGTCGAGCGTAATCGAGCCGATCACCAGACCTTCTTTGGTCTTGAGCGTCAGCGTCGTCGTCCGCGGACCCGTCACCGTCGGCTTGAAGGTGATGTTCAGCGTCGCCAGGCCTTCTTCCGTCGGCGTACCAGCCGGCAGCTTGTCCATCGCGGGATCGACCGACCAGTCATCCGGGTTGTCCGAGAAGCCGGTCACGAAGTCGATGTCGCTCGAGTCGGAGTTGCGGCAGATCACCTTGAGGCTGACCGATTCGCCGATGCGAACCATACCCAGGTTCTTGTCGTCAGGCGAGCAGCTCACGGTGAGCAGCTTGCCGGTGCCTTCCAGCTTGACCTGCGTCGGCGTCATCAGACCCGCAGCATTGACCACCAAAATGGCGCTGCGCGGACCGCTGCCCGTCGGCTTGAAGGTGACTTTGAACTCGGCCTTGCCAGACGGCGGAATCGTCACGGTGCGATCGCCGCTGACCAGGTAGTCGCTGCTCGCCGTGCCGCTCACGCTGAGGTCAAGACCCGTCAGGGGAGCCGCGCCGATGTTGGTCACGGTCACCGTCTGCTCCTGCGAACGCAGCCCAACAATCGTCAGCGGGAAGGTGATCATCATCGGATCGGCCTTGAGGTCCGCCTGCACGCCCGTCACCGACAGCGGAATCCGGATGTTGTTCATCTTGATTTGGTCGTTGACGATGATGCTGATCTCGCCGCTCTGCTGCATCGCCGTCACCGGACCCGCTTGCACGTCGAGAACCACCGCCGGATCGCCTTTCTTGAGGATCTTGCCTTCCGTCGGCAGACCCGCGACCTTAAACGCGCCCATCGCCGGCGTCAGTACGCTCTTGCCGAATACCAGATCCTGGTCGCCGTCGTTGGTGATCTTGATCTGCTTCGACGTAGACGTGGTCTTGATGTAGACCGTACCAAAGTCGATATTGCCCGGCGTCACCACCACTTTTGGACCCGTCGACGTACCCGTCAGCGGAACCTTGGCAACGTGACCCGGCTTAAAGTCGGTCGCAATTTCCAGCGCTGCGCTCATCGCGCCGATGTCGACCGGGCAGAACTGCACCGGAATCACAAACGTGCCGCCGCTGCCTGGAACCGTGCGCGTCGCCGGTGCCGAGTGCTTGAACGACGAAGCGTTGGTGCCCGTAAACGCCAGCGACAGGATCTTCAGCGCGTCGGTGCCCGAGTTTTTCACAGTGACATACTGCGCGCCTGAGCACTGACCAGCCTGCTGGTTGCCCATGAAGTCGATCTTGTCGACGCTCAGCTCGAAGTTGGCCACGGTGCCACGGCACGACACCGCGATGTTGGTCTTGCCCATCGCCAGAGACGGATCGTTGCTGGTCAATTCAAGGTTTGCCTGACGAATGCCCTGGACGCCCGGCTTGCACTGAACCTTGATGTCGCCCGACGACGCGGTGTTGATCTTAAACGGCGACATGGCCGAAGCCGCCGTCACCACCGCAAAGTCACTCATGTCACCGCTGGTGAACTGGATGTTGGTGATGCTCAGGTCGGCTTGGCCGGTGTTCTGGAGCGTGATGATCTGGTCTGGACCCGTGGCACCCACGCGAACCGGCGACAGCACCAGCGAGGCCGGCGCCACAATCTTCGGCTTGCCATACGATGCCTTGACCGTCACGATGCCCGAGTAGTTCACGCCGCTTATCGAGTAGGCGACGCGAACGTTGGTGGTATAGGCCTTTTCGAGCGTCGGCTTGAACTTGACGTCGAAGCTGACTCCCGCGCCCGAGCCGAGCAGCGTCGCCATCGGCACGTTTTCGAGCGCAAAGTTGGTCGTATCGTCGATCGACACGGTGTTAAAGCCCAAGTAGCCGCCGCCGGTGTTGGTGACATTGACCGTCACTGCCGACGCCGTCATGCCGACCGGAACACCGCCAAAGTCGATTTGGCTCGGCTGGGCGTCATAGCGCGGTCCGATGCCCTTCACCGTCAGTTGTACGACGCCCGGCGCCACACCCGCCGTCGACGGAGTCAGCGTATAAATCGCGCTGAGCTGGCCGGCAGCGTTCGGCTTGGCGGAAAACTTCAGGCTGAGCTTGTCGCCGGGGTTGAGCGTCTTTGGGAAGCTCACGGTGTCCACGGTGAACACGCCCGTCGGGGTGATGTCGCCGCTGGCAATCGTGATCGGCGCTGAGCCCTGGTTTTCAAAGTCGACGTTGAGATCGGCGCTGCCGAGCACCGCTACCTCACCGAAGTCGGCGGGCGACGGGTTTGCACGAAGCGGGCTCGCCACGTAGATCATCGACTGCGCAATCAGCTTGGCCGCATCCGACGCCGAGTTGTAGCAGCCGTAGTAGCCAATGTCGCTCGACACCGGGTAGATGTTGACGTCGATGCGCGGACGGCCATTGGGGAAACCCGCGATGACCATGCCGTTGCCGTCGTTCCAGGTCGCGACCACTTTGGCGCCCGACTTGACCGTCGAGCTGGTGACGCTCGAGCGCTCGCGGCAGGTGCTGCCGTTTGTGTCGACTTTGCTGATGCCGCTCAGCACCGGGTGCGCGTCCTTGCTGCCGAGCGACTTGCTGCTGACATAGGACATCGACGACGAGTTGTCGATTAGCTGGTACTTGGCCCAGTTCGTTCCCGTCGGAGCGTTGTAGTAATAGCCACCGTAGAACGGCAGCGCGACGACGACGCCACCGCCTTTGTCGATGTAGCGAGCCAGCGCGTCACCAACGCCCGTCGGGTCGTTGAATCCGCCCTTGTTGTAGTCGCCGAACACCAGCACCGAATCACACTTCGCGAGTGTGGCATCTGCCGGCGCGGTGTATCCGCCGTCAATCATCGTGACCGAGTCGAAGAGCTTGGTTCCTTCGAGCTTCGACTTGATGTCGCCCGTTACTGATGAGTCCGTGCTGGCGTACACGACGCAGCCTTTCGGACCCGCAGCAGAGGCAGAAGAAGCGGCCCCAAGGACAGCCAGCGTCGCCACCCAAGCCAGGCAGTGACGCAGTGTCCCGGTGAGCCGAGAGGTGACGCTGGATTTATCAGCGTCCGGCGAGCGAGCGGCAAGCTTACATTTCATCGCACCCTCCTCAGGGAGTAAGAAGTGCGACATACATACCATATGTGAGCTTTTTGCAACCGCGCCTTTTGGTCGGATGATTCACCGACAAGCGCGCTTTGCGATGGGTGCTACAAAAGACCCTGTTCCTTCATCGCTTTGAGCAGCGGCGCGACCATTGCGGCGCCTTGGCGATAGAACATCACCGGCTTGCCAAACGGCGCTTCGACATCGACACGCAGACCGCTCTTGCCCGCGGTGACGCTCTGCCCGGTAAAGACATGCACCCAGGTGCCTTCGGGTACATACACTTTGGTCTGGTTTGCGCCAGGTTCACTGATTGGCGCGACCAGCAGGTCTTCGCCGAGCAGGTATTCCTCAAACGACAGCGCGTAGACATTCGGATCATCTGGATAGTGCAGCGCCAGATGCCGCGCCACCGGCATTCCCGTCGCCGCAGCCTGCGCCACGAGCTGTTTGCGATAGTCCCCCCACGCTTTGTACAGCTTGGCGCAGCGGGCAAAGTGACGCAGTGTCGCCGCATCGCCATCGATCTGGAAGTTGTCATCTGGCCGATTGCCTTCGTGCGTGCGCATCACCGGACTGAGCGCCGAAAGCTCCAGCCAGCGCCACAAAAGCTCGCGGCTGCGCTTCACTTTCAGGATCGAATTCACAATCGTGGTGTAACCGCCCGCGTCGCTGTGATTGAGCGAAAAACCCGACACGCCGCCCGAAAGCATCCCGACCACCGCACTGCGCAAACCATCGTGGACGTCCCAGGTCACAAGCTGATCACCCAGCCAAAACAGCGTCGAGCTGCCCGGACTTTTGCGATATCCCGATCGGGTAAAGAACACCACATCGTCTTCGCGACCGGCTTCCCGAATCGCTTCACGGTTTAGCTGCGCCCATTCCTCGGGATATTGGTTGTGAAACGACCGCGCCGCGACATCGGAATGCAAAAGTGCGTCATACGGCAGCGCTTCGCCAAAGTCCGCCATCCAGCCGGATGCGCCGGTCGCCAAGACCTCGCTGCGGATGATGTCTTTCCACCACTTGCGCGCTTCCGGATGGGTCAGATCAAGCAGCCCCGCTGAAAAGTCGGTGTTGGGAATCATGTACGGCTGGCCGTTTGGTTCGCGCACCAGATAGCCGCGATCGTGCGCTTCGGCAAACAGGTTGCGTCCGGGCCGGCCCAGCTTGGCAATGTCGACGAAAAACGGATTCACATAGGTCAAGACGCGAACGTTTTGCGCCGCCAGCTTGCGCCGCATCGCTTCCCAATCGGGATAGCGCGACCTATCGAGCTGCCAGTTCCAATAGAGCTGCTGCCCAAAGCTGGTCTTGCGCTGACCCACCCAGTCTTGCAGCCACACCGCGGACAGCGGTGCGCCTTCTGCTTGCAGCTTGTCGAAAAGCGCCTGCACCCGCGCGGTTCCGCCCTGAATGCCGACGATCGCGCCCTGATGAATCCAGTCCGGAAGCGGACGCATTCTGCCGGCGTATTCGGTGTATTCGCGAATCAGATCCGGCGGCGTTTTCCCATACAGAATCCGTCCCTTCATCGTGCGGCTGTAGACCCGGACTTGGATGCGGTCCGGCGTGCGCAGATCGAAGATTTGGTATTCGTAGTTTTCCGTAAAAAGGCTCCGCGCCGTGCTGGTGATGTAGTGCGGAATGCTGGCGTAAGACGTGTGCCAGCTTCCCCCGGATCGCGCGACCAGATCGACGGCGGTGGTGATCGGCTGAAGCCCGCGTCCGAGCCCCTGTTCCTGCACCCAAATCGGCACCCGCCGGCCTTTGAGATCGAAATACGTAAACTGCTCGCCAAAACCAAAGACGTGCTCGGTTGTCGGCGATGCATAGGTCAAAAAAGCGCGGTTCAGATCGTCGTCTTCAATCCGCAGCTCAAACCCGAGCTGATTTTGCGCCACCTGCGAAAACACGAGCACATAAGGGGCCGATCCAGCACCGCTACAGCGCAGCGTTCCCGACAGCTTGACGATGCCATTTGACCCCGCAATCTGATCGAGCCGCTGCGTCGCACAAGTGCTTCCGGTCGCTTTGTCGGAAAAGAAAAACGAACCGCGCGATTCATCGACTTTTTCATGTCCGTAAGCCGCAGCGACAAACGACATGCCGGGCAGCGTTTCCCAGATCCGCCGCTCAGGTTCCTTTTCATGCACGACGTAGAGCACCCCGCCTGAATCGGGCGTAAACGAAAGCTGAAACGGTCCGATGCGGTGGGTCTGCGCTGGCAGCTTGCGATCGACTTCCAGATGACCCAGAAGCGGCGCGTCGCCAAACTTGTCGTTATAGCGCGGCAGAAGCCACGCCCGCAGCACCAGCAGACCAAACAGAAGCGCTGCCGAAAACAGACCCAAAAAGATCGGCAGAAAAATCCGCGTCCGTTTGCGCCGCGTCCGCCCGACCGAAAACAGCGTCGCGCGGATGCCGTGATCGTCAGCGAGTGAGCGGATGGGAGGTCCGGGCATGACGTAGCTCCTGTCCCAGCCGCGCCGCGCGAGAAAGCGCCCACAGCGGGAAGTACGACTTGTAGAGCCGGTAGTCGAGCATCGCGGTGCCGAAAAACACCCCCGCTTGCGCTTGCTGCGGGAAGCCACCGTCTTTGCCCTGCATCTTGCACAGAAAATCGAGCCCGCGCTGGGTCGCTTCGTGCGATGGCGGCAGCGCCAAAAGCAGCGTCAAAAGTGCCCAGCTTGTGTTTACCACTTGCGACTCGGAATGGGCGACGTACTCGCCGGTCAGGCAGCTCGAATAGTGTTCGCCAAAACCGCCATCGGGTCTCTGTTTGCCAAGCAGCCACACCGCCGCGCGCTGGATCGCCGGATCGGTGGACGGAATCCCGGCTTCGTGCAGCGCTTCGACAACGTGGAAGATGCCGTAGGTGAAGTTGATGCCCCAAAATCCAGGGAACGAGCCGTCGGGACGCTGGCTTTTGCGCAGCAGCATGACGGCTGCCCCAATCGCGGTGTTGATCTCTAGCAAAAGCGAGCCACCGAGCTTGGCGCCCAGCCGATTGCGCAGCGCCAAAAGACCGCGCAGACACGACGACGTGCATTCCAGATAGGAACGCTCGGTCATGCACGCGCCATACATCTCCGACGGATTGACCTTTTCGAGCAGCGATCCGCCGCGCCGCGCTTCATAGGAACCAAAGCCGCCGTCTTCGTTCTGGCGCCGCAAAATGAAGTGTGCAGCCTCGACAAAACGGCGTACAGGCAAACGATCGGATTCCGGAACCGGACTCCCTTCGTAGTGCAAAGACAGAAGCGCGCAGACCGCTTCAGCCGTGCAGTCGCTCACCGGCCAGCGATGTTCTCCGTCGGAAAAACACCAACCGCCGCGGATTGGCTCGCGCTGTTCGGCTTCCCAGCCATCCAGTTCGGTCTGCATCTGCAAGCTGCACAAATGCGCATACGCCCGTCGCAGCGTTTCGGCATTGTGCGGCGCAAGCTGCTGGGCCCGATCCGCTTCGGTCAAAGACAGAATCGCAAACGCGGTGTCCCAGGTGTTGCTGCGCGCGCCGCAGTAGCGGATTCCTTCTGCCTCGTCTTCCCATTTCCATGCTTCCAGGCCCAAAAGACAGCTCGCAAGCTCGGGATGCTGCGGGTTGTGGGAATAGATTGCCAGGCAGTTTAGGAGTCCGTTTACCGGCGAGATGCACTGATATTTGCTCGCGCGCATCTCGTACAAAATTCGATCCAGACAGAATCCCAGCGCGTACTGTCGCAGCGCGGCAATCGGCCTTTTTTCGTATGCGTGCAGCGCTTCATACGCGGCTTTGAGCGGCAGGCTCGGCGCGACATACAGATCGGTTTTGGCGACGACGTGGCGATAGCTGTGGAAGTCGATTTCACCATACGGACGCCGGCCCGCTTGATCGTACAGTTCGCTGCGCAGCGTCGGGAGAAGATCGCCAAGCGAAATCTGAAAGCGCTTCCCATACAGATACGCGATGCCCAGGTAGATGTAGCGCGTGTGGTTGTAAAAACGGAACGGATGGATGGGCAGCCACTTGGGCGTCACAAACAGCTCGGGTGGGAATGGATTTACGCCATCCCAGCCATACAGACCGCACATCGCCAGCCAAAACTTGCCCCAGTGCGGAATCCCCAGCACGCCTTCGGGCTGCCGCGCAAGCCACGCCCGCGCATCGGCACACAGCGGATCGGAAGCCGACACGCCGAGCACCCGCAGCGCCACATACGCCATCGCGGTGAAATAGACATACCCGTCCGATTCCCCGTGCATCCCCCAAGCGCCGTCCTTACAGCGGGTTGTGCGGTAGTGCAAAACCATCTTGTCGGCGGTCTGTTTGTCGATCGGCTTGCCGATGGCGCGCTGCGTCAGGATGTACTGCGAAAGGATCATCGTGTTCCAGACCATCTCGCCTTCAAAGCCTCCGTCGGCTTTCTGAAGCGAGCGGAGGTGGGACATCGCAGCGTCGAGTGGCGACGAAAGCAAAGTCAGCGGCATGGTGTGAGACGACGACGACGGAATCGAAGTGAGCGTGTTCATGGTCATGGGACAGCTACTACGATGCCAGAGCTTTGCGCAAAAAAGCGGCCAGAGTTTGCCTGCACGGTCCTTGGTGAGCTTTCTCGCTTGGCGTCGCTGCGCGCTTTGCGGTACGACACTGCGCGATGCGTATAGTAGGCCGTCTGGCGACGACAGGGCTTTTGCTGGTGCCGCTTTTTGCGTGCGTGCCAAAGCCGATTTCCGTGGCAGCGCTGGTCGATCCAAAGCCGCTCTTGCCTTCGCAACCCCACGTTGAAACGGTCGAACCACCGCCCAACACGCAAAACCTTCTGTCCGCCCCACCACCTGAAGTGACCCCAAGCGCGCCGCTATGGAAGAGCTTGCCAAATGGTGTGCGAATCCAGCTTCTGCCCGATCGCTTGGTCGGTACCGTGGCCGTGCAGTTGTGGGTTTCTGGTGGTGTCGCGAGTGAACCGGCGAGCGGTCTCGGACTTTCGCATCTGACCGAACGGCTGCTTTTGCACGAGCTGGCCAAGTCCGCGAGCGACAACATTCGCGCCGCAGGTGGGGATGTCTCGTCGTTTACGACGCTCGATCACACGGTGTTTCAGCTGCTTTTGCCCAAAGGCCAGCAGGCACTCGCGCTCGATTTTTTGGCAGCAGTGCTTATGCCCACGCCGACTGTCGACGATGCGATGGTTGCGCGACAGGTTGCGCAGGTGGAAGACGAACACAAGCGCGCCCAGCTTATGCTGCGCAGCGTCGCCGTCGAAAAACTCCGCGAGCTGTCGTTTCCGGGTCATCCCTACGCCCGTCCGCTGCTCGGAGATCGGCTGCGTTTGTCTGCGCTGCGCAGCGACGATGTGCTCGCGTATTATCGGCAGACCTATCAGCCGGCGCAGCTATCGCTTTTGGTAAGTGGAGCGCTCGCCGACACGCTGACCCATCCTTTGACATCGCTGCTTTCGGGTCTGGCGGCCCCGCAGACCGCAGCGACCCAGCCGACCACGCAGACACTGACCCGTCCGCATTCACCGCAGGCCTGGGTTGCAAGCCACGATGATCCATCGGGTCAAGCCGTCGTTGCTTTCGCTCTCCCCGGTGTCGCTTGTGCCGAAGAAGAAGTCGCGGCATTTGATGTGTTTGCCCAGCTTGTACGCAGCAGCCTCGGGTTTCGCAGCCTCGGCAGCCGGCCCAAGTCCGAACCCGCGGCGCTGTCGTTTTCCGGTCGGCAGTCGGGGCTTTTCTTTGCCCACATGATGGTGCCGCCGTCGCAAGTCGAGGAAATGAGCGCCAAACTGCTCCACGAGCTGTTGCGGCCTTCGCAGCGGGACCTGGAACCGGGAGAGCTGGCCCGCGCCAAACAGCAGCTTCTGGCCGAAAACGCGCGGCTGCTCGATACGCCAAGTGGTCGGGCGCGACGGGCGGGTTACTTTACATCGCTCGGGCTGTCGGAAGATCGTTACAACCAAGCCGTGCGAGAGCTAAGCGATGCGTCGCTGCGTCAGATTCTGCTACGCCACCTGCAGCGCGATTCGCTCATCGGTCTGTGGCTTTGGCCCAGGTCGCGCACACCCAAAGACGACGCGGCGCAGCTCGAGCGCAGCCGCAACCGCCTGCTCGCGCAGCTAAAGACGCCACCACCGACGGTCCAAAAGCCGCTTGCGGCAGCACGCAAAGACGGCGGGGTCTGGCGCTATCAAGTGCCGGGTGGGCCGCTTGTGCTTTTGCTTCCCGATCACAGCGTTCCGATCGTCGCGGCGGCGGCGACTTGGCCTGGTGGTCTTTCGCTCGAAGACGAACAGACGGCGGGGGGCCATGAGCTGATCAGTCGGCTGTGGAAAGAAACGCCGCGGGCGCGCGGTGGTCAGTGGGCCGACACGCTGGCGCAGCTACGAGGCACCGTCGCAACCCAAGTCGAACGCGATGCGTTTTCGCTGGTCGGTGAGTGGCCAAGTCAAGCCGAAGAGGAAGCGCTGCCGCTGTTTCTCGACGGACTTTCGGCGCCAGAACCAAGCGATGCGGAACTGGAGCTGCGGCGTCGACAGCTTGTCGCGGAGCTGCGGCAAAAAGACGAAAGCCGCGCAGTGGCGCTCGCGAAGCTCAAAGCGAAGCTGTATGGCAGCCATCCGTACAAGCTGGAACCGTCGGTGCAGTCGCTGTCCGGGCTTTCGCGCAAGCGGCTGGGTGAGCTGTTTCGACGGTCGTATGGTCCGTCGCAAATGACGCTGGCCATCGTCGGAGACATCGAACCCTACGCCGTGTTTTCGCTCATCGAGTCGCGGCTGCAAAACAGCGGCAAGACCGCCAGTCCGCCGCCATCGCCGCTTTCCACCATCGAAACACCCCGCCAGTATTTGTCCTATCACCCGCACGAGCAGGCGATCCTGGGGCTTGGCTTTCGGACGCCCGGACTGAAAGGCCAAGATGCGCTGGCTCTGGCGGTCTTGTCGGAAATTCTCGTTGGCAAAGCGGGTCGGCTCCATCGCGAGCTGGTCGAACGCCGCGGACTTTTGCTCTCGCTCGATGGCAAGCTGGAAGGCGGGCTGCAGGGCGGTGCGCTGCTGATTTCTGCCGTCACGACGCCGACGAGCCTCGATTCTGCCGAAGCCAGTCTGCGCGACGAGCTGCGGCGGCTTCTCGACCATCCGCTCAGCGACGATGAACTTCAGCAGGCGAAACGACAGCTCTTGGCGCAGAAGTGGAAAGCGCGGCAGCACCGCAGCGATGTGGCGCTCTCGCTGGCCCGTCGATCCGCGCTGGATCTACCGAGTCAAGAAAGCGAAGAAGAACACATCAGCAGCTTGACGGCAGTGCAGGTTCAGACGGTGGCGCAGCGCTATCTCGATGAACAGCATGCGGTGTTACAAGCCGTTTTGCCGCAAGCGCTGCTCGCCGCCAAGCGGGGCGATGCAAGGGACGCGAAAGCCGGGCCGAAGCTGCTTGCCAAGCTGATCCCCAACGTCAGCAAAAGTGGATCAGGGAAGGCTGTGCGGAAGCAGCGAAGCCGACGGTAAGCTATCGGGAAGCAGGAACTGGACGCGACCTTTGCTATCGGTAAACGCTTCGGCGCGAACTTTCGCCACCTTCGAGCACGGCAGGTCGAGCGTACACGCCAAGCCGTAGCGCGGCGACGTATCGGGCAGCTCCAGCACCCGGACTTTGACCTGGGGCGCGGGCGCAAGCGAGGGTCCGACGACCAGGACTTTGGCCAGTGCCAGTCGCGGCAGCCGAACTTCGCCCAAATCGACGTCAACGTCGCGAATCCGCTGGTTATCAAGCGACGTCCGCGGTCCGGTCCCCAGCACCGGAATCATGTCCAGATCGTAGTCCCCCGGATCGAGCCGTAGCACAAACCGTCCGTCGCTGTCCGTGGTCGTCTGCGGCAGCGTCAGATCCGGCACAACATCCAGCGGACTGCGGACTTCCACCGGCTTTGCAATCGGCTGCGCCACGACCTGCCCGCCCGACACCGGCTCACCGCTCGCCGACAAAAGCCGGCCAATCAGCCGCGATCGCGTCGGCAGCGTCAGCGCTGAAAGCAGCCCATCCGTCGGACCCACCTGCATGTCGCGCGACACCGAGGCATACGGCAGCCGCGACGGGCTCACAATCGACACGCGATACGTCAGGTTGCTGCCACCACTTGGCGCGGGCACAAGCTGCAGTTTCGCAATGCCCTGCGCGTCGGTGTCGGCCTGCGCGGTGTAAATCACGCGCACACCCGAAAGCGTCGTGGCGTCTTCGAGATGAACCTGTGCCACCACGCGCGCCGATGGGACTTCTTGGGTTGCGCCGCTTGGACCGAGCCCCCGCACCGGCAACATAAACGGCACCGGTGTTCGATAGGACGGCAGCACGAAGTTCTGCGTCCGTTCGGTCCCTGCTGTCGGCGGTGGAATCAGCACTTCCAGCGACGGCAAGCCAGGCTGCGTCGTTCCGGGCCGCACCACCACCCGCAGGTTCACCGTCGACTTGCTCGCCAGCGATGGGTCTAGCACCGTGCGATACGTGCCCGCTGATGTGCCCACACCCGTTAGGCTCACCGCCGACGACGAAATGATCTGGTTGTTTTCATCGAAGACCTGCACCGTCATGCCGCCGACGCCTTCGCCGAGCGGATTGACGATGCGACCCGACACCACCGCAAGCCGATTCGCTGGCCGGAGCTGAATCGGCAGCTCGACGTCGCTCGACACCGGATGCTCGATCCACATCGGCGGATACATCGCGGCCTGCATCGCATCATCGAACCCGACCCACAGCCGATACAGCTGATCCATCGGCTTGGCTGGCGTCGGCACACGCAAAGAATACGTCCCCGCCACCTGCTCTGCCGTCTGCGTATCGAAGCGATAGTCATTTTGACCAGGAATCGCACTCGGCAGCGTCGCCTGCACCCGCGCATGAATCAGCGCGCGGTTGTCCGCCGTCAGCACCAGACCGCCAATCAGTGACGCCGCCCGAAAACGCAACGTCGCCGATCCGGTCCCATCGAAATTGAGCTGCTGGCCTTCTTGTGGCGTCAGCAAAAAGTGCTGATCGGCCCCGATCTTGTCGCCGCTGTCCGTCGGCCAAAGCTGCACCGCCCAAGCCGCCGAGTTGCGCGCCGGGGGACAGGTCAGATCACCGCTGCATGCGATCGGAACCGACGCAGCTTCTTCGCCACATGCCGCAAGCGAAGCCACAAGTGCGAGCACAAAAGGCGCCCACAAATCCCTGTCGCGTCGCTTGGGCCCACCATCGAGCCGGAGAAGATAAGAAGTAGGTTTAGGCATAAGACATCCTTACGGACCAAAAGAAGACAACCGTCTTAAGGACAAATTACCGTCCAGTAGTGGCTGCGGTCTACCTCGCCAAGGCCATCGGGGCGAACGCCCATCTGGAAATCGGCAAATCCGCCCGACGCAATCACCGGCACCACATAAACCATCGCGCCCGCCGGCACCATCGTGCACGGCAGCACCGGCTGCGAAAACACCATCGAGTAGCTTCCCGTCGAAGAGTCGACCGCCTGCGCCTGCGCTTGCTGCGACCAGCGGGTGACGTTCGGGTTGTCGATGTTTAGGTCGCAGCAGGTGCCGTTGATTTGCAGATACAGACGGGCGGCAACATCGGCACTGTCGGAAACGACGTCGACTTGATAAGCATATTTTTCGAGAATCGACGTCGCCCGTTGGGTGCCAAAAGGAGGAATCGCCGCTTTGACTTGCAGGCTGCGGCCCCCGTCGGTGGTCACTTGTTGTTCGAGCGGAATCGGGATAAGACACCCGATCTGCACGGCAAGCGACAGCACTGCGATATGGCCAAGCATCCGACTCATCTGCGGTTGCATTGCGAAGCAATCTTCAGCTTCGCTTTCATAAAAAACCGTATCAGCTTGCTGCGCGTTCGGCCACCCGGTCGGTAACCGATGGCTTAGGCAAACACCCGGCCACACTCGCTGCATCGACCATCAGCTGACAGCACACCGATGCAGCCGGGATCGCCGCACAGCCGCCGGTCTTCAAACCCGGCGTCGCTCGCTGGTTCGCTTTGGGCCGGCGCGGCGGACTCGGTTTCGGTGGGCGCTGCCGCCACATCGTCCGCAGACGTTTGGCCTTCGTCCTCGGAAAAATGACGTGCGTGCGGCTCCTCGCCTTCGCCGATGCGACCGCACTCTTTGCAGTGTCCGTCGTCGCCGATGACCCCGATGCAAGCGGGATCACCGCACAGCCGGCGCGATTCTGGATCGAACGGCGCGTCCTCTTCGGCAAGTCGAATGCTCATTTGAGATTCTTGAACAGCGCCGCGAGTTTTTTCTTCGCATCCTCGGCGGAGCGGTCTTCCTTCCAGCCTTCGGAGTCGCGCATCCCAAAGTGCGGGCAGAAGTTGGCCTCGGTGCGATCACGAATGAACGCCGCTTCGGGCTCTCGACACTGGTTGTGAAGTCCGGGGTCGTAGTGCTGACAGTTTTTGCAGCAGTGGAGGTCGGTGCCGCAGTGCGGACAGGTGTCGCGACGACCGACTTTGATACCGACCTTGACTTCGAAGATTTGCTCGTTCCCGCAGGAGTGGCAGAAGTACGCCATGACGGCGCGATCTTAGGCACAGGCGAGGCAGAACACGCAAGCTTCACGAACCAAACCGGCAGTCTGTGTGCAGAAACGAAGTAGGATGGAAGCGAACTTTGACCCCTCCACGCCCACCGATTTTGGAGTTTCCCCGATGCTGACCAAGAGCCGCCGTCGCTTTCTCATTGAGTTGCCGCTCGCCGCTGCCGTGCTTTTGACCGCCAAAAACGCACTCGCAGAGCACTATCCCGCGTCGCTGTGCGGCGACTGTAGTTTTGGCAGCAAAAAAGACAACTGCGCCAAGTGCGGCAAATGGATGGGCTCGACGCGGATTCCGGCCCGACTGTGCGGCGATCACGGCTTTGGCAGCAAAAAAGACAACTGCGTAAAGTGCGGCAAGTGGGTCGGATCGTCCAAAGCCCGCGCCTTTGTTTGTGGCGACTGCGGCTTCGGCAGCAAAAAAGACAACTGCGTGATTTGCAGCAAGTGGGCTCCGTAGCGCCCTTTTGCCCGTCGGTTCCGTAGCGCCGCGCGCTAGATCGCCAGTTTTTTCGCGATCTGCGCGAGCGCCTGCGTGTTGTGAATGTGCGAAAGCTGCAAAAGCAGATATTCCTTCACCTGGGTCTCGAGCGTGCCGAGCGATTCGCCAAGGCCCAGATCGGCGGCGTATTTGCGCACGAGTTCACTCTCTGCGCCGCTGACCTGACCATCGGCAAACGCGAGCAGAAGCGCCGTCTTCAGAAACAGCTTGCGCAGGTCTTCGGTATCGAGCACCGCGGTGAGCTCTTCGGTCGACAGCGGCCCGCGACGCGCCAGATCCGACAGTGCATTGTGACTGCCACCGGCCTCGGCCCAAAACGACGCCACCAGCGCGGCTTCCCGCTCGTGCAGACCGTCGGAATGGGCAATGTGAAACAGACCGCGCGCAATCGCTTCGGCCTGCGCCTGGGTGAGCTGAATTTCGGGAAAGAAGTTCATCGCACGTCTCCTTGAACTGACGATTGTTTCGACCTAGCTAGGTCCACAAAACTGCGTATAGACGGTTCGATTACCGACGGTGACCAGCCACCACTTTGAGCCGCTGTAGCCGCTCTTGCAGCGCTTCGATCGGCAGATCGGCATACTTTGGCGGCAGCATTCGGCGATTGGACGCCTCGAACACCGCCAAGAGCTCCATAAACTCCAGCATCTCCAGGTCTCGCGGCGGCAGATAGTCACGCGCCGCCCGCTGTAGATCGTCGATGCTGACCGGCACTTCGCCCGTCCCGAGCGTCTCGGCGCGCTGGCTGGCATAGTCGCTCGCGAGCAGCACCACCGCTTCGATGTCGGCATTCGACATCCCGACGATACGCGCCAGTGCATCCCCGGCGATGGGGAAGGCAAGCTCGCTTTGGACTTTGTTTTTGCGCAGCTGCGCTTTGAGGATCGGCTCGACCTCGGCGACGGTCTGCGCATAGAAAAAGGGAATTTTGCGATCGAGCCGTCCGGCGCGCTTTAGGTCGATGTCGATCTTGTCGGGCCGGTTGGTCATCAGCACGAACAGCACGCGCCCGCGGTTGGCGGTGTCGCTCATGAACTCTTTGATGCGAGCGATGACCCGGCTCGACGTGCCTCCGTCGTCTTCGCCTTGGTTGCCAAACGCGCGGTCGGCCTCGTCGATGATGACCATCACCTGACCGATGGCTTGGACGACTTGCAGGATGCGCTCGAGGTTCCCCTCGGTGGCGCCGACCCACTTGCTGCGGAAGTTCTTGAACTTGATCGCCGTCAGACCCGACTCTTTGGCGAACGCTTCAGCGACGAAGGTTTTGCCCGTACCCATCGGCCCAACGAACAGCAAGCCCATCGGGACGCGGCTGCGACGGCCTTCGCGAATGTTCTTGGCAATCAGCGACAGGTCTTTTTTGACCTCGTCCATGCCACCAACGACCTCGAAGCCGTGCTTGGGCTCGACGAACTCGATCAGGCTAAAGCACTCACGTTCGATGATTTCGCGCTTGCGCGCCGCGATCAGACGCAGCACTTCGGCGCGTGCGTCGGTATCGGCGTGCGTCGTCACAGGTCCGTCGGGCGCGATCAGCCGGCGAATTTCACTGCGCGGCATGCCTTTGGTGATCTGCGCCAGCTTCTGGGCCCGCTCCATCGCTGCGGCGCCGCCACCCAACAGCTCGGCAATGTACTTGGTGCGCTCGGCCTCGTCGTCGGACGGGACATCGTGCGGCGCCAAAATGCCCTGGATCTGGATGCACTTGAGACCCGCCGTCACCTCGGTCATCATCTCCAGTTCGTCTTGCGGCATGTCGGGACGGATGTGCCGCAGCAGCGCTTGCCTGGCTTCGGCTTCGGGAATCGGAATCTGCACCGTCGCCACGCGCGGATTGGCAACCAGCTTGGGATGAAGTTCCGACAGATTTTCGACGAGCATGAACACCAAGCTGTCGTTTTTGTCGAGCGCCGGCAGCATCGACCAGCGCTGCAGTGTCACCACCGACGATCGATCTTCGATGGTCGAAAAGCTCGTTTCACCCGCGGGTGCGACGGTTTCGGCGTATTCGATCACCACCGCGACGCCGTTTTGCGTGATCAGCAGGCGCTCGAGCAACGGCAGAATCTTCGACGGCTCTTTTTGCAGCGCCAGGTCTTCAAAACCCGCCGGCAGCTTGCCGCGCACAAAGCGCACGCCCGTCGACACGTTGTACAAAATGACCATCGACTTCTTTTCGAGCAGCACCTTGCTCAGAAATTCAGGCAGCGGCAAAAGTCGCTCGTCGGCGCTGCGCTTGTCGATCTGTCCGTCGGGATCGTCAAGAATCAGATCGTGGACGTTGCCAAACAGCACAAACTGCGTCGATTCTCCGCGCAGATAGCGACGGCGAATATCGTCGGCCCACACCGGCAGCCGGGTCGTTTTGGAAGTGCTCAAAGTAGTCATCGTGTCGTCCCCTGCATGTAGCGCTCGGTCTCGCGCGAGGTTTCCCGCACCGCCGCCACGCCTTCGCGCAGCTCGTCGAGACGGGCGCCCAGCTCACTTGGGTTCTGCATTCCAACGATTTCGTCGGAGAGCAGTCGAAAGGTGTTTTCCATCAGATCCATCTGCCCGCGTGCCGTCTGAAGATTCCGTCGCAGTTCCAGATAGCGGTCTTTGCGCGACAGCAGCACTTCCAGGTTTTTCTGCGCCACTTTGCGACGTTCATCACCGACGGGAAGCTTGTCGACCTGATTGCTATAACGGGTGATGTCTTTTTCAATCTCGACGAGGTTCATGTCTTTTAGGTATGCCTCGTAGCGTGACGCCACCTGCGCCATATCGAGAAAGTCGTCGACCAAGTCTTCGAGCTTGGCAATGTCCGACGACAAAAGATCGACCGAAAAGCTCGCATTGTCCTGCGCCATCTTTTCGATTCGCTTTTGCTGATCGCGCAGGCGCAGCGCACGCTCTTTTTCCGCGTCGGGAAGCGCGTTGAACTTGGCCGCTTGGCGGGCCTTGCGGGCTTCTTGTTGTTCGCCTTCCCAAATCGGATCGAACCACTTTTTTTGCAGAAGCCGCGAGTCGGGCGCAAACAGCATCCAGACCGCTTCCGCAGCGACGGCACACAAGCCAACCCACCAGTGCCCGGTCAGTAGCGCCGCACTCCCAGCGCCGACGAGCAGCGACAGGTTGTAGGGATTCGCGAATGCGTACTTGGCATACGGCGGCTCGCTCGGTTTGCCGCGTGCTGAAGTGTCTCGCTCGCTCACTTGGCATATAGCAGCGACAAAAGCTGCTCCTCACACTGACGGAACTCGGGGCTCGCTTTGACCTTGTGGGTGCGGTCCGAAAACGTCGGTACGTCGATGCGGTGCAGAATCTCCGCGGGCCGCTTCGACAGCACATAGACCGTATCGGCCAGGTACACCGCCTCGGCGACGTCGTGCGTCACAAACAAGATGGTGTTGTCTTCGCGGTGCGAGATGTCGATGAGCATTCCCTGCATCTCCCAGCGCGTCTGCGGATCGAGCGCCCCAAACGGTTCGTCCATCAGCAAAAGTTTCGGCTTGTTGATCAGCGTCCGCGCAATCGCGACGCGCTGTTTCATGCCGCCCGACAGCTCTTTGGGATACTTGCTCGCGAACTGGTCCAGCCCGACGTGTTTGAGGATCTCCATCGCCCGGCTGCGTCGCTCTTGCGATGGAACGCCTTGCAGTCGCAGCCCATATTCGACATTTTCGACGACCGTCAGCCACGAAAACGACGTGTACTGCTGAAACACCATGCCGCGATCGCGCCCTGGTCCATCGACTTCGTGATCGGCAATCAGCACCCGCCCTTTCGTCGGTGGGAGCAGACCTGCGACCGCTTTTAGGATGGTGGATTTGCCGCAGCCCGACGGACCCAGGAACACCACGATTTCGCCGATGCCCGGCTTGTCGACGATGTCGAACGAAACCCCGCGCACCGCCTCGACGTCTTCGCCGCCGCGTCCGCGATAGGTGACGTGCAAGTCCTCGACGTGGAGCTTGACCGCCGTGCTATGTACAGTGACGGGAATTTGCGCAGCTTGCGGTTCAGACATGACCACCCTCCCGCCATGGAAACAGGAGCTTGGCGCAGAAGCGAATCATGGCGTCGGACAAAAGACCGATGACGCCGATGATCAGGATGCCGGCAAACACCTCGTCGATGTGCAGGTGATTGCCGGCGAGCTGGATCTGATAGCCGATGCCGCGTCGCGTGTTCACAAACTCGGCCAGGATCACATACGTCCATGAAATCGCGTTCATCACCCGGAACGAATCAAAGATGTCGGGCGCCGCGGCGGGTACAAGCACGGTAAAAATCACCTGAAACCGCCCCGCCCCCAGCGTCCGAGCCGTCTGCACCAGCTCCTCTGGCACGGCGCGAATTGCGCTGACCACGACGGGAAGCAAGTACACAAAGACGCCCAAAAACAAAAACGCGATTTTCTGTTTTTCCTCGATACCAAACCACAGGATCGTAAGCGGAATGAACGCCGAAATCGGCATGTAGCGCAGAGGCGCCATCACCGGCTCGACGATGCGATTCACGGGTTCAAACGCGCCCATCAGAATGCCCAGCGGCAGCGCAACCCCCGCCGCGAGCAAAAACGACAGCACGATGCGCCACGAAGAAGCAATCGCCGCATCGAGAAGCACGCGCACGACCACCGGCTGTCCGTCGATCACATCTTGCTTGCCGATGATGAGGTCGCGCAAAAGCACACGCAGCACATCGGTTGGCTTGGGCAAAAATGCCCCACCGACGACGGGCTTTGCGCCGGAAGTCAGCGACACCCACAAAATCAGCAGCAGCACCGGCAACAGCAATCCGAGCCAAAACTGCCAGCTCGTCGGGAGCGGCTTGCGCAGCGTCCAGATCGGCTCGCGCGAACGGAGCGGCGACCGGGGCACATCTTTTTTCGGACTCGACGGCTGCGCCATGGCTACTGCACGTTCAGGATGACCTTGATATCGGTGCGGCGATTCTGCTGACGACCTGCGTCGGTGGTGTTTGGTGCCACCGGGTTGTCGGGACCATTGCCGACGGTCTGGAAGCGCTTCGGATCGACCTTGTGGTTTTCGATCAGGTAGTCCTTCACCGCGTCGGCGCGCTTTTGTGAAAGCGAGCGGTTGGCCGTGCGCGATCCGGTGTTGTCGGTGTTGCCCTCGATGCGCAGCAGGGTGTTGCCAAATGCCGTCATCGTCTCGCCGAGCGAATCAAGGACGAAGTGCGAGCCAGCCATGATCTGGTCGCTGCCCGTCGTAAAGTAGATGGTGAGCTGCTTGTTGATGATGGCTCGCTCTTTGGCTGGGTCGGTCTTCTTGGGATCGAACTTGAACGTCTCGACGACTTTCTGACCGGGATAAAAATCAGCCAGCGCCGAGACGAAGCGCGTATCGACGCAGTTTTTGGCATCGACCGACTTGCTGATCACGCCCTGCTTGCGCCAGACGATGAACGCGGCGTTGAACAGCGCCTCGAACTGCGCTTTGTTGCCGTCGAGACCGAAGAACAGCGCGTTGTCGGCAAAGCTGGTCAGCTTCATCCCCGACAGCATCCCCGACACGTCGTCTTCTGGCAGTTTGAGCGCTTTGCCGACGAGCATGTAAGCGTGGGTCGGATCTTTGCCAATCGCATCAATGCCGTCGAACCAGCCGTGGATAAAGGCCGTCACCGTTTCGGGCGACTTTTCAACCAGCTCGCTTTGCGCCACCAGCACGTCGGCAATCACGTTCGTCGCTGCGGTGGTCGACACCAAGATGGCCGCTTCGTCGCCGCGCGCCTTGACTGCACCTGACAGGTCGGGTTCCCACGTCACTGCGGCGTCGACATTTTTCGACTTAAACGCTGCCGCTGCGAGCGGTGCTTCGGCAGTAAAGACCAGGTTCTTTTCGATCTGCGACTTGTCCGCCGCCGACAGGCCCGACTGCGAAAGAAGATACAGAAGCAGCCAGTGCGACGGCGTGTAGCGGGTCGTCGCAATCTTTTTGCCCTTCAGATCCTCGATGCTCTTGATGCTGCTTAGCGCGACAATGCCGTCGCCGCCACGCGACCAGTCTTGCTGAATGATCGCTTTGCCACCCTTGCCCTGTTCAGCGAGCGCCGACGCTTCGCGGGCCCACGAATCCACCGTGTCCCACATGATGTCGATGTCGCCCTTGATGAAGGCGGCCAGCTTGGCCTGCGGATCTTCGAGAAGGGTGAACTCGACGTCGAGACCGTATTTCGACAGATAGACCGACGCTTTGTCGCTCGTCAGACCGCCATTGGAAACGATCCCCGGTGCATGACCCGCCCAGGTGTTGATGCCGACGCGCAGCTTGCGGGCCAGCTTGCCACTGCCGAGCTGCGCCTTGCTAATGCCCGTCACGCCCTGCCGACCGGCCTCGCGCGCTGCACCGATCGCCGCAAAGTCGTCTTTCGAGATACCACCTGATCCAGTTCCCGTCGACGGCTGGTCAGAACTTGGCTTGTCACCAGCGGGAACGACACCCTTTGCGCCACCCTGGTTGGCCCACTGGGTGATTGTGTCGCGCTTCACGTACAGCACATAGCCGACCACCCCGAGGATGATGACGGTGATAAATAGCTTGGCAAAAGGGGTGAGTTTCATCGAAAGCTCCGCGCCTTCGTCGTGAAGGCGATGGTGACGTTTCCAAAGCGGTGGGTTACATCGACTTGGCGGCGGCGCGCTTGGCAGCGGCGGCGGCCTTCATTTCGGCGAGCTGCTGCTTCGCCGTCACATCGCCCGACTGAGTGCGCAGCGACTTGAGCCGCGAATCCAGGTCCGTCTCGGCCAGCTCTTTGTTGAGGTTGGCTTGCGCGACCTGTGTTTTGATGTGCGTCCGCACGTTGTCGAGCGCCTGCACTTCAGCATCGACAGACAGACCCTCAAGCTGTTCCTGAATGCGCATCCGCGCCTGGGCCGACTCCAGCTTGGCAACCATCGTCTCTTTTTCGGCCTTCAGCTTCTTGATTTCGTTTTGCACCGACAACAGCGACTGCTTGGCACTGTCGGCATCCTTGGCGGCCAGATCGGAGTCGGCCTGTAGCTCGGCAATCGCGCTTTCGAGCTGGTTTTTCTTCTGAATCAGCACCACCGACAGATCATCCTGGTTGGTCTCGATCGCGGTGTTGAGGTCCGAAGTCACCTGCGCCAGCTCTTTCTGCTGGCTGGTGAGCCGCTCGGCCAGCTCTTCACGACGACGAATGATCGCCGCCGTCGCCCGCTTCAGTGCCGAGTACTTCTCAACCATCGAGTTGATCGCGTTTTCATACGCAATCTCGGGGTGATCCTTCTCGACGTCGGAAATCCACAGGCTGATAAAACCCTTCCACAGGTTGGCGAGGCGACCAAAGACTGACATCCGCGTGCTCCTTGAAGTGTGGCCGCCAAAGGGCGGCGTGATGATCTGGCTATTTTGCTTGGCCGAAGCCTACGTTGCTTGGTTTTGCCGCAGCTTGGCCGAAACTTTGGTGGCTTTGTCGACGGCATCCGGCCCGAAAAAATCGAGCACATCCTGCACGCGACGCTTGCGCTGGTTGCAGGTAAGCTCCAGCCCTTTTTGCAGCGACTGCTGCTCTTGCATCGACGAGCGAATCCGCGAAAGCTCCTTTTCCAGCTCGGCAATCCGACGGTTGCCTTGTTCCAGAAACGCCAGCGTTTGCTTTTGCCCTTCGAGGCTGTGCTTGTCAAACGCACGGATCTGTAGCACCGCGGCTTCGATGATTTGTTCGATGGGAATCCCAAACGCTTGCAGCGACGCACCGACGATTTGCCGTTTGATATCAAGCGGCGTATCCGCGGGCAGCGCGGCCAGAAGGCTCAGGGTTTTGTCGACCCGGCTCTGTTCTTCGTCGGTAAGACCGGCCTTGCGCAGCACCGATGGGAAGTCGACTTTGACCTCGGGAAGCGGTTCTGCCGACGCCGCCGGACTTTGTGGAGCCGCAACCGCCGGGGCTTCCGCCGCAGTTGGCGCAACCGGAGGCCGCGGGGGACGGGTCGCAGGACGTGTCCCAGTCGCCGCAGCCGGAACAGGAGGTGCCGGGGGTCGACTTGCCGCGCGCTGTCCCGTCGCTGCGCCGCCACCGGCATACTTGGCGATCAGCTCGTCGACCGCAGGATCGCTGGCTGTCGACTTCGCGGGAGCCGATTCCTCGTCGTCGCCGAGCCGCACGCCGCCCGCTTCCTTTTCAGCCGCC
>DAORGN010000021.1:0-37078 GCA_035340095.1 Pseudomonadota bacterium | reverse complement strand
GGTAAAGACCCCGCCTGATCGACTCATCGAGTCGCCAGCCTTGGGTAAAGACCCCACCTAATCGACTCATCGAGTTGCCAGCCTTGGGTAAAGACCCCGCCTAATCGACTCATCGAGTCGCCAGCCTTGGGTAAAGACCCCGCCTGATCAACTCATCATGCTGCTGGCCTTGGGTCCTTACCCGAGACCGACGACTTTCTTCCTGATTTGCATCGGATTTTCACCGTTCATGGGGCGAGTCGACAGGAGTCCTTTGCCGACAGGACCACTGCGCCTATACTCGCTTTTCATCATGGCAAACACTCAAAAGCTCAAGCGCTATCGCTGTCTCGTTTGCGAGCACATCTATGACCCTGCCGTTGGTGATCCGGATTCGGGCGTCGCACCCGGCACACCGTTTGAGTCACTGCCGGACACCTGGATTTGCCCCGACTGCGGAGCCAGCAAGTTCGACTTCGAGCCGATCGCAGACTGACCATGAGCAGCGAGAAGCAGAGCCCAGCGCCGGCCCACAGCCACAGCAAGCCTACGGGTGAGCATGCGAGCCACAATCACAAGGAACAGGCCCGCTCTCTGCTTGGCAAAGGAGGCCTGCGCATCACGGCGCCTCGACTCTCGGTGCTGACAGCGCTTATCGACAGCCACCGGCCCATGTCCGCGCAAGAGGTGATCGACAAGCTGGCACCAGCTGGCATCGATCACGTCACCGTGTATCGCACGCTGAACACACTGGTCGATGCGGGCATTGCTCAGGCGGTGGGGACGACGGAACGGGGTCGACGCTTCGAGGTCCACGCTTGCGAAGGCTGCCGGGTGGGTCACCCGCACTTAGAATGCCGTCGCTGCGGCCACCTGGTTTGTCTGGAACAAGGTCTCTTGCCGACCATGGTGGTTCCAACGGAGCTGGCCGGCTTTCAAGTCGAAGAAGCGCGGCTCTACTTGTACGGGACGTGCGGTAGTTGCCAGGCTGTGGCGAAAGCCAAGTAGGCCCTGATGCCCGCACTTGCGCCGTACCATAGGCGGCTGTTTCTGTTTTTGTCCGTCGCGTCCTTCTTCGAGGGCTTCGACTACTACGCGCTGGCCCAGCTTCTTCCCGAGCTACGCACGGCATTTTCGCTGACGGTGCCCGAAGGCACCAGTCTGGCCAGCTTCATCAACATCGGAATGGTCTTGTCGTTCTTCCTGGTACGGCAAGGCGACCGACTGGGCCGGCATCGGCTGCTTGCGTGGACCATCACGGGCTACATGGTCTTTACCGCGCTGTCGGCACTGTCGCAAAACGTCGGTCAGTTTGCGGTGTGCCAGATGCTGGCGCGGCTGTTTCAATCGGCAGAGGTGGCCACCGTGATGGTCTTTGCTGCCGAAGAATTCCCCGCTGACCGCCGCGGCTTCGTGCTCGGAGTCATTCAAGGCACAAGCTCGCTTGGGGCCATCGTCTGCGCGGGGGTTACGCCCCTGCTCACGGCCACGACGCTCGGCTGGCGCATGGTCTATTTGGTCGGTGGCGTACCGCTTTTGCTCGTCGCCTATCTGCGCCGGAACCTGCGGGACACCGCGCGCTTTGCCGCCACCGAGACGCAGACGGCACTGCCACTGGCCCGTGTGTTTCAGAGTCGCTATCTGCCGCGCCTCTTGCTGCTGTCCCTCATCTGGGCGCTTGTGATGTTTTGCACCCAAAGCGCCTTGTTGTTTTGGAAAGACTTCGCAGTCACCGAGCGGCACTTTTCTGCGGCCCAGGTCGCACAGTGCATGACCATCGCCGCAGTCGGTTCGCTGCCGCTGGTATTTTCTGTCGGCAAGCTGCTCGACGTTGTCGGCAGGAAAGCTTCGGCAGTGGTGGTCTTTGGCCTGACCATCCTGGGCGTCTTGCTAAGTTACACGCGCTCGTCACAGATGCTGCTGACGCTGGGCGTGCTGCTGGGAATCGCCGGGACGACCTGCATGCTATCGGTGGTGCAGACGCTGACGACAGAGCTTTTCCCGACCGAAATCCGGGCCGAGAGTTTTGGCGTGGCCAACAACCTGATCGGACGAACTGCCGGCGTTCTGTCTCCGCTGCTGATTGGCTTCCTCGCCGTCCGGTTTGGTTATGGGCCGGCGGTGCAGAGCACGGCTATTGGACCTCTTTTCGCGATGCTGCTGATTCTTTTGGCAGTCGCAGAAACGCGCGGCAAAGAACTGGAAGAAACCGCAGCCCTGCCCGACTGATCGCCCAGCCGATCCGAAGTGCCTGACCGAGCAGGGTACGGGGTCTTTAAATCGATTGAAGCCATGCGGTCGACCGGCGGTTGATTTCATGGAAGCGGAAGCTCACCATGGACGTATGCGCGTAGCGCTTTTTGGGGGCAGCTTTGACCCTCCCCACGTTGGTCATCAGCTTGCCGCTCTCTATGTGCTTGAGACATTTCCGGTGGATGAGCTGTGGCTTGTCCCCGTGTTTCGCCATGTCTTTGACAAACGACTGACACCGTTCCGGCATCGGCTGGCCATGTGCCAGCTCTTGGCCGATTCGCTGGGTCCGCGGGTCCACGTCTCAACCATCGAAGAAGAGCTGGGCGGCCCAAGCTACACGCTGCACATGGTGCGGCGACTTATGCAAAAGCACCCCAGCGTCGAGTTTTCCATGGTAATCGGCTCGGATCTGCTCAAAGAGCGTGAGCGCTGGTTCGGTTTTCCAGAACTTGCCAAACTGCTTCCCTTTCTGGTGCTGCACCGCAGCGGCAGTGACAGCGATGCTGTGGTGCCGGTTTCGAGCGGTGACATCAGCCATCATGAAGTGCTACGCCTGCCCGAAGTGAGCTCGACGGGCTGCCGGGCTGCCCTGTCCAAAGGTGGCCGACCCACCGGCTGGGTTTGTCGCCGCGTACTCGATTACATCGAACAGCACGCGCTGTATCAGGCCAGCGAGGAGGAACGAGCGTGACCGCATCTTTGTTCACCGATGAACCCGCATCGCCGCCCGAGCGCACCACGCGCGTCCTTATCGTTGGGGCCGGACCCGTAGGCCAGACGTTCGAGAGAGCGCTCCAGCATGCCGGCTATCCGGTGCGAACCTGGTCCCGCTCTCACGGACAGCTATTCCCCGAGGGGACGGCCCAGCAGTGCGCCGACATCGTGATTCTGGCCGTGCGGGATGATGCCGTAAGCCAAGCAGCCGAATACATCACCAGCCATGGCGCCGCCGGGGCAAGCTCGGTCGTGCTGCACTGTGCCGGCAGTCGGCCCCCGTCCCAAGTGCTGGCGAGCATCATCGGCAAGGTCAGAGGGATTGGGCTTTTGCATCCGCTGCGTTCCTTTGTGCACCGCGACAAAAGCGATGACAGCGACGGAAGTGGTCCGCACAGCGAACAGGAGCTGCGCGGTACTGTGATGGCGATTGCCGGAGACGGTGCCGGAATGCTCGCGGGGCAGGAACTGTGTGCCGCGCTCGGGGGGACGCCCCTTTTGCTCAGCGAGGATCGGCTCCCCATCTACCACGCCGCTGCGGTCATGGCGGCAGGCCACGTAGCGACCCTGCTGGATGTCGCGTCTCAACTGCTGGCTCGGGTCGGTCTGCCGCGGCAGGTCGGTCAGCGAGCGCTCACGGATCTGACCCAGTCCGTGCTGCGCAACATCGAAGAAGTCGGTCTGCCCCAGGCGCTGACGGGTCCTATCGCCCGCGGGGATGCCATGACAGTCGCTGCACATCTTGACGCAATAAGCCGGGTCAGCTGCCAGGTCGCCGATGTCTACCGCATCATCGCGGAGTCTTCTCTCGATGTGGCCTATCGAAAAGGCGCAGCCGATGACAGCACGCTGGCCGCCGTAGGTGACGTCCTGCAATCTCGTCGCGTTTGACGCCCCCTTCCCCACTCTGCTAGGGTCGCGCCGTGCCTGCATCCCCTCGCCGCGTCGTCATTGCCGATGATGAACCCAGTTTGCGCAAGGTCTTGTCGTCTCTGCTTCGCCGTGAAGGCTATGACGTGCAGGAAGCCCGTGATGGTGAAGAGGCGCTCGCGCTCTTAAACAGTGATGTCGCCGTGCTGATCACCGATCTGCGCATGCCGAAGCTCGACGGCATGCAGCTTTTCCGGCGTGCCATCAGCGAGTACCCCGACCTGAAGGTCATCATCTTTACCGCCTACGGTCGCATCACCGAATCGGTAGAGGCCGTGAAGCTGGGCGCGTTCGATTTTGTCGAAAAAGGGACCGACAACGAGCACGTCTTGCAGGTGGTACGCAAAGCGGTGGCCAGCTACGAGCTGGATCTGCGCGCGCCGCGAAAACCACAAGGCCAGATTCCGCCACAGCTTGGTCGCTATGGACTGGTCGGAACGGCCCCGGCACTGCAAAAAGTCTTCTCGCTGATTGATAAGGTGGCTGATACGCCATCGACCGTACTCATCATTGGCGAAAGCGGAACCGGCAAAGAGCTGGTGGCGCGGGCGCTGCATGAGCACTCGAGTCGAAAAAACGAGTCATTCATCCGCATCAACTGCGCAGCGATTCCCAAGACGCTGATGGAATCCGAGCTGTTTGGCTATGAGAAAGGCGCTTTTACCGGGGCTGTCCACTCGAAGCCGGGTCGGTTCGAGCTGGCCGATCGGGGGACTCTGTTTCTCGATGAGATCGGCGAGCTGGCGGTGGAGATGCAGGTCAAGCTGCTGCGCGTGCTCCAAGAATCGGAGTTCGAGCGGGTCGGTGGCATAAAGACGCTGCGGGTCGACGTGCGGGTCATCGCGGCCACCAACCGCGACCTGGTGAAAGAAGCGGCGCAGGGCAACTTCCGTGAAGAGCTGTATTACCGACTGAACGTCGTGCCAATTCAGCTGCCGCCGCTGCGAGAGCGGCTGCAAGACATCCCGCTTTTGGTGTCGCACTTTGTGTCACGCTTCAACGAACGGCTGCGCAAGACCGTGTCTGGGCTAAGCGACGACGCGATGGCGGCGCTGTTGCGCTACCCGTTCCCTGGCAACATCCGCGAGCTAGAGAACATCATCGAGCGAACCGTCGTGCTTGCGGAAGGACCCGTCATCGAGCTGCGCGACTTGCCACCGAATGTGGCGCAGACCGCCGGAGCGCAGCTGCCCCCGCCTCCTCGGATGAGCCAGCCGCAGACCCCGTCAAGTCGTCCGCCGGCCACCTCGCTAAAGGAAATCGTTCGGCAGGAAACCGAGCGGGTCGAGCGCGAGATGATTCAGCGGGCGCTCAGCGAGACCCAAGGCAACGTCACCCAAGCCGCACGCCACCTGGGAATCAGCCGCAAGAGCCTGCAAATCAAGATGAAAGAGCTGAAGCTCCGAGAGGAGTAGCTAGCCTTCGGGCGCAAATGCCCGCAGTGGCACCTGCACTGGGGACGGCAAGTTGGTGCGCGGCGTGGGCAGTGGGCTTGTGTCGTCTTCGATCAGCAGCAGCTGCGGATTGCGACGGGGCTTCTGCTGCATCCTGTCGCGCAGCTTTTGGTAGGGCTGATCCGTCGTCGCCCGAAATGCCTTGATGTCGGGATGCACCTGACCATGGAACGAAGTCAGTGCCTCGCGCAGCTTTTGCACGTCCGCAGGGTCGGTGCTGCGGGATGTCAGTACCAGCGTCGGACGTGGCAATTGATCACTGCGATACAGCGTGCGCAGGTTGGCGGTCCGTACCGTCGCAATCGTGTCTTCGTACAGAAGCACCGCCTGGGCTTTCTGCACAGACAGAAGGCTCAGCGCCGATGCTACGTCTCGCACCGGGCTCATCATGTCGCGCGACAGCGTAAGTTCCCCTTCGAACACGAAGTTGTCGAGGAACGACTGCGCCGGTTCGAGTGACGACGCAAACACAAGGCCACCGCGCTTGAGATCGGGCAGGCTGCGGATCGTCGGTGTCGCCAGCAGTGCCATTCTGGTTTCGGTGCCATTGCCTGCCGCCGCGACCGCGACCGGCAAAATCTTGGTCAGGTTCGCGGCGACATACGGTGACTCGGTGAGCACCATGGCAATTCGCGCCGCATCGGCATCCATCGCTTCCGCCGAGACATAGACGCGCGGACTTAGGTGGTACTTGTCGCCAAGTCGCTTGAGCAGATGGGCCACCAGCTCACTGCCCAGATCGAGCTTGCGCTCTAGCTGCGCGAAGTAGACCCCCGGAAGATAGATCGCGAGCACCTTTTCAGACGGGGCTGCGGCCTGGATGGTCAGCGACCAAAACAGGATGGCGAAGGCCAGCAAGCCGCGGAACCAGCGCTTCATGGCTGCCTCCGCGGTGCCGCAACAGGCTTTTTGACTGGTTTGGGGGATGCGTCGGACGCTGGCTCGGCATGCGGCGCGGCCCCTTCGTAGAAGCGCGCCATGGCATCGACCCAATCACGCACGCTCGCCAGCTGTTCGCCCGGCGGATTGGCGGCACCACCCGCTGACAGGTAGCGTCGGTACTGTTCGAGCGCCCCTCGTGGGTCGCCCACAGCTTCTGCGAGTGCCCCTTGCGCGACCAGTGCTTCGGGAAGCTGCACCGGATCGACTTTGGCCAGGGTGCTCTTGGCCTCATCATGACGACCGCGCTGAAGCTGAACCACGGCAAGGTTGTAGAGCACTTTGAGCAGATGGGGCGAATTGCCGGCTTGGGCTTGCTGGACCGCTGCCCGCAGCAGTCCATTTGCCCGCTCGAGGTCGCCTTTGCCCACCGGATCGACCGCCTTGTTGTTGTCGGCGGTGGTGATGCTGACATGCAGCGCCTTGACCTGATCGGGGGACAGCGATGGCATCGCCTGCTGAGCCAGCTGCGCGCCGCCGTAATAGTCGCCAATCCGCAGTGCCAGCCGGGCTTGCAAATGTGGCAGACCGCCGCGGCCCATGACCAGTTCAAGCGTTGGCACATCAAACAGGCTGGCGACTTCGGCGATCAGCTTCACCGCCACATCAATCTGACCATTTCCAGCCAGCCCGACGACCTGCCACAGCTTGGCTTCGGCCCGCTGCGAAGGCAGCACCGCCGGCCCCCCACGCAGTACCGCCTGGGTAACAAACATCACCGACGGGAAGCTTGGCATGGTTCCTGGCGTCGCACTGGAAAACAGAATCCGTGCCGACACCAAATTGGACTGGGCGCGGATCTGCTGGGACAGTTCGTCGTTGCCGTCCAAGTAGCGCTGCGCTAGGCGCGGCTGCAGGAGCTGGAGATAACACAGTGCAAGCTCCTGCCGGAGCGCCAGCTTCAGTGCCTGGTTCGACGGCGCGCTGGATGTCAGACCTTCGGCTTTTTGCAGCACGAGCAGTGCGTCCTGCGCCTGACCCGCATCGCGAAGTGCCCGCCCGTAAGCGCCCAGAAAGCGCGGCTCGGTGGAGCCATCTTTGAGGTAGTTCTGTAACGTCTGGAGCGCGTCTTGCGGCTGCCCAGCCCCGATCTGTCCAAGTGCAAGCGCCTGGGCAGAAGCCAGACTCGGGGCCAGCTTGTGGGCTTCTTGTAGATCCGCCAGCCCGGCATTTGACGGCTGGCTGCCCGTCGGTAGTTTCGACAAGCCGCGCCGCAGAAGCGCTGCCGCCAGCTTGCCTTGCAGCGACGACAGGCCGGGATAGCGCGCCTGCACCCCCCGCCAGGTCTGCATCGCAGGTTCAAACTTGTTGTTTTTCAGCTGAAGATCCAGCCTGAGCAGCACCGCTTTTTGGGCAGTTCCATCGACGGGGCCAAGTCCACCATCGGCGCCGAGCAGTGGTTCGGTACAGCGCTCGATATCGGTGAGCGCTTGTGCGCCCTGCCCCGCCTGATCGCGCAGCTCGGCGAGTGCCACGCAGACCTTCAAGTTGTTCGGCTGAAGCTGTAGTGCTTTGGTGAGCGCCGCGACCGCTGCGGGCGAATCGGGCGGGACTTTGCGCAGATAGAGCAGTCCAAGCTGCGACAGCGCTTCGGGGACTTCGCCTGCGTGTTCCAGTTCTTCAATCCCGGCCAAAAGCTGACCGCTATCGGCGAGTGCCAGGCCAAGAGCGGCGCGCGCCCGGCCATCGCTTGGGAACTGGGCAAGATAACGACGAAGAGCAGCCACTGCCTCGGCGTGTTTGCCGCTGCCGAGCAGCGCTTGCCCGAGCAGGAGCTGGGCTTCGGCGTCGGTTGGCCTGGCTTTTAGCAGCTCCGTGAGACTGCCAACGGCTTCAGCACCACGATTTTTGGCAAGCAGCAGCCGGGCATGGAGCCGCCGCATCGACGCTCCATCGAGCCCTGGATACCGACCTTCCAGCGGCAGCTTGGGCAAAACCAGCAGAAGCAGCATCAGCGCTTGATCGCTCTGTCCGTCTTCGGCAAGCAGCTCCGCATGAAGCGCCCCGACATCGGGATCGTTTGGCCGGTCTTTGCGCAGCTCCTCGACTTGTGCGATGGCCTTGCTGCGACGGTTCATCGCCCGCAGCGCGCGCACGACTTGAATGCGAACCGCCAGGTCGTTTACACCGCCGCGCATCTGCTGGGTGAGCAGCGCATAGGCGACCGCTGGGTGGCCACGGCGAATGTGGATGTCCGCCAGCGGCGCATACAGGTCGGTCCGCATCGGGTTCATCCGCATCACTTGCTGAAAATTCGCGGTTGCGACATCCCACTCCCGGATGGCCCCGTCTTTGTCTCCACGCTCCGCCGCTGCATTGCCGCGCTGGTAGGCGCTTTGGGCGTCGGTGAGTATGCGCCACTCCTGCTCGATCGACGCGGACTGGGCCAGCGCTGGCAGAGCAGGCAGCGTCATCTCAGCGACGCAGAGCGAAAGTATCAGCCCACGAAGCGTTGCGCGCATGGGTCTACCCAACCGTTGCAAGCGTCACCAGGGAAGCAGCCAGACGCACGGCCTGCGTTGCAAGCAGGATCACAGCCGATAGCTGCTGGAGGTCACGCAGTGCATCACGGAGCTCTTGGTTGGCGCGGTTTAGGTCTTCATAGACCGCCCGAACCACGGAGTTGTCATCGCAGAGCTTGGTCGCGACGCCACGCCAATAGGCATCACGGGCCGCGGCGTGCAAGCTGCGAAGCTGCGACTTTTCTTCGGCACCGTGACAGGCGCTATACAGCTCGTCAAAGTTCGAATCGAGCGTCTGATAGGCGCTTTCGATCGCAGCGAGGAACGTCTGATGGACATCGGGCTGGGACATGACGTTTTTCAAAAGTGAAGGCACCCGGTGGTAATGGCCGCCAAGCTAGTAGGTCCCGAGTGCGCCCGGACCCCCACCGCTGTTTCCGCCCGCCAGGTCGGACTGGGCATCGGATAGCACATTCTGCGGTTTGCCGATCCCACTGGCGATCCGGCTGAGCGTGGGCAGAAAGTCCGCTGCCGTCTTCACGGTGATGCGGAAATAGGTCTGGATTTCGTCTGGCAAAAGTCCGCCGCGGGGCTGTAGCGGCAGCGTGGTGCGGAAGCCAACCCGCCGACGTTCGTAGGCCAGCTCAAAGCCAGCCACCACCAGCGCTGGGTTGAGCCGACAGAGCGCCGCCTCCATCGCCGGGATGCGCTCCGGTGGCACCTCAAACGTCAGGGGCTGGATCATCTGCACGACGCCCGCGTCGGCCTGCCAGCGAATGAGTAGCACCGCGTCAAGTGGTCCCCGCTGGGTTGGGATCACCACTTCACTGGTTTCCAGATTGGCCTCGTGGGGGACGCCATCGCGCCGAAGCAGGTCAAGCAGGTCGGCATAGCTACGAACAAGCTGGCTACTGTCGCTCATCTGGTCACGGTCCTCTTTGGCCTACGCGCCCACGGACACTGGGCTAGAGGGCGCAGGGTTTCTCGGCAGCTTATCACCAAGCTCTCCCCCGAGAAAAGCGCCAAATCCGCGCCCACATCGAGGACTCAGCTCCCCAATGTGAGCGACGCCTGGGGCATTTTGCTTTTCACCCCTTCCAGACGCAGGAGCGCCGCCTTTTTTTCCAGCCCAAAGGCAAAGCCATGCAGCGATCCATCCCGTCCGAGCACCCGGTGACAAGGGATGACCAGCGCGACCGGGTTTCTGCCAACGGCTTGACCCACGGCCCGCGCCGCCTTGGGGCGACCCACGATCCGCGCCAGATCCCCATAGCTGGTGGTTTGTCCGGGCCCCACTTGAAGCAGGGACTCGTAGACCGCGCGATGAAACGGGGATCGCGCGAGCCGAAGGTCGACGGGGATATCCAAGCGCAGCGACTCACCGTGGAGATAGCGCGCAAGCGTCTTGAGCCAGCCGCCAAGGGGCCGCAGCGGAAGATGGGAAGGCATCGCTTGGCCGCCATCGGGAACGGTGATGGCCGATTCGAACAGCTGCTGCCGCAACGGACTTGGGTATCCGGACAGTGCTTCCGCAAGCGGTGCGAAGGTAAGCTGGCACAAGCCGAGCGGGCTCGCTACCCCACATAAGTCGCCAAGCGGACTCGGCATCTGAAAAGCGAACAGGTCAGTCCCGTCTGCGTCGTGATCTGCACTTTTTGGATTCATGGCGCGCAGCATCGCTTGGGGGGCCATGCAATGTCACGGTGAAAGACAAGCCCAAGTGATTGAGAAAAGCTGATAAAATGACATCTTCTGTGTTTTCTGTAATCAGCACGCTGTAGCAAGAGAGGGAGCAGCAATCGATGGCGAAAGAGGCCATGATTCCCAGGGCCCACCGCACACTGGTGAATGCCGAGTTCGAGGCCGTGGACCAACACTTGAGCGAGTACGTCGTCAACGTCTCGCGCACGGGGGCATTCATCCGATCCAAAGACCCGCTGCCGGTGGGAACGCGGGTCAACGTTCGTTTTTCCCTCCTGCTCGACGAAATTGAGATCGTCGAAGGGGTTGCGGAGGTGGTGCGCGTTCAGTCGTCGCCCCCCGGTATGGGCGTGGTGTTTCGACGACTGAGCGAGGCGTCGGCCCGCTTGCTGGAACGACTGGAACAGAGCGGAGCCGCTGCTCGCTAAGAGGTCAAGCTGTTGCGAAGAGCACTGCTCGCGCTCTGGCCTCTCAGTTTGGCGGGATGCATGTCGGGTCGCACTGCGCTCTCGGCGGTCGTGGTGTGTCTGACGGTGGCAGTGGTCGGTCTGTGGGCGTCGCGACGTCGCAACCGCAGCTCTCTGTCCGGGGTGTCGGGGGCGATGGGGCCAGCCGCAGGCACAAGTCACGCCGACTTGTCATCGTCGGGCATGGTGCCCACGCTGCGCCTGCCACAGCCAACGGAAAAACTGCCCCAGCTGCTGCTGGCGTTGGAAGATGCCAGGGCGCGTCACGACATCAGCGAAGAATGTGATGTCCTGCTGGATCTGGCGCGGGCCTATTCTGACGCTGCGGATTATCCCTGCGCGGTCGACAACTTGTCGGTGTGTCTGCGGCAATCGACCCAGCACAGAGACGAATGGTTCGCGGGAGAGGCGCATTTGGAAGCCGCATATGTCCATTTGCGAGCCAAACAGCTCGATCGCGCAGTCCAAGCCTGCGAGGCCGCGCTGCGTCTTGCCGAGCAGCGCAAGAGTTCGACCTTGACGGTTCAAGCGCTCGACCGCTTGACCGATGTGTGGACCCTGTCGGGACGGCTACCGGAAGCGATTGCGGCGGCGCAAAAGCGACTACACGCGACCGCCGAAAGCCCGGCATCCCGCGTGCCAGTCCTGCTGCGGCTCGGTGAGCTTCAGTTATCGTCCCGTCGATACAGCGAGAGCAGTGAATCTTTTGCGGCGGCGCTTGCGGCAGCAGAGCGCACCGGCCAAGAACGCGATGAAAGCCGGGTGATTGCAAGGATGGCGCGAGCGGCGCTTTTGCAGGGCCAACCCCAGCGCGCCGTCGAACAGATCAGCGCCAAGCTGGAACAAGTGGTGTCGTGGAGCGAGCTGTTTGACAGCGCACGGGTGCTGTCGGTGCTGGGCGAAGCGTACCTGGAGCTTGGCATGCCAGGAAAAGCGGTCGTGGCACTTGTGCGTCATCGCTTGCTCTTGCGCCATCACAACGACGATCGAGTGCGCTTGCTCGCGCTGCTATCGATTGCGCATCGGCAGGCCGGCCAACATGCGGATGCGGTCGCCTGTCTTCGCGAGTGCGATGGCCTGACAAGCAAGCTCGGGCCGGCGACATTGCCGACGCTGGTGACGCTAAGCTGTGCGTTTGTGGAGTGCGGGGAAGCCCAGGCCTCGATGTTTACTGCGCAGCTTGCGCTCGATCAGGCGCGAAATCGTGAAACTGCCGATGGCGAAAGCTGGGCGCTTTGGGCGCTGGCGCGTGCGCAGCTCAAACTGGGACAGACCCAGCGCGCCACCGTCGGTCTAAGTCAAGCGATAGAGAAGCTGAGCACGCCCAAAGACAAGCGGATCGAGTCGCTGGTCCACGATGCGCTGGCCGAAGCGCTCGACAAGCTAGGACAGACCGCAGCGGCGGCGGCCTCGCGAAGCATCCGCAACCAGTACTTGCAGCGAATCGGGCGGAGTCCGGCCCTGGCATCGACAGGTAGCGCAGCGTCAGCTTTCCCCCGTGAATAGACAATGCGCGGGGGAAGGCGTGTAATGAAGCTACGAGTATCAGTAGCCAAAGGAGAGCGCGATGGATGACGTAGCCCTACAGGAAAGCCTGGATGCATTTGCCGCCAATCCCAAGGCCGCGACCGCCACTCCACCCCCGAAGTACGATCCAAACGGACGCCCGGTGACGCGGAGTACGACGTTTTTTGATGCATCGGATCTGGCCAACGGGCACTACGTGCTGCACCGCGACTCGGTGCGCAAGACGTTCCACACGGTGATCGACGGGGTGGTCATCTCATTGGAAGACGCGACGCCGGGAAAAGCCCCGATTGAGGCAGCGGATCGCCCGGAAAATCTCGTCGACCGCTTGGTCTATCGGCGGCTCGCAGAGATGGACAAAGCCAAGCTGCTCAAGGCGCGTCTTTCGCAAAACCCCTGGTCCAGCGACTACTGGGCGCTTTATCAGGGGTGTCTCGGCAAGCGCTACGCCGATCCGAAGTTTCCCGGTTCGCTCAAATGGGAAGAAAACCACGCTTATGTGAAACAGCATCCGGTCTCAGCGGTTCTTTCCAGCGGCGGTGCCGGTGCGATTGACCTGCTTTCGCCAGCGGAAAAATACGATCTGCTGGCGGGCGATCCCACGGGAACCCTAGCGACGGCCATGTGGGATGAAGGCCGCAGCTACTTTGACAGCAGCGGATCGGTCGAAACGTGGATGGGCATCTGCCACGGCTGGGCTCCAGCGTCGTACATGATGCCGCGCCCATCGAAGACAGTGACGGTACTGGCCGCCGATGGCAAAACCCAGGTGCGGTTTAACCCAACCGATATCAAGGGACTTGCGTCGCTGCTTTGGGCGAACGCCAACACCGTGACCCGGTTCATTGGCGGAAGAAGCAACGACAAAGACCCCGCAGTGGATGAAAATGGTCGTCCGCTGTCGCCACAGGTCTTCGACACAAACCCAGGCACTTGGCACCTGTGCGTCGTCAACCAAATTGGGGTCGCCAAGCGCGGCTTCGTGATGGACGCGACGTATGACTACGAGGTCTGGAACCAGCCGGTGCTGGGCTATTCGTACCGATACTTCAACCCGCAGACGATGCGGCTGGCGACCAAGCTATCGACCGCCACCATCAGCCGGGCCAAGTTCACCCGAGATCCGTTCCGCAAGTACCGCAGCGCTGAAGCGGCCAGCTTCGTTGGCATCATCATGGAAGTCAGCTATGTGGTCGAAAAGCTGGCAGCCCCATGCAGCACCGATGGTCCTGGCGATGACGCCGTCCGAACGGTCGTGTACAAGTACGATCTCGAGCTAGACGCAAGCGGGCGGATCATTGGCGGCGAGTGGTATACTGGTAAGTGCCATCCGGATTTTCTGTGGACGCCCCCAGGGACCGCGCGCGCGATTGGACCTGCGGAGCAGTTTGCGACCGGAGGATGGACGCCAGGTCAGCCGTTGCCAGAAAGCTGGCGCAAAGCGGCGGTTCGGTCGGCGGAAAGCGGCATCCCTCTGGCAAAGATCATCGAGTCCTTGATCAGCTTTGCGAACACCTAGACCCAGCCACAAACACCGATGTTGAGTCTGCCTCGCACCGTCCGGGTTTTCCTGGTTGCCCTGCTTGCCTTGTCTTTCGTCGGCTGTCCTGCGCCGCGGCGCGATGACGATCCGCCCCGCCCATCGCCGGCAAGACCTGTGGCCACTGGCGTGCCAAGCTGCCAAGTGGCGTGGGCACAGCTTCCGGCTGGAGATCGCGGATATCAGCCGGCCCAAGACAGCGAGCAAACACCGCTGGGCAACCAGGGCTATCGGCGCTACCTCGAACGAACCGCCCGCCCCAAGTGTGAAAAGGAGTGGACGGTCCTTTTGTATATGGCGGCAGATACCAAGGATCTGCAGAAGCCAGCGCTGCAGACCTTGCGGGCGATTGAGCGGGCGGGACGGCTGGCCGCCGATGGGGACGCCGATCTGATCGTGCAGATCGACCTGCAGAAGCAGCCAGGGATTCGTCGTCTGCACGTCCTGGGGCTGGGCGACAGTCCGGCTGACAGCGATGACCCGAGCACGCTGCGTTCGCCGATCGTCGAATACACCAGCGATGAAAACCAGCCGCCCCAAGACAGCCTGCGCAGCTTCCTGGCCTGGGGGATCGATCACTACCCGTCCCGGCGCTACATGGTGATCGTTTGGGGTCATGGGCTCGGCTGGCGACCACGCGCGGGCAAGGATCAGCGGGCCATCTACGACCCGAGCCGGCCACTTGGCGGTATCGCCCCCGATGAAAGCGAGCGCACGGTGTTCGACATCCCGAGCTTGCGGGATGCGCTGCGCTCGGCATCCGAAGAGAAGCTCAGTGGGCGACCGTTTGACCTGCTGGCGACCGATGCCTGCCTGATGCAAACCGTCGAAGTAAGCACCGAGCTGGCCGACACTGCGCGTTACTTTGTGGCGACCGAAACCAAGGTTGATTACGACGGCTTGCCTTACGGTGCGATCTTGGAATCGCTGGTCAGTCCGGACATCGCTCCCGAATCGGTGCCGCACTCAAGCCGCTGCGGACGCGACGATCGCAGCTGCGTGTTGGCGCTCAAGCTGCCGGCGATCAGCATGAGCCAAACCGGCACCGCACCTGGGGCAACCCGGGGACCGAACTTTCTTTTGTCTGTCGTGGAGCTGTCGCAGCTGCGCACTGGACTGTCACCAAGCCTGCAGTCGCTGGGGCAAGCGCTGGCGGCCTACCTGGCAGAAGATCCGACACGCTCGGTGGCGATTCAGCAGCTTCTGACGGTCAAGACGGGTGTGCAGTTTGGTGCCAGCCGGACCCTGCCCGACTTCCCCGGCGGCACACGCGACCTGGGGGTGTTTTTGCTGAACCTGCGGACGGTCGTGCGCAAAGAAGCGTCACGTAGCGAAAGCCCAAGCTGCCGCGCGGTGCTCAGTGCCATCGATCAGAGCGAGAGCGCCCTGGCCAGCAGCGTGCTGTCTCTGGCTGCCGGCAATCGCTATGAAGAGGAACGCTTTCGCGGTCTGGCTGGCATTTCCGCCTGGCTGCCCAGCACCCCCGAGGAATGGACCGAGCGCCGTCCGTTCTTTGCGCCTTCCCTGTTTTATCGGCGCAGTGACACGGGACTTTTGTCGGGCTGGGAGAGCTTCTTAAGCGCGCTCTACGCGGGCCGCTAGACCGACCCTTGTTTCGCCAGCTCGACGAGCACACACGGCCCGCCGGCAATCACCACAAGCCCCGCTGCTTCGGCTTTGGCGATGGCGGTGCGGCTCTCGGCGCCCGGCTGCATCCAGATGTAACGAACGCCTGCCAGGATGGCGTCGGCTACGATCTGTTCTGTCACCTGGGGCGGCGTCACCACCGACAGCGCGACGACCTGGCCAGGCACATCTCGCAGCGCAGGATACGCGGGACTGCCCGCGATCTCCGCCGCGCGCGGATTGAGTGGATGCACAGCTCGTCCCGAGCGACGCAGGGCGACGAAGCAGCGATAGCCAAACTTGTCAGGGTCGTTGCTCGCGCCTGCCACAGCAAACAGCGGAGCGGAGAGAAAACCGGCGATCTTTTCAGCAGTGGTCATTGGTTTTGGCGGATAAGCGCAATCATATCGCGCACCGCCTGCTCGATCCCAGAGAGCACCGCCCGCGCGACGATGGCGTGGCCGATGTTCAGTTCCTCAATTCCAGCGATGCGGACCACAGGCTTGACGTTTGGATAGTCGAGTCCGTGACCTGCGGCGACGTGGATGCCGAGTCGAACCGCATCTTCTGCCGCCTGCGCAAGCCGCTCTAGCTCCTTGGCGGCTTGGGCTGCATGGCCAGGGCGCAGCGTCTCTTCACAATATTGGCCGGTGTGAAGTTCGATTCGCGGCACCTTGAGTTGGGCCGCCGCCCGCACCTGGGTGAGGTCTGGCGCAATGAACAAGCTGACGGGAATCCGCGCTTCGTGAAGCGCCGCCACGGCTTCCTGCACCGCGAGTCGCGCACCGCCGGCGACATCGAGCCCGCCTTCGGTGGTTCGTTCCTCGCGCCGCTCTGGAACCAGCGTCACAATGTCGGGACGGATTGCAATTGCCTTGTCGACCATCTCCGGCGTTGCCGCCATTTCGAGATTGAGAACCCCGCGCACCGTCTTGCGCAGCAGCTCGACGTCTCGATCTTGGATGTGACGGCGATCTTCGCGCAGATGGACCGTGATGCCATCGGCGCCGGCCAGCTCGCACAGCGACGCCGCCCATACGGGATCGGGATAGCTGACCCCGCGGGCTTGGCGCAGCGTGGCAACGTGATCGACGTTGACGTGAAGAGAAATGCTCATCGCGACCTCTGCCTGGCTACATGTCCCTGGCGCCCATATCGGGCATCGAGAAAGAGCAGATGCCAATTAGGCACGGCAGTGGGATGCCCAGGACGACCTTGCAAGCGTTCCCGCACATGCCGCAGTTCATCTGGTTGTTGAGCAGGTTGACGCAAGTGCCATCGCAGCAAGTCTCGATCGCGGTGCAGCCAACACACTCGCCTTCGCACAGACCGTTTTTGCAGGCTTTGCCGGGCTTGCAGGCCTTGCCGCACATGCCACAGTTCATTGCGTCGTTCTGTCGGTCCGAACACACCGAGCCGCAGCAGATTTGACCGGTCTTGCAGGCAATGCCCGATGGGCCGCACTTGCACTGACCACTGTCGCAGACCTCGCCTTCTTTGCACGAAACGCCGCAGCCACCACAGTTTTTGGTGTCGCTCAGGATGTCGTGACAGCCATCGCTACAGCACGCTTCGGTGACTTTGCAGCTCGATGTCCGGCCACCACCAGCGCAGACGCAGTTGCCATTGTTGCAAGCTTCGCGCGATCGGCAGGTCTTGCCGCAGCCGCCACAGTGCTGGGTGTTGCTGAGCACATCAATGCAGGGCTCGCCGCCGCAGCAGATGGCGGATGGGTTTTCGCATTTCATCGTGGCGCACTCAGGCGCGACCGACATATCCGCTTTGGCCGCCGGATTCATCGGCCCGCTGCCGCCACCGCTCGTGCAGCCCGACAGAAGGGCGCTAAGCAGAACCGTCACGCTCGCCAGTCGCAACACGCTACCCAAGACCGACTTTGCCATCAGAAACACGCTCCTTCGTCACTTGTGCTCGCCAAACAGGTGGCGTGATAGGTCCGGCCACCGTCGAGAACTGCAATTTGTCGATGCGAGCGGAACTTAGTTGGGCAGGCGCGCTTCTGTCAATGGGAGCGTAACGACTCGATCGAACTACGGCGGCGCGATTCGCTGAAGAATGGTGACCGTCTCAATGCCGGCACTTCGCGGGTCATAGGCAGTGTCGGCGATGCCCGAGACAACTTTGGTGATGTTGTGATCGACTTTGCCAGGCTGAGACCAAGTGCTGACCGGCGGCGCGGTGATGTACGACGAAAAGGCGTGGTGGCCCGATCCCGGTCGTTCGCCGATCAAGTGAATGATGGCCTTCGTCGCTGCGGCATTTGAGAGCCCACCATAGAGCAGCTCGCCCAAGTGATAGCCAGCGCGGACCCGCCCACCTCGCACCACCACGTTGTCGGGAGACGGCTTGTAGCCTTGTTTTTGCAGTTCACTGCGCAGCGATTCCAGATACGGTGCCAGGTGATTGGGGTCCGACAGGGCCGGCGCGCACAGACCATCCGAGATGACGATCTGCACGTTGTATTGGTCACGATGACGCAGCCGCATCGCGGCCACTGCCGACGCGGAGTCATCATCAAGATGCTCACCCGTCGGTGGATGCCAGACATAGTCTTTGCGATCGCTCGACTTGGTGTGAAGCTGCTCGACCATCGGTACCGACGCCACAAAGGCCGGCGTCCATTCGGTCCAAATCGCCTTGCGGGAGTCTTCATAGAGCGCGTGGATTTCGGCATCGAGCTTGGGATCCAGATTCCACGGCTTTTGACCATAGCCCTGGGCCAGCCAAACCCCGCGCTCGCGCACTTCTTTCATCTTCTGATCGGCTTCGGCGTAAATCACCGCGTCGGTGCGCTTGTCGCCTTTGCGTCGCAGAAACTGCAGATAGACCCAGCGCGGGTCGCCAAACTTGTCGGTCGGCTGGCCCGCTTGGTCAATCACGCCGAGCTGCTTGTAAAACGCCCACATGCGGTCGTCGACTTTGTAACCAAACCTGTCGCGGATGCGAACGTGGTCTTGGTACGCCGTCGTTAGGTAGCCCAGCATCGGGTCGTTTTTCGTCGGCAGACCCATCAAATAGGCCGGATTGGCCGGCATGATCTGGTCCAGGCAGTAGTCCAGATCGTCGAGCGAAACATCCATATGCAGTGTCGAACAGACGTCGAGCCCAATGGTCATCCCGTGCAGCTTGCCCATCAAGATGTCTTCCAGACAGCAGCGCACGAGCTGATCGCGAAAGCGGAAGACCTCGGGGCCAATGAAGCCGGCGACATCGTTGAAGTGGACCCACGGTGCGACGGTCTGGCCGGCTTTTTCCTGTGCCAACGCGACACGCTGCTTGAGCGCCCGCGCAAAGCCATACTTTCGCGATTCCAACACGACCATGTCGACGCCGAAGTCTTGGCCGTTGGTAAAGTCGGCACCTTGTCCGGTTTCGAAGTACAGGCCGTATTTGCCGGTGCGCTGGTCGGCGTAACGGAGCATCTTTTCGACGGTGACATCAAATGTGCCGTTGGCTCCGTCGGTGCCCGCGATGCTCTGAAACCAGATGCCGGTCTGACCTGGGTATTTCGTCTCGACTTCCGACTGGATGTCGATGTGGGAAAGGACACAGTGCGGCAAAATGTCGGTCAGGCCAAAGGTCTCGCGCAGGTCTTGCATCATCCGTTCGATGCTTGCGACCGATTCGGGGTCAGACGACACGGGGTTGCAGCCGAGCACGACATCGCCGACGGCATAGGCAAAACCATCAAATATCTGCCACTTGATGTCGTCGAGATTGTCCGTCGGGGAGTTCGGTTGGATGCGTGCCCCCAGATAGCCTTTGCTGCCGACCTTGCTGCCGGGGAGCGGATTCCAGATTTTCTGCGACAGCGCCACGAGCTGCGAGTTGGTAAGAAGCTTGACCAGACAGCCGATCACATCGCTGGTCAGGCCGTTTTTCACCTGGCGAATTGAATCCTCGGTCGCGGCCAGCAGATAGGACTTGAGGAACCCCATCGTCCACGACGACATCGCCTTCTGCATCGCCGCATCGGTGGTCTGCGCGATGAGCTGCCCCTGGCGGTCATCGACCAGCGGATGGGCAGCCAAGTCGCCGAGCTTGGTGTTGGACAGGAGCGTGCGTGCATTTTGCCGCGATGTTTCATCGGCAGCAGCGACGCCAATCGCTTCGTCCCCTTGTTTGTAGTCGCTGGCCGCCCCGATGATCTGGCGATACCGCGTCTGTTCGAAACTGCCGACGGTGCGCTGCAGGTAATCGAAGACCGATTCTTCGCTGTACACGCTGGGAATCGAGACGCCAGGGGCAGGGGTCGGACTGCTTCCGCAGCCGGGAAGTGCAGCCGCTGCCGCGCCTCCCAGCATGGCCGCCAGAAACGATCGTCGACGGAGACTAGACCAAGATGCGCTCTTCATCGGAACTCCTCCTCGTCACCAATGAGCGATTATCCAAACATTGGACCCCCGTGCCCAAACCTTTTCGGAGTCGGAGCGCGCTTAGTGGGCGGTCTGTAGGAACTGATCGACTTGGGCACGCTGCGGACAGCCACGTCGACCCAGATCACCGCACTTGAGCGCCGCCGCTGCACTGGCAAAACGAATCGCGTCCCGTAGCGCCGACTCATCATCACCGCGCGATCCCGTTTTGCCGTCCGCAGCATCGAGCAAGCCACAGATAAGCGCCGCATGAAACGTATCGCCACAGGCCGTGGTATCGACCAAACGAGGTGGCGCAAACGCCGGCAAGCGGACAATCGCACCGTCGCAGACCAGCCAGCAGCCGTGCTCGCCTTGTGTCACCACCACGCGGCCTTTTGTTCGGTCGGAAAGCGCCAGGGCGGCAGTTTCGGGATCATCGATCCCGGTCAGCCGTGAGGGGAAGTGCGTCGATACGACACACAAATCGGTCAGCATCAGCAGATCGTCAACCCGCGGCAGAGGCCGATCAAGATCGACGGAAACGATCAGTCCGTGTGCCTTGGCTGCCACAACTGCCGCCAACGTCGCGTCGGGAAAGCACAGATCGACATGCAGCACCCGTGCAGTCGATAGCTGTTCCGCGCTGGGCAGACCTGGCGGCAGCGTCAGCCCCTGATCGCGCCACTCGATGACAGATCGTTCGCCATCATCGCCACAGAGAATCAGCGCCGTCCGGGTCTGAACCCCCAGGCAGCGCCGCACAAGCGACGTGTCGACTCGATCGCTGGCCAGTTCGGCCAAAAGCGCCTGCCCTGCCCCATCCATGCCGACTGCACCGACGAAACGAACCTTGCGCCCAAGCCGCGCGGCTGCTGCGCAAGCCGTCGCGATTTGACCACCACCAAGCACTTCATGCGCTTTTGCGGAGACCTTGTCGGGCAGGGGTTTATCAAGCCGCAGCGGCACCCGATAGACCAAATCGACCGAGCATTCCCCAAGCCCACAGAGGTCAAAGGGTCGTCCTGCCGTCTTTTTTAGTGCGTTGAGTAGCAAGGCTTTCAATCGGAGAGGGGAAACCGGCCCGTTATTGTGGCAGCTCGTAGCAGCCGATGTCGTATTTTGCGCCGCTCGGTCTGCTCGAAAGCAGCAGATCGCGCGTCGGGAAGGTGTCACCGCTCGGGGGACTGACCTGATCGATGCAGCAGTTGCGGTTGGCGGGACCGTCTTTGAGCGAAAAGTCGTCGAAGAACTCGGGATTGTTCTTGCGCAGACCTGCTTCCGCACACGAATCCGCGCTGCCGACCACGGTGTCGCCGAACGAACAGCCTTCGCCAAACTGAATCTGCGATGCTCCGACAGTGCTGTTGCCGAAAAAGATGTTGTCGGTGATCGCCGGCTTGACCGACGGCCCCGTCGCGCAGCGAATGCCGCCGGCCTTGCCGTTGTTCGATCGCCCGTTGTAAGCGACGGTGTTAAACCGCATCACCAGCTTTTGCTGCAAGCGATCGGTGTTGAGCAGATCCACGGCGATGGCGGTATTGCCCGCGATCAGGTTGTTTTCCAGCACGTAGCTGGCCTTGGTGCTCTGCCAGATGTCCGAAATGCGGATCGCGGTGGCGTGCGCGGTTGCCGTCGAAGCCATCATTGCGTCGGCCAGCTTGGTGACACCGATGATGCTCTGTTCGATCCGCACGGCGCAGTCGTTCACATTGATTGCCGACGACGTGGGATTGGGAAACGACGGCGGGGTCGATCCACGCAAGATGCTGCGCTGAATGGTCAGGCCGGGAATTCGATCGGCGCCCGGACCCGAGCATGCAATTGCGCCCGCGTCGACGTTCTGTTCGGTCATGTCGAGCTGATCGATGGTGACGCGCGCCGTGTCGCGAATGTCGAACAGCAGCGCCCGGCCTTTCATCGTCGCCAGGGTCGGATAGTTTTTGCCCGGTGCGCCGATGAACGAATAGGTGCCAAACAAAATCGTGGCGTTCAGTGGATCGTAGTTGCTGCCGAGGATGCGGATGTAGCGACGACCCGTGTCGCGGGCAATCGCAAACGCGCGGGCGAGATTACAGACCGGCTCGCTGAAGCGGAATCCATACGAAGGATCGGTGTCGCTGCACGCCGCGTTGCCGTTGTGGGCGTAGACGACTCGACCCGTCGATCCGGGGCCGTTCCAGGCGCAGCTACCGGCGCGACCTTCGGGCAAGTCCCCGTCTCGGATGCAGACCATCGAGTCAGTGCAGGTGACGCCGCCTTCGCAGTTTAGGGTGCCTTCACAGTCTTTGTGCTCGCGGCAGCTGCGGCACGATCCCCCGTCACAAATCGGTCGTTCGGACGGGCAGTCCAGGTGCTGTTGGCATTCGATGCACTGTGGTCCCGACGGGGTGTCGAGACACTTGGTCATCGAGCCGAGCCCGAGTGATGCACACGAGGTATCAGTCGGATCTCCAACGCGACACGAAACACACTGGTTTGTGCTTGTGTCACAGTGACTCGCTTTGGTGCTTGGGCAGTCGGTGTCCTTGAAGCACTGGCCCGGTTTGTTCGGGATGCACATGTGCTTGGTCGGATGGCAAACCAACATGGTCCCGTCGGATGATTCGGGACGGCCTGCGCACTCCTCGTCTTTGCCACAATACGCCGGGTCGGGAACCACGCAGCTTGTGACAGTCGCTGCGCCAAAACCAATCCCAGCGGCCAAAAGCCAGAACCCGACTTGCAAAAATGCGGCTCGAACCCATGCGGCAAGCCCGAGAGAATCGCCACGACAGCTTTCGGAAGCGTCCATAACTTGTGATGCTATCACGACTTGCTCGCGACCAGCGGCGCAGGACAGTCGCCGCGCAGGACGATACGCCGTGAACCGCAAGACCACGGGTTTCGAGAGGCTGTTTCGGCTCCTGGTTGGCTAAGTCCGCGAAAATTTGACGAAATCCGCCCTCCCCGCACGCGGCAATTTCAGTTTATGCTGAATAGAGAGATCTGCGAGACGTGACCGCTCATGCCCCTTGTAACTGAGAAGCAACCTTCCCATCGCGTGCCAGTGCGGCTGACTGCGGGCTCGTCGTGGGGCTGGCTCTGTGCGCTGCTGCTGTTTGTCCTTCTGCCGAAGACGGCTGGAGCCGATGGAGAGGAGCCGCTTTTGTGGCTCGCCATTCAGCGCGGGGGGGCGCTCGATGGCGTCGGCAGCGAGCAAGTGCGCGAACAGCTGGCCGGTCGCAAAGAGCTGCGGGTGGTGGAATCGACGCTGACCGATGCGGATCGGCGCTGTCGGACTGCCGCGTGTCTGTCGGCTTTGGCCCGGCAACATCAAGCCTACGTGGTGCTAAGCGGCGACATCTTCCAACTGGGTAGCAAAAAGAGCCAGCGGGTGGTCATGCATCTATACGATGGCCGTCACCGTCAGGTGTTCGACGTCGAAAACCTGTGCAACGACTGTGACGAGACCAAGCTCGGGCTGCTGGTGCAAAGCACGGTGAGCGAGATACTCAGCCGCTATCACAAAGGTCAGGATGCCGACGCCCAGCTCAATGAGCTGCTGGAAGGCACGGCGAAAAACGGACCACCAGCGATTCCGACGCCAGCCAGTGATCCTGTGATGGTGCCGCCGCTTGTCCCGGTGACGCCGCCGCCGCAGTTGGCCAAGACCGCCGCGCCAGTTGGCACCGATTCGACGGCAAGCAGCCGTCCACAGCTTGCGCCGATGCCGGTCGCCAAGCCAGCCGAAAGCGCGAAAGTGCAGCTTGCAACAACGCCGGTCGCGAGCCCGCAGGCGCCCAGTCCAAACGTTCCGCCCCCACTGCCGCCGCAGGGCAATACGCCAGTGCTGGCTGGTTCGTATGTGCCGCAGCTCCCGTCGACAGCCCAAACTGCCCCGAGTGCACCGCCGCTGTACCCGACGCAAGCACCGCTGTGGACCCAGACTCCGCAGGGGACGCCACCGCAGCAGCGCAAGGGTCTATCGACCAAACGGAAGGCGCTGGCTGCGGTGTTTGGCACGCTCGGCTTTGCGGCGCTCGGTGGGACGATCGCGGCACATTACTTTGATAAGAGGCTGGACTCGACGCTGGCGCAAAATCCCGGCGGACTACCGTGTTCGTCGCAAGCAAACGCTGGCCAAAACTGTGTGCTGACGACCGTCGGCTTGTGGGCACCTGGCTATGCGGTGTCGGGCCTGCTCATCGGTGGCATGATCCTGAGCCTGGCGATACCCGAAAAGTAGTGACGAACGCCGATCGCGGCGGTGATCCGCAAGCGGAACCCGGCGCACACGGTATCGCTACTTGGCATCGCAGCGCAGCGCGGAAAGCAGCGCCTGCGCATGGACCTTCACTTCGCCGGATGAGTCAGGTTTTTCCCGCAACAGCCGCTGCGTCGTCTGACAGGCCTCTTGGCTGTGTCCAAGCCGAGACAAAAGCTGTGCCAGCGCCAGCTGCGATACCGACCGCTCGGACATCGTCTGGGAACGCTGCACGGCGAGGTACATGTGTCCAAGCGCACGCAGCCGGTTGCCCTGTGCTTCGTAGGCGCCTGACAGCAAGCGATGGAGCTCCGGCGTTTCCTGTTTTTGGCGCGCGAGCAGCAGCAAACGAATCGCGGCTTCAATGCCAGCGGGACTCTTGTCGGTTGCAAGCAGCAGCTTCGCTTGGCGAACTTCGTCGCTGTCGACGCTGACCGGCTGCGAATTTTTGCCGAGCAGTTTGGGACCGAAGTAAACCCCTGCACCGACCATCCCGGACAAAAGCAGCGCGCCGACAAGCCAGTACGGTCTACGTGGCACCGCAACGGGTCCACTGCTGGTCGATGGCGCTTCTTGGATTTCTTTCCGTGGCGCAGCCCGCGCAGGTTCTGGATCGGCCACCGTCGTAGCTTCTGGCGATGGACTCTGGCTGGACACCGCAGGCGCTGTGACGGCTGGCGGCGCGCTGTCGTCGACCACACCGGCATCGCTGGCTGCGGCAGCTGTCGCGTCGTCTTCGGGTCCGGCTGGCACCGGCAACGCTTTGGGCGGACCACTCACAGGCTGACCGCGCTTGGCCAGCGCTTCAAACGCACTTGCAACCGCAGCCGTCGATGGAGTCACCCCGCCCGGACGCGCTGGATTTACGCGCTGCACGGTCTTTGCAACCCCACCGGGCGGAACGGCGGCTGGCGCCAAAACGACTGGCTGGGACGCTGAAGCCGTCGGTTTGGCTGCCCCGGATGCCGGAGTCGCCCGATCGTCTCCCACGTCATCCAAGTTCTGGGCCAGAAGCGCATCCAGTTCGTCGGCAATTTCCTCTGCGCTGTTCGGTCTGTCGTCGGGCGATTTTTCCAAACAGCGCAAGATGAGCTGTTCGAGCCCTGGCGGCAGCTTGGCATCGGGCGCCACGTTGCTGGGCGGTGGGGGCGGTTCATGGACGGTCTTGGCAATCAGGGCCAAAAAAGTCGGCGCCGTAAATGGCAACTTTCCCGTCACCATTTGGTACATGACGACGCCGAGCGCATACAGATCGGTGTGCGGGCCGAGCTTGTGTCCTTCTGCCTGTTCCGGTGACATGTACTCGGGCGTTCCGAATACGACGCCCGTCTTGGTCAGCGCCCGGCCTGGCTCCTCATCGGGAGCGCTTCCCGACGGCCCCGCTTCGTGCATCAGCTTGGCCAGCCCGAAGTCGAGCACTTTGACGAGCTGTCGCCCCTTGCCTCGTCGCAAAATCACCACGTTTTCTGGTTTCAGATCGCGGTGAATCACACCTTGCTCGTGCGCGTGGGCCAGCCCTTGCGCGATGTCGCGGGCAATCGTCGCTGCCCGTCGCCATGGCAGAGCTGCGCGCCGAATGACCTGCGCCAGATTTTCTCCGTCGAGTAGCTCCATCACCAGAAACAGCAAGCCGTCGTCTGTCTGGCCAAAGTCGGTGACGCGGATGATGCACTCGTGATCGAGCCGTGACGCCGAGCGCGCCTCGCGGTGAAAACGCGCGACGGCCTCGGTGTCACTCGACAGCTCGCCGCGCAGCACTTTCACTGCGACGGGTTTGTCCATCAGGATGTGGTGCGCCCGATAGACGGCGCCCATTCCGCCCCGACCGATCAGCTCGAGCAGCCGATAGCGGCCCGAAAGCACCCGACCTGACAGAGGATCGTCGGGCAGCGACGGCCGCAGCGGTGTACCGTCACGAGGACAGAACTGCTCGCCGCCAGAAAAATTGGACTTGCAGGTGGGACAGAGGCTCACAAACCTTCGCTCCGGCAGCGACTAAAAGCGCATGCCTCGCTTGGCGCGGAACATGAACCAGTCATAAGTAAGATAAGCCGCCGGAAGAAGACCCAGTACGCCAAGCACCGGGGCTCCGACGACCACGGCTGCTCCTGATGCCACGACAGCGGCTCCCGCCATCAGGCCTTTTTTCTGAGCAACTTTTTCGTCTTTCTCGCGCAGTGTAGACACTAGAAGACCTCCTGCTCGCTCGATCCGACAGCACTGCCGTCGAGAATCTATCCTACACAGGAGAGCTCGCTTGGCCACCGAATTGTGAAGGTCGATGGCCAGATTTGCTCGGCGCGAAAAAGGGCCGCTCGGGGATGACTACTTGAGCGCGGGGGACTTGATGCTGCGGAACGCCTGGCTGATCTGCTTGCTGCCCGTCGGCGTGGTCGCTTGGCTCACGTAGACCTGACCCGTCTTGTCTTGCATTTCGGTGAGCAGCGACTGCTGCTGCGTGGTGCTAAGACCAAGCCGCGACAGATCGACCGTGGCCCACACTTCCGGCGCCGCCGTCTTGTTGATCATCTCTGCCTGGACCGCGGGGCACGGCTGCTTGGAGCAGGGGGCTTCCTTGGTCAGATAGAAGCTGTCCTTTTCGGCGTTGTCGTCGGAGCTGCTGCTGACCTTGACGCTTGCGCGCGAAATTTGGAGCACCGTCATGGGCTGGCCCGACACCTTGACGGTGTTGTAACGGCCACGGAGCAGCATATTAAAGTGATTGGCTTCCGCCGTCGTCTGCTCCGTCGCAGTGAGCTTGAGCGCGCGCCAGTCGTACTTGAAGATCAGCCGGCCTTCGCCGCCGTTCACTTCGGCGACTTGCTTGGTCGCACATGGGTAGCCGATGCAGTAGATCGGGAACGAGCTGGGGCGGACCCAAATGAGTGGGCTCCCCGTCGTGTCGGCCTTGTCATCCTCGGTGACGACGGGCAGCGTGTCGATGTCAGTGTCGTCATTGCCCTGGCCACAGCCCGAAACGGTTGCAGCGAAAGCGATTCCGAGAGCCAGCGTGCGAAGCAGAGTACCCATGATGTTCTCCTTAGGTGGGTCAACATTCCGGGGGGTCAACAGCGAACTGACCCACAAATTCGACCGGAAAACCCTACGAATTTCCTTGACTTGCACCGGCATTCTGCGAACCGCCCTGCCACACGTCAAGGAAGTTTTCGCGAATTCGCACGCTTTTTTGCTCTCGGGATTGAGAACACACCTACCCATTTTAATGTAGGCATGCAGCGACGGAAAGGCAGACCCCAGAACGGGAAAGTTGGCGGACTTGAGCGGACTAGGTTTTTTCGGGTTGCCAGAGAACTTCCGCTTCGCCGGTGACACGCGCCGCGTGACGCGCGAACACAAACAGTGCGTCGCTCAGACGGTTTAAGTACTGGACGACTTCGGGCGAAAGCGGCTCGCGATGCATGAGCGAAACCGCAAGTCGCTCCGCACGCCGACAAACCGTGCGGCACAGATGCAGATGCGCGGTTAGTGCACCACCTGCCGGCAGCACAAAGCTGGTTAGGGCGGGAAGCTGCTCATTGCAGCGATCGATTTCCTGTTCCAAGCGATCGATGTGGCGAGCCAGGATCACCGGCTGGGTCGGGCGCAAGTCTTCGGCCCGCGTCGCGAGCTGCGAGCCCAAGTTAAAGAGTTCGCTTTGCACCCGTTCCAAAATGGCCGCAAGGTCCGCCGTCGCTGGGGTGTTGGCGTGCAAGCGAGCCAGACCGATTGTGGCGTTTAGTTCGTCGACTGTGCCGTAACACTCGATGCGCAGGTCGTCTTTGGAAACGCGGTGACCACCCACGAGGTGCGTGCCGCCGTCGTCGCCGGTCCTTGTATAGACACGGTTTATGCGTATGGACATGGCTATTCGGATGCCACGACTTTCGCTTCGCCGCCAGGTCCGACCAAAAGCACGCCACGACCGGGATCATCGGCGAGGCCGAGCTTTTCCTCATCATGCGCGGCGAGTGAAACTTGGGTGGATTCGACGAGTGGTCCCACGACGGCGACGCCATCAATGCGTCCGCGCGGGCCGATCATCGTGATGCGCTGCTTGGCGACGAAGCGACCGTTGCTGATGACCATCCACGGCTCAAGATCGGCGCCACCACCGAGGACTGCGCGGGCATGCTCGGCGCTGAGCCTGACGAAACGTGGACGGTGCGGTTTGTGAAGCAAGGGCTTTTCCTCCGGGCCACGATGCTACGCGGGGCTGGTTTTGTCCGTCAACGCCCCGATTGAGCCGATTGACAAGGCGCGCAAGCTCTGGTGGGCTGACACGTTATGGACGAGGGAACGGTTGACGGCTTGGGTGCGAAGCAGAGTCAGGATTGCCAGATGCGACTGATTGTTCTGACGGGCGGTCCGGGGGCTGGAAAGACCGCGGTGCTCGACATTGTAAGCCGGATGCTAAACCATCACATTGCGGTTTTGCCCGAAGCTGCGAGCCTGCTGTTCGCTGGCGGATTTCCACGGCGGGACAGTCCGGCGGCGCGTCGGGCGGCACAGCGCGCAATCTTTCATGTTCAGCATGAGCTCGAAGCGCTGGCTTTAGAGGAAGGCAAGGTCCACTGCGCGATTTGTGACCGCGGCACGCTCGACGGACTGGCCTATTGGCCTGGTCCTGCCCAGGATTTTTTTTCACAGCTCGGGACAAACAAGGCCGACGAACTGCGGCGCTATTCGACGGTGATTCACCTGCGAACGCCCCAGGTTGGCTACAACCACCAAAATCCGCTGCGCATCGAAAGTGCTGAAGAGGCGCACGCCATCGACGAGCGGATTGCCCAAGCTTGGGCTGATCATCCAAACCGAGTGTTTATCGAAAACGCGCCGGACTTTATGTCGAAAGCGCATGCCGCGCTCGATGCAATCGTCGCTGCGCTCAAAGAGTCGTGCCACGCCGAATTGTCGATCCCCTCGCTGCCGTGATAGTAGACGGCCACGTCTTCGCACGTCCCAACCCTCTTTCCACCAAACGAAAGGCAATCCCAAGCGATGAGCGATCAAACGGTTCTGCGAGGTTTACTTCACGATCGAGTGGCAGTGGTCACGGGCGCCGGTCGCGGCATCGGTCGCGTCTGCGCCACCACGCTTGTGTCGGCGGGTGCCAGCGTCATCATCAACGATCTGGATGCCGAACCGGCAGCGGAAGCAGTGGCGGAGTGTCATGCGATCCGGCCCGGCAGTGCGGTGGCGTCGATTGGTTCGGTGACGGACCCCAAATACACCGACGAGCTGATGAAGGCGGCGGTCGATCGCTTTGGCAAGCTCGACATCTTGGTCAACAACGCCGGGCTTTCACGCGACAAGATGTGCCATTTGATGCCCGACGAGTGGTGGGATCTCGTCATCGACGTCAACCTGACCGGCACGTTCAACTGCATCCGATCGGCGGCGCCTCACATTCGCGAAGTCGCCAAGCGCGAACTGGAGGAGCTTGGGCAGCCTCGCTATAACCGCAAGATCGTCAACTTCTTTTCGACGGCGGCAATCCGTGGCAATCCGGGTCAGATAAACTACGTCGCGGCCAAGATGGGCAATGTCGGCATCACTCGCGTCGTCGCCCAAGAGTGGGCCCGCTTCCACGTCAACGTCAACGCCGTCGCCCCAGGCTTTACCGAAACACGCATGACCGCGGCCAAAAAACCCGGCGATGTGCTCGGCGTGCCCGAAGAACAGCGGCAAGCGACGCTGCAAAAAATCCCGATGGGCCGCTTTGGTCAGCCGCAAGACATCGCCAACGCCGTGCTGTTCTTTTCGTCGCCGCTTTCGGATTACGTGACCGGCCAGACGATCAATGTGTCTGGCGGCATGCAGATTCCGTAGCGCCAAAACAGAAACGGCCCGCCTTGTTCAGGCAGGCCGTCTCACCGACTCGTCACACCGAAATGTGAGGTTGCCGGGTGATCCACCCCAAGCGGAGTTAAAAATAGCGCTTGGGCGTGGTCTCCAAGTTGCTTTGCTCTCGTTTGATAAAGGTAAGGACGAGAGCGCGGCACCAAGGTTAAGCGAAGTAACTACTTGACCTGATACTTGAGCAAGGCCTGTGCCAGCGCATGTCAGCCCGCGCAGGTGGAGCCGATAACCAAGTGATTTCCTTGAAAAGAGAGGCTGGCTCGTGGTACGCGGGGTTGCTCGCAGCGAGTGGTCTTTGCAAGCCACCCACCCGCAGCCTGACATCGGTGTCAGAGCGGTCGCCAGAGCATGAAACTTTTTTCATAGGCATACGGTATCGTGCCCAACTTGCTTGTCATCAACGCCGACGGACCCGAGACGCGGGTGGCCTTGGTCGAAAACGGCCAAGTCGTCGAACTCTACATCGAGCGCCGACGTGAGCGAGGGATCGTCGGCAACATCTACAAAGGCAAGGTGCTGCGGGTTCTGCCCGGCATGCAGGCCGCGTTCGTCGACATCGGAACCGACAAAGCTGCATTCTTGTATGTCGCCGATGTCCGCGGCGCCCCCGAGGACATCAAGTCGCTCTTTGTCGATGAAGACGACGAAGGCAGCCGCAAAGAAGACGACAAAAGCCGGGATGCCCGCATCGAAGACTTGCTGCGCCCTGGCCAAGAAGTCATTGTCCAGGTCGCCAAAGCACCGATAGGAACCAAGGGTTCGCGGTCGACTTCGTACATCTCACTGCCGGGCCGCAACTTGGTGTTTATGCCGACGGTGGATCACGTTGGCATTTCGCGTCGCATTGGGTCGGAAAAAGAGCGCAAGCGACTTCGCTCGATCGTCGATTCAATGCGTCCGCCGGGCACGGGCTTTATCGTCCGCACCGTCGCTGAAAACGTGCAGGAACAAGAGCTGCGCGCCGACATGGAGTTCCTCATCAAGCTGTGGAACTCGATCGTGAAGAAGTCGGAAGCGGCCAAGGCACCGGCGCTGCTTTATCACGACCTTGATCTGCTTTTGCGCACGGTGCGTGACCTGTTCACCAGCGACGTCGAAAAGCTGATCATCGACAGCAAGCCCGAGTATGACCGGCTGATCAAGTTCACGAGCACGTTTATGCCGGAGTACGTCAGCAAGATCGATCTCTACGAGCAAAGCGAGCCGATCTTTGATGCGTATGGGATCGAGATGGAGCTGGACCGCGCGCTCGAGCGCAAAGTGCAGCTGAAGTCGGGCGGCACGCTGATCATTGATCAGGGTGAGGCACTGACTGCGATCGATGTGAACACCGGCAAGTTCGTCGGCAAGCGCAACCTCGAAGAGACCATCACCAAGACCAACCTCGAGGCGTGCAAAGAAGTCGCGGATCAGCTCCGGCTGCGCAACATCGGCGGCATCATCATCATCGACTTTATCGACATGGATCGCGAGGCCAACCAGGAAAAGGTCATGCGCGCGTTCCTCGATTCGGTGAAACCCGACCGCGCTCGCACCAACGTGACCAAGATTTCCGAGCTGGGACTCGTCGAGATGACGCGCAAGCGGACGCGCGAGTCGCTGGGCCGGATGCTGACCGAGCAGTGCGTGTACTGCGATGGCAAGGGCTACACCAAATCCAAGACGACGATCGCGTATGAAGTGCTGCGGCACATTCGGCGCGACGGACATGCGTTTGCCGACGACACAATCGTGGTGCACACCCATCCGGAAATCGCTGAACTCCTGGCTTCCGCGGACAACGAGTACATCGAAGCGCTCGAAAAGCGGCTGCAAAAGAAGATCATCATCAAACCGCGCGAGCGCTTTGATCTGGTCGAAGGACACATCGAGCAGTTCCACATCCGCGGCGCTAGCACCGATCTGAAAAAAGAAAAACCGCAGGATGCGGGACGCGCAAAAGATCGAGGACGGATTCCGGACAGAACCGGAAATCCTTCAGCGCCAGTCGCGGCTCCCATCGCACAGGTCGCGGCCTCTCCGGTTTCGCTCGCGGTGCCCGTCTCGCCGGTTTTGATGCCTGCGGCACCGGGGCCGATCGTAATTCCCGCTTCATCCTCTGTGGCGGAAGTCCCGGTGGCGAACGATCCAGCGACGGGTGACGCGAAAAAATAGGATGCCCTATGTCCGAGTGGCTGCTCCGTCAATCCCAGTATGGTGATGTTCGCATTTGTGACGATCGCATCACCGAGGTGTCCAGCCACAGCGTCATCGGGGACGCACAAATCATCGACTGCGAAGGCTGCGCTTTATTCCCCGGACAAGTAAACGCCCACACCCATCTGTACAGCGGTCTGGCTCCGCTCGGAATGCCAGCACCGACGGTCGCTCCACAAAATTTCGTGCAAATTCTGGAACGAATCTGGTGGCGCTTGGATCGCGCACTCGATGCCGATTCGTTGCGAGCAGCGGCGCGATATTACATCTCTTCAGCGCTTCTTATGGGGACGACCACGCTTGTGGATCACCATGAATCGCCTGCGCTGATTGCCGGATCGCTCGATATTTTGGCGGATGCCTGTGCAGAGCTGGGCTGTCGGGCTCTGCTCACCTATGGGGCGACGGAACGGAACTTTGGTCGACGCGAGGGAGACGACGGTCTTTCCGAATGTCGACGTTTCATCGTGACCAATCAGCGTCCTTTTGTGCGTGGACTTGTGGGACTGCACGCAAGCTTTACCGTTTCGGATGAAACGATCTTGGCTGCGGGTCAGCTCTGTCGCGAGCTGGGAACGGTGATGCACGTCCATGTCGCCGAAGACCTGGCCGATGTCGAAGATGCCAAAAAGCGCGGATACCGCGATCCGCTCGATCGTTTGCTGCGTCTGGCGGCGCTGCCACCAGGTTCGATTGTGGCGCACGGTGTCCATTTGGATGCAGATTCGGTGCGGCGCTGTCAGGACGAAGGTCTGTGGTTGGTACAAAACCCACGATCGAACTTCGGCAACCGCGTGGGGTATCCGCACGCGCTGTCCTGTTCCGCTCGCGTCGCGCTTGGGACAGACGGATATCCTGCGAACATGGCCGAAGAAGAAGCGGCGCTGCGGACCCGTGCAAAGGAATTTGGTGAAGCCGACTCCGTGATTTCACGGCGCGCACAGTCTGGTCACATCCTGGTTGCGGAACGCTTCGCCCTGCCCGCTTTTGCCATTGCTGTGGGATCGCCTGCCGATCTGGTTGTGCGCGATCCATCGGGCCAAGTCCGGCATGTGTTCTGCGCCGGAAAGCTCGTTGTCCGCGATGGGACACTTGTGACCGCAGACCGACAAGAAATCGAACACGATGCGCAGCAGAAAGCGTTCCACCTGTGGAACCGAATGACTGCGCTGTAACTTATTTTTCGACGACAAACACATCCGTTCCCAAGGATTTTTGCGATGTCTTCCGCAACACTCCCAACCGATTCCCAAGCGCTTCACAACGCCATGCAGCGTCTGCGAAAAAGCAAAGTACTGCTGCCGCAGCTTTCCCAGCTTGCTGATCCTGGTCTGATTCCTGCGGAGATCCAGACGGCCCTGCGCGATGTCGATCCGGACGCCCCCCATCCACTCAATCTGTGGCGCGTACACTGGTATAACGATGCAAGTCGGCGCGGCATCCAGTCGGTTCCGGCCCACCTGGTGCTTCACAAAGAACTGACTGGCGTGGATGCAAAAATTGTGGTGCTGCTGGGATCTCGTTTTCCGATGATCGCGGCCCACAAAGTGCTCGCGGCCTACGGCTGTTTGGTTCCGCGTCTGGTCGCGGGGGAATTTGATCCAACTACGCAGCGAGCACTGTGGCCGTCGACGGGAAACTACTGCCGTGGTGGCGTTGCGATTTCGCGAATTCTCGGCTGCCGCGGTGTCGCGATTCTGCCAGCCGGAATGAGTGCAGAGCGCTTCAACTGGCTGTCACGCTGGGTCGCCGATGACAGCGACATCGTGAGGACGCCGGGAACAGAAAGCAACGTCAAGGAAATCTACGACAAGTGCAACGAGCTGCGTCGTGATCCACAGAACGTGATCCTGAATCAGTTTGCAGAGTACGGAAACTATCTGGTGCATTATCACTGTACCGGACGTGCTGCCGAGGCTGCGGTACTTGCAAACAGTGGTCTGCAAGTCGCCGCATTCGTGTCCGCGACCGGATCAGCAGGAACGATCGGCGCGGGCGATTATCTGAAAGAAAAACACGGTGCGCGGATCGTTGCAGTCGAAGCAGCCGAATGTCCCACACTGCTTGCGAACGGATTTGGTGAACACAACATCCAGGGAATCGGAGACAAGCACGTTCCGCTGATTCACAACGTGATGAACACCGATGTGGTGGTGGCGATTTCCGATCACAGCACCGACGGTCTGCACCTGTTGTTTAATCATCCGGAAGGACAGCGCTATCTGCGCGATCGGCGCAAGCTATCCCCGGAACTTGTTGCATCGCTTTCCGGTCTGGGATTTTCGGGAATCTGCAACATCTTGGCGGCGATCAAAACAGCGCGCTATCTGCGACTACCGGAAACAGAGGCCGTCGTCACCGTCGCGACTGATAGTGCAGCGATGTACGGTTCAGAGATTCCGAAAAACGAAGCGCGCTACTTCCCAACAGGATTTGATCAGCTTGCCGCGGCAGAGACGTTCGGTCAGCACCTGCTCGGGGTTCGCACCGATCTGATGCAGGAACTGACGCTGCGTGATCGCGAGCGGATCTTCAATCTGGGGTATTTTACCTGGGTTGAGCAGCAAGGAATTGCGCTCAAAGACTTTGAAGCTCGTCGGCATCAGTCATTCTGGCGCGCGCTGCGGCAGAATGTGCCACGATGGGATGAAGCGATTGCGGCGATGAACGCTCGGACGCAGGATGGCGTAGCATGATCTCTTTGCGCTGTGCTGGATGTGGGTTTGAAGTTCCCCTGACAGAAGGAATGCCTCCGTTCGTCTGTCCCAAGCACAGCGACGGTGGGTTTCACGTTCTGCGACCCTATCTGCCGCTTCCTTCGGTGGGAGGAACTCCGGCGTTTGCGCATCCCTTCCTCCGCTTTGCGGATCGGATGCTGGCCTATCATCGCTGCCGCGAATACGGACTGGCACATGCTGAGCTATATCATTCCACCGTCGAAAAACTGACCGAACAGGTGACCCACCTTACAGGCAAGTCATTTTCCCATACCCCGCTTTATCGCAGTGACGCGCTGTCTGATTGGTTTGGCCTGAGCGAGCGCGGTGGCGTGTATGTAAAAGACGAAACACAGAACCCCGGCGGGTCACACAAAGGTCGGCACCTGTTCGGCATCATGGTCGAACTTCTCGTCGGAGAAGCCCTTTCCCTTGCGGGCTCTGGGACACATCGTCCACCGCTTGCGATTGCCAGTTGTGGAAACGCTGCACTGGCTGCGGCTGTGGTTGCAAAGGCCGCCCATTGGCCGCTTCAGGTGTTCATTCCGGATGATGCGGAAGCCAGTGTGGTGTCTTCTCTGCGTGAACTGGGCGCGACGATCACTGTCTGTTCGCGGTCGGCTGGGGAAACGGGCGATCCCTGTTATCGACGTTTTGTCGAAGCCGTCAAGTCAGGTGCGATTCCCTTCTGTTGCCAAGGTCCGGACAACGGTCTGACCCTCGATGGTGGACAGACACTGATGGCCGAAGCGCTGAGTGACATGGTTTCGCTTGAGACCATTCCGGCGCGAATTTTTGTGCAAGTCGGCGGTGGAGCCTTGGCTGCAAGCTGCGCGCTGGCCGTCGAGACGGCACTGTGTACTGGACTCCTTTCGCATCGTCCACGCTTTTTTACAGTGCAGACAGAATCGGTGTCGCCGCTTTCGCGTGCGCTGGCCAAGCTGCGCGCAGAATACGGGCCACAGGGACGGATCCTAAGTGATGCAGAGTGGCGACAGATTGCTGCGCACAAAGCGAAATACATGTGGCCATGGGAGTCGGTTCCGCACAGTACTGCGCACGGCATCCTGGATGATGAAACCTACGATTGGCTGCCCTGTGTCAAAGAAATCTGGAAGTCAAACGGAGACGCGCTGACGGTTCCGGAATCGGCCATTTTGGCTGCGCATGATCTGGCCAAACGGACCACCGGAATCGCGGTTTCTGCGACGGGAAGTGCAGGTCTTGCGGGACTGCTTACAGAACACAAACACAGTCCGCTTCACCCGGATGAAAACGTCCTCATTCTGCTGACTGGAGTCGCCCGATGACTGCCCGCCGCATCGTCCGTTGCGCGCTGACACAGACAAAGAATGCCTACGCCGCGATGCCTCCTACGGTGGAAGCGCTTCCTTCGCTGCGTGGACACCTGGATGCGGTTCGTGCGGCAAACGTAGATCACAACATTTCACTTATCGCGAGGGCGTCTGCGCATGGTGCTCGGGTGATCTGTTTGGGTGAGCTATGCACCGCTCCGTACTTTGCGCTGTACACCGATCCGATGTGGCTGGCCTTTGCCGAAGATGCACATACTGGTCCGTCGGTGAAAGCATTCTGTGAAGCCGCACAAAAGCATTCCATCATCGTCATTGCACCGCTGTTTGAAACCGATTCCCAAAGTGGCAAGCGGTTTAACACTGCGGTTGTGATCGATGAACAGGGGTCTGTGATCGGCAAGTATCGCAAGACGCACATCCCATGCGGACAGAACGATCGTGGATCATTTCACGAGACGTTTTATTACGGACCGAGCGACGGAAACTTGGGTCACTATCCCGCCAACATCGCCCGCAATCCATACTTTCCGGTCTTCCGCACCAGCGTGGGAAACATCGGGGTCGCGATCTGTTACGACCGTCACTTTGAAGGCGTAGTCCATTCCCTCAAAGAAGGCGGCGCAGAGCTTGTTTTCTGTCCGGCGATTACGTTTGGGAAAAAGAGTCAGAAGGTCTGGCACCAAGAGTTTTTCGTCGATGCGGTTCGCCACGGAGTCTTCATCGGAGGATCGAATCGGCTGGGTCAGGAACCGCCATGGACGATCGAGTATTTCGGGGAA
>DAORGN010000020.1:31778-37419 GCA_035340095.1 Pseudomonadota bacterium | reverse complement strand
CGAAACGACGCGACCGTGGGCTGTGGATTCGTCGGCGTGGACGATGATCTGGGTCGCAGGATCGCGGGTTTTGGCTTCGGCAAACAGGCGCGCAAGTTCCGTTCCATCGACCAGCTTGCCGTCGACCATCATCTTTCCGTCTTGGCCGATGGCCACCGTGACGTCTTTGCTGCCGGGGCTGACTTCTTTGGTTGCGCCTTTGGGCAGGTTCACCCGCAGTCCCGACCGCGCCCCCGCATCGGCGATCACCGACGATGTGACCATGAAGATGATCAAAAGCACGAGGAAAATGTCGGTCAGCGGCGTGATGTTGATCTCGGCGAAGATGCCTTCCTCATCGAGATCGCCTTCGCCAGCCGAGCCGGGAACTTTGCCGATGGCCATGTTAGGCCGCCTCCTCGCTGGCGGTCTTTGCGTGTTTGTCTTTCCCGTCAGATTTGTCGTCTGACTTGGGATTGCCCGCATCAGGATCGCGTCCGTGCGCCTCGGTCAGCTCTTCGAGAAATTCCTCGATCGCAAGACGCAGTTCAATGCTGGTGCGCGCAAGCCGCGACTGAAAATAGTTAAACACGAGCAGCGCAACGACAGCGATACCGATGCCAACTGCCGTCGCGATCAGCGCTTCGGCGATGTAGGGACCGACGACTTGGATGCCGGCTTGGTTGCTTTCGCCGATTTTGCGGAACGCGCCCATGATGCCGACGACGGTGCCAAACAGACCCAGAAAGGGAGTCGTCGCGCCAATCGTACCGAGCACCCACAGCGGGCCGCGCAGCGACAGGACCATTCGCTGACGTTCACGCTCGACGGCGGCGAACAGCGCTTCGTTGCTGCTGCGACCGATTCGCTCGAAACCGACCAGCATCACATCGGCGAGCGGTGACTTGCTGCGCTGACACGCGGTGCGGGCATCGGCGAGCGCACCGCGATAGACCGCCCGGCGCACTTGCTCAGCGAGCCGCCGCGACGAATCAGCAATGTTCCACAGAGACAGCGTGCGCTCGATTGCGACAGTGACGGCGGCCAGCGAACAAAGAATCATCGCGCCCAGCGTCAGCAGCGTGATTCGGTCGGCGGATTTGTACCAGTCCCGAATCGAATCATACGTTCCTGGCTTGCTTGCGGCTGCCGACGCAGCTTGCGCCACCGGATCGAGAAGCGCCGCAAAGTCCAGGTGCAGTGCCGAAAGAAGGATGTTGTGCATCTCGCTCACAGGTCAAAAGAATCGGTGCCTAAGGTAACAATAGTAGCCACAGCTTTGCGGAAGCTGCACGGGAATCGCGATATAAACCACTCCATGTCGGTCGTTCTTTCGTATGAGCAAGCTGGGCGTATTGCCCGTCTTACGCTGAGCCGTCCCGAAGCCAAAAACGCGCTGCGTCCCGCGGACTGGCAACAGCTTCTTTTGCATGTGGATGACATCGCGCGCAAACCGGAAGTGCATGTCGTTTGCGTTAGTGGCTCAGGCGGCGCATTTTCTTCGGGGGGCGACCTAAAAACCATGCCGCAGCGGCTGGCGATGCCGATTGCGGCGCGGCGAGAGCAGCTTCTGCGCGACAGCAAAGTGATCCTGGCGCTTCAGCAGCTTGATGTGCCGGTGGTGGCGGCGATTCCGGGCGTCTGCATGGGCGCTGGGCTGTCGCTCGCGCTGTCGTGTGATCTGCGTCTGGCCAGCGAGAGCGCGACGTTTGGCGCCGTTTTTCATCGCGTCGGTCTGTCGGCGGACTTTGGTCTGTCGTGGCTGCTGCCGCAGGCGGTGGGGACGGCAAAAGCGATGCACATGCTGATGACGGCGGCGGTGCTGGGTGCCCAAGATGCGCGGGCGTGCGGCCTGGTTCATGAAGTGCATCCCGACGCAGAGCTGGAACCGGCGGCGCTTGCGCTGTGTGAAAAATTGGCACGCGGACCGAAGCTGGCACAGGCGATGACCAGGCGTGCGCTTGGGCGGGCGGCGACTTCGGACTTGGCGACGATGCTCGAATGGGAAGCCCACAGCCAGAGCCTGCTTAGCAAGACTGCCGATGCTGCCGAAGGTGTGCTCGCGTTTTCCGAAAAACGACCGCCGAACTTCCGGGGTGAATAAGCGCCCGGCGCGATCAATTTCCCGTCTGATGGCTCTGCGCCAGCTTCTGCGCCCATTCGAGGATGCGGGCCGCTGGTTCTGCCTGTTTGGGATCACCCTTTGGCCCAAGCTGCACCAAAGCGGCTTGCATCGGCATCGCCAGCAGCGCTTGCGCGTCCACCTGGAGCGACGACGGCACCGCCGGATCTTTGGCGAGCCGACCCAAGTGGTCCATGTAGCTGCGTCCGTAGGAATCGTCGGAACGTAGCCACAAGAGCGCGTTTATCGCCATTCCGCCGGCTCGACGGGCATGTGCGACGGCTGCGCGCTGGGACTTGTTTTCAAAGGCTTGCCGACTGTGGCGAAGCTCGGTGGCAGCAGCCCGCAGCCATTCATCAGCGGTCAGTCGGTACAGCCAGTGGGTTTCGTCTTTTTCGTGCGTTGTGGCGTGTGTCATGGCGGGAACAGCTTGGGCAAGGATGCGGCTTTGCTAGACAGACGTGCCAATTTTAGAGGCCGTGCTACGGTACGTTCGATTCCAGTCACGGAAAGAATCGTCATGCTCCCGCAAAAGAAAGACGTGATGCTCGAACTCCTCAAAGATGCTTGGGTCTACGTTGTGCTCGACCCTCGCAAGGAGGGCGTCATCCTCCCCGATCATCTGCGCAGTCAGCCTCGGCTCGTTCTTCAATATGGCTATAACATGCCGATGCCGATTCATGACCTTACAATTGACGACGAAGGCATCAAAGCTACCCTGTCGTTTCAGCGGACGCCCTATGCGACGTTGATTCCGTGGTCCGCGGTGTTTGCGATGCACGATGGCGAAAAGCGCGGTCTGGTCTGGGAAGAAGACGTGCCCAAGGACATGGACGCCCAGCCGCCACCGCCCGAGCCACCGCCGCCACCGCCCAAGCCCGGAAAGAAGCCGCGGCCAAGCCACCTCAAGCTGGTTCCGTAGCTGCGATTGCCATTTCAAGAAAGGACCGAAAGCACCATGTACCTGAGCGCGCGCCTCTTTGCGTTCGCCTTGTGCCCACTCACTCTTGCGTCACCGTCGCTTGCCATCGCGCAGCCAAGTCAGAGCAGTGCCCCGACGAGCGCGACAAAGACGCTGACGATTGACGATGCGCTAAAAATCGGCCAAAGCCAAAACCGCGATCTGGCCGCGGCGCGCGCCCGCCTCAAAGGCGCTCATGCCGATGTCGAGCGAGCGATGGCGGCGCTGCTGCCGACGCTCAACGCGCAAGCCCGTTTGACGGTGAACGAACCGGAAGTGTCGGTGCCGTTTGATCAGCGCCAGCAGGTCTTTTCGAGCTTGCTGCAAGGCGCGGCGATTTCTGATGCGTCGGTGGCGCTGGCCAAGACCGGCATGTTGCAGTCGGGGTCGCTGACCAACGCGCTCAAGGACTACTGCAACAGTGCGACGGGCGCAAACCGTCAGGCCGTCGATGGACTGTGCCAGCAAATCATCAATCCAGCGGCGCAGCTTGGCAAAACACCGCCGAGCGTCGCCGACATTGACTCGACGCTGACCAGTGCCAATCCGCAGATCGTGATCCAGCCGCGCCTGCAGCTTGATGCGACGATCATCGCCAACGTGCCGCTGCTGGTTCCTGCCGCGTATCCGGCGCTGCAAGGGGCCAAGCTGGGCTTTCGGGCGCAGGAACGACAGCTCGATGTGACGACGGCCCAGGTGCTGCAATCGGTCGCGACAGCGTTTTTTGCTGCCGCCGGGGCGGAAGAACTGGTCGCTGCCCGATCGAATACGATCGCGGTGGCGCAGAAGACCGTCGACAACGCCAAAGTCAGGCTGCAAGCCGGCGTCGTCAACAAGGTGGAAGTCACCCGCGCGGAACTGGCGCTCATCCAGGCCAAACAGCGTCTGCTCGAATCGCAGGACAGCCGTGCGTCGGCCTATCGGATGCTGGCGACGATGCTGAAGCTTCAGCCGGGCAGCTTCCAGGTGACGCCGCCGCCCGAGCCCAGCACCGAGCTTGGGGCCGAAACCGATCTGGTTGATCAGGCGCTCAAGGGCCGGCCCGAGCTTCTCAGCCTTGATTTGTCGATGCAGGCGGCGTCGTCGCAGGTCACATCGTCGTGGCTGCGTTATTCCCCGAACTTGTCGCTGTTTGGCAACGTCCGTTTTACAAACGCGACGGGCTTTTCTGGTCGAGTCGCCAGCCTTGCCGTCGGAGCCCAGCTCGATTGGCAGATTTTCGACGGCTTTGTCCGCGATGCGCAGCGCCACCAGTTCGATGCCCAAAAGCGTGATGCCGAGCTGCGGATCGAACAGCTCCGCGACAGCATTTCCGACGAAGTGATCAACGCGCGGCGCACCGTGGTGACCAAACGGCAGGGTCTTGTGACGGCGCAGCGGGCGCTGCAAATGGCGCAAGAGACGCTGAATTTGGTGCGGCTCCAGTACGAGGCGGGAACGGCGACGCAGCTCGACCTTTTGACGTCGCAGGATCAGATGGACATGGCGGCGGTGGGACTTGCGCAGGCGCGCTTTGATCTGTCGCTGGCGGTGATTCAGCTGCGGCGCCTGATTGGTGCGCCGCTCGGCGGCTAGAAGTTCTTGTAGACGTTGCCTTTGGCGTCGGACTCGTTGCTCACTTCGCCGTGAGCACCGACCTTTTTGCCGCCAGCTTCGGCGGATGCGTCGCCATCGGCGCGTGCATGGACGCCCTTTTTGTCGACGCTCGCGTGGGCGTTGATGTCTTCGTGGATCGTCACCGGACCGACTTTTTCGGTGGCACCCGCGTGGAGATCGCCATATGCGCGCGGTCCACCCGGTCCGACGGACGCACCCGCCGCAGCATCGGTCGCCCAAGCCACTGGACCCTGCTTGCCTTCGGCGTGTGCCTTCGCATCGACACCGGCCTGAACGCCTTTCTGATCGGCAACGACACCGGCTTTTGCGTCGCCGCTGAAGGAAGTGTTGCCGACTTTGCCGTCCGCATGAGCCCCGACTTCGGCATGAGCTTTGGCCCCGTCAGGGCCCGTCGAAGCGCCCGCGCCCGCATCAGCATTCCAGTTGACTGGACCCTGCTTGCCTTCGGCGTGTGCCTTGGTTTCGACGCCGGCCTGAACGCCTTTCTGATCGGCAACGACACCGGCTTTTGCGTCGCCGCTGAAGGAAGTGTTGCCGACTTTGCCGTCCGCATGAGCCCCGACTTCGGCATGAGCTTTGGCCCCGTCAGGGCCCGTCGAAGCGCCCGCGCCCGCATCAGCATTCCAGTTGACTGGACCCTGCTTGCCTTCTGCATGGGCCTTTGCTTCGACGCTGGCGGTGGTGCCCTTTTCATCGGCATGAACCCCAGCACCGGCTTCCGCCGTGACGGTGGTGCCACCGATCTTCTGTTCGGTCTTGGCCCCGACGTGCGCATCCGCAGAGCTGTGGACGCCCGTCTTGTCGGCATGTGCTTCCGCTTTGGCGTCGCCGCTCACGGTCGTATTTCCGACCTTGGCATCGGCGTGCGCCCCGACTTCGGCATGAGCCTTCGCGCCATCAGGACCGGTCGAAGCGCCCGCGCCCGCATCAGCATTCCAGTTGACTGGACCCTGCTTGCCTTC
>DAORGN010000020.1:0-31678 GCA_035340095.1 Pseudomonadota bacterium | reverse complement strand
CGGTCTTGGCCCCGACGTGCGCATCCGCAGAGCTGTGGACGCCCGTCTTGTCGGCGTGCACTTCGGCTTTGGCGTCGCCGCTCACGGTCGTATTTCCGACCTTGGCATCGGCGTGCGCTTCGGCCCCCGCGTGGGCTTTGACGCCTTCTTTGCTGTCCGCCGATACACCGGCGTCAGCTGCGGCTTTGACGTTCGCCGGACCGACTTTGCCTTCCGCCTGAGCTTTGACGCCAGCTTCGGCGTGGCTGCCTTTTTCATCGGCGTGAACTTTGGCGCCAGCTTCGGCTTTGACATCCATCGGGCCGACTTTGGCCTGGGTCTTCGCGGTGACGTTGGCGTCGACGGAACCCGTCGCACCTTTTTCATCGACGCGACCTTTGGCTGAAGCATCCGCGTGGACATCGACGGGCCCGGCCTTGACGTCAGCCTTCGCTGACACTTCGCCTTGCGCGTGACCCTTGACGCCATCTTTGCCCACCGAGACGCCCGCGTCGGCCTTGGCTTCCGCCTTGACCGGACCGGCTTCGGCTTTGGCTGAACCGCTCGCCGTCGCTTTGACGCCGCTCTTGTTTGCCACCGCATCTGCCGATACGTGACCACTCACCGGGACGCCAGCGACGTTTTTCTTGAAGTCGCCTTCGACGTGGGCGTGGATGCCGTCTTTGCCGACGGTGACTTCCGGCTTGAAGTTGTCGACACCGGCCTTGCCAGCCGCTTTGGCGACATCTTTGGTCGCGTCGGCAACCGCCTTGTTCGCCGCTGCGCCAGCCGCTTTTTCGGCGCTCTTGGCTGCGTCTTTGGCCGCGTCGGTAGCGCTCTTGGCCGCAGTCTTGGCGGCATCGGCAGCGCCCTTGGCTGCGTTTTTGGCCGCGTCGGTAGCACCCTTGGCGGCATTTTTCGCCGTCGCGGCAGCGCCTTTGGCTGCGGCTCCTGCGCCACTTTTGGCCGCCGCCGCCGCTTGCTTCGCTGCACTCGACGAAGCGGCGCTCTTGGCCCCCGACGAGTGTTTCGAGCGTGGCGGCGTCGGGCCCGATCCATTGAGCGCCAGGCCTTCGTGGGCGATTTCAATGGTCTCGATCGCGATCTCGTTTTTGCCGGCGTCCCAATCGGGTGCTTCCCATTTGCAGACCCAGCCGTTGGTGAACGTCCACGTCGCGACCGCTCTGCCACCGGGGCCCATCTGGATGATCGCACCGTCGAAACGACGCAGATCGCCCGTGGTGTCGCTGATGAAGCGCTGCCGCTTCCGCCACATCTCGGGGCCGGCGGAACCTTGCTTCAAAATGATGTTCGGGTACTTGGTTCTTCCGACGAGCTTGTGCTCAGCGGCGTTCCAACCACCTTCCATCAGCGGAACCACTTCTCCCTCGGACTTGAGACCGCTTGCAGAACGGAAGTGCGCGAACCGTTCACCCTCGATCTCAACGACGAAATAGTAGGCGCCAAACGCTTCCCTGCGCTGACCCGTATTGGCCATTGCACTTGCTCCCAGTTGAATCGATCTGGTTATCGGCGTCCGCTCGCAAAGGTGCTTGCCGTCCACAGGTCCGGCCAGTTGTCCGCGCCCAGCATCCGATGAGCCGATGTAAATTTAGTAAATGAACCAACAAAATAACATTTGTTGGATGGGCTGCGAGGAACACCGCGCACTTGGTTTTCGACCGACACCGCGATCCGGCGTAGGCGGGTGTAAGATGGCGCGGCTTCATCTACAGATCAGAACGCAACGGGAGAAGCGGTTATGACGGGAGCCACGCGCAGGGTTTACATCGTGTCCGATCTCCACCTGGGCGGGGCACAAGCGGCGGCAGGCGAGCGCGGCTTCCAAATTTGTACGCAGACTGCAGCGCTTGCCGAGCTGATTGATCGCCTGGCAGCGCGAAATCCCGACAATGGGGGCGAAGAACTGGTGATTGCCGGCGATTTCGTCGATTTTTTGGCGGAATCAGATGGAACTGGCGAAAACGGCGATCCGGTTTGGAAAGCGCTGCGCGAAGACGATGCCGTGGCAGAACAATTGCTGCACACCGTGGCGATGCGCAGTCCGGATGTCTTTGCGGCGCTGCGTCGCTTTTCCGCGCGCGGTCATACGCTGACGATCCTGCTCGGCAATCACGACATCGAGCTGTGTTATCCGCGGGTTCGGCAGGCGCTCAAACACCTGCTCGGGGTGCCGTCGCATGTCGGTCTGCGCTTCATTTACGACGGCGAGGCCTACGCTGTGGGCGACGCGCTGATCGAACATGGCAATCGCTACGACGGCTGGAATGCGATCGACTACGATGCGCTGCGACGGGTCTGTTCGCTCAAGTCGCGCGGCCAAGCCATTCCTCCGTCGCTGCGGTTTCCGGCCCCAGCGGGCAGCCAGCTTGTCGCCGAGGTGATGAACCCGGTCAAGCGCAGCCATCCGTTCATTGACTTGCTGAAACCGGAAAACACCGCGGCGCTGCCGCTCTTGCTCGCGCTGGAACCGGGGGCGCGCAGCCAGATTGCCAAGCTGGCCAAGCTGGCGATCTCCGCCGGTGAGCTTCGACTGTCCAAGCCGGCGCTGCCGACGCGATCGGGCGACATCAGCGCGCATGTGCCGAACGTGCGCGGGCCGCAACCGGACGGTGAACTGGGGTTCCGCACGCCGATGTCCGACGGGGAAGCCGAGCTTTTGGCGATGCTTGGTGAGTCGCTCGGGGAAGCCGAAGTGAGCCCGTTTTTGAGCCAGATCGGCGGTGCACCATCGACGCCGCGCGACATGGCGTTTGTGACACGGGGCGGCGAGCGGGGCGACATTGCGGCGCGTCCACGGGGAACCGATCCTGCGCCGGGTCGCGACTCGAAGTGGTCAGGCGGTCTGTCGTGGGCCAAGCTGCTTCTGACCGGGGGTGGCGCGCCGGAATCTCGGCTCAAAGCGCTGCACAAGGCGCTGCGGGCGTTTTGCGATCCGTCGCTGTTTGCGATCGACAAGAGTCCGAAAGGGGAGCCGTTGTTCGAGGCCGCGAAGGAGCTGGCCCGGATTTCACCTTTCCGTTACATCGTGATGGGGCATACGCATCTGGCACGCAACCTGCCACTCGACGGGGGCGGACGCTATTTGAACAGTGGGACGTGGGCCGATCTGATGCGGGTTCCCGACGAGGTATTTGCCGACGACCCGCAGGTTTCGGCGGCGGCGCTGCAGCAGCTCGTCGCAGACATGGCCGATAGGCGGTACGATCGGCTGATTGTGCGACGGCCCACCTACGTGCGGCTGGAGCTTGCGGGCGATCAGGTCGTCGAAGCGTCCGTCGAAACGTACCAAAGCGGGGCCCCGCTCTGATGCCGCAACAGTCCGAGCGGACACGGCTTTTTCAGGCCGTCGCTCGCGTCGAAGTATCGACCCACCTAGGCGAGCAGCGCGGCACGGCATTTCTTGTCGCTGCCCAGCACGCGCTGACCGCGCTTCACGTTGTCGCCGATCGGCATGCCGACAGTCCGGTCGCTCTTGGCTCAGTTCGGCTGCATTTTCCCTCGCAGACCATCGCTGCAGAGCTGGTTGCTTTCGATCGCCAAGCGGACTGGGCGCTGCTTCGACTTATTGAAGTACCTCAAGATGTGGCAGGTCAGCCGATTGCGCCGCTTTTGCTCTTGCCACTGTCTGAAGACGACTTATCCCCCGGTCCGCTGTCGTGGCTGTCGGTGGGTTTTCCCGAAGCGCGTCCCGACGGTCTGTGGGTCAGCGGCCAGGTTCGTTCGACGCTAAGCCAGGTCGGCCAAAGTCCGGCGATTCAGCTTTTTTCTGATGAAGCCGCCGCTGGTCGGGGCGCGCCTTTGGCGGGTCTTTCGGGCGCGCCGGTGTGGGTCGATGGCGCGGTGGCGGGACTTTTGCGCTGGGCGACGCTCGATGATGCGGGAAATTCCGTCGCTGGCAGTGTGTTCGCGTGTCCGATTGACCGTGTGTTTGCAGCACTTGCCGAGCGGGGAATTGGCAAAGCGGAGCCGCGCTGTCCGTATCCAGGTCTGGTTTCGTTTGCAGCCGATCAAGGGCGGCTGTTTTTCGGGCGGCGCAGTGAAATCGACTGGCTGACCGAACATGTGCGCCGGGATCGCTTGCTGCTGGTGATCGGCGCATCGGGATCGGGGAAGACGTCGCTTCTGCAGGCGGGGCTTGTGCCAACGCTTGGACCCGCGTTTGTCGTGCGGCTCGTGCGACCGGGCCAGGCCAAGCTGCCGAGTTTAGATTCAGTCCAAAGTTTGCTGGCCACAGCACCGGCGCAGCGACTGGTCTTGATCATCGATCAGCTAGAAGAGCTGTTTTTGTCGAGCCCGCGCAGCGAACAGCAGGACTTTTTTGCCAAGACGGCGGCGCTTTCTGCACTGCCCTCCGTCGCGCTGGTGCTGGTGCTTCGTGCCGACTTTTTCCCTGAGCTGATGGCGAGTCGGCTGTGGCCCATTGACCCTTCGCAGCGTCTGGAAGTGGCGCCGCTTTCGGGCGATCGGCTGGTCGAAGCGATCGTCGAGCCGGCGGCGCAGCAGGGTCTGCGGGTGGAGCCCGCGCTTGTGCAGCGCTTGCTTGCCGAAGTGGCTGATGAGCCGGGGGCGCTGCCGCTTCTGCAAGAGACGCTCGTGCTTTTGTGGGAACGACAAAAAGGTCGCAAGCTGACGCTGCGGGCGTATGACGACTTGGCCCAGCTTGTGGACCCGTCGCTGCCGCGAGCTGCCCAGGTCAGTGGCCTGGGGGCGGCGCTGACGCTGCACGCCGAGCAGGTGTGGGCAGAACTTTCGGTCGGCGAGCAGCGGCTTTGTCGACGCACGCTGCTGCGGTTGACGCAGTTTGGCGAAGGCAGGCCGCATACCAGGCGGCAGCAGCCATGGACGGCGCTGGTTTCGACGAGCGACGATCGATCCCAGACCGAGGCGCTGATCGAACGACTGGTGCGGGCGCGACTTGTCACCAAGAGCGCTGGACCGGATGCCGGTGGCGACGGCAAAAACAATCAAAGCGAGTCGCCACAGGTTGTGCTGGTCGATCTGGCGCACGAAGTGATGTTGCGGGCGTGGCCGCGGCTGCGTCGCTGGCTGTCCGAGCTGCGCCAAGCCGAGCGGGTGCGACGAAGGCTCGAACAGCAAGCCGATGATTGGCAGCGGCTGGCGAGTCGTGGCGGCGGTCTGCTCGACGCGGTGGAGACAAAAGAAGCCGAACAGTTTTTGCAAAGTCCCGACGCGCAGGAGCTGGGCGTAAGTGAAACGATTCGTGCGCTGGTCAGCGAAAGCCGTCGTCACGTCGAGCAGACCGAGCAGGCTGCGCGCGATGCTGCGATCGAAAAAGCGCGCCAAAAACTGCTGTTCGAGCAAGAGCGGGAAAAAGGGCGGGCGCGCCTGTGGAAGACGGTGGCGACGATGACGCTGCTTTTGGCGGGATCGGCGACGGCGCTGTCGTTTTGGGCGCTGCGCGAAAGGCGCTGGGCGCGTGTGCGCGAAGAGGAAGCCAAACACTGGGCGGAATCGGAAGCCGAGGCGCGCAAGCTGGCGACGGACAAACAGCGGCTGGCGACGCTGCGTTTTTTGACGGCGCAGGCGCAAGTTCGACAGGACAGTGCGCCTGATCTGGCGGTGCTGCTCGGGGTCGCGGCTTTCACCCTGCAAGGTGGTGCCGAAGCGGAAGGTCTGCTTTTGCAGCTTTTGCAAAGACGAGCGCCGCTGGTTCGCATGATCCACACCGACGGAGTTCCGCTGCGCTCGCTGGCTCAGTCGTCAGATGGGAATCGGCTGGCGGCGGGTTTTGACGACGGGACGCTGTGGCTTTTGGATGCAAAGTCGGGACGACTTTTGCACAAGCCGTGGCGCGCGCACACGGGAACGACGTCGGCTCTGGCATTTTCCAGCGACGGGAAACGGCTGTTTTCGGCAGGGGAAGACAAGCTGGTTCGGGCGTGGAACACCGAATCCCAGGACTCGCTTGGGCAGGCGGTCGGGGGGCCGCTTTTGGGTCATGGCACGGCGGTGCGTTCGCTTTCTGCGAGTCCAGATGGTCGTTATTTGGCGTCGGGCAGCGACGATGGAATGATCCTGCTCTGGGATCAAAAAACCGGCGAGCTGGTCGGTCCGCCGCTGCGCGAACATCAGCGGGCGGTGATGGCGCTGACCTACAGTCCCGACAGTCGGTATTTGCTGTCGGGCAGCGACGATCAGACGGTGCGGCTGTGGGATGCCAAAGCGGCGCGGCGGCTGCACGTACTTTTGGGGGCGCAGAAGACGGTGCGAGCGGTGGCATTCGTCGGCAAGCTGGCGGCGGCGGGTGACTGGGATGGGCATCTGCTTTTGTGGGATGTTCAGACGGGAAAACCGCAGGGCAAGCCGATCGATGGGCATGGTCTTTCGCTGACAGGTCTTGTGGCCGATCCGTCGCGGCAATCGCTTGTGTCGGCAAGCTGGGACGGGGATCTGCGCAAATGGCAGCCTGAAACCGGCCAGCAGATCGGTCGTCCGCTGCATCCGCGGCAAGGGGCGCTTCAGGCGCTGGTGCTGCATCCGAGCTTGCGATCGGTGTGGACCGGCAACGAAGAAGGTCGGCTGCTGGAAGTCGAGCTGGACGAGCGCTCGCCGCTGGAACGACAGTCGCATGTGCTTTCGAGTGAGCTTTCGAGCCTGGCAAGTGATCGCGAGGGCAAGTGGCTGGCGGTCGGGGGCTGGGACAAGCAGATCACGCTGTTTCGGGTCGACGCGGGCGGTCTGCAGCCTGACAAGGTGTTGCGCGGCCACGACGGCAGCATCAGCGCGGTGGCGTTTTCGGAAGACGGCACCAAGCTGGCATCGGCGGGCTTTGACAAGACGGTGCGGCTGTGGGATGTGGCGACGGGGACGGCCAAGACGCTGTCAACGGGCGGCGACTTGACCAGTGCGCTTGTGTTTTCTGTGGATGGGACACGGCTTTATTCGGCGGGCTTCGACTTTGCGGTGCGCAGCTTCGACGCAAAAAGCGGACGCCCAGCGGAACAGACGCTGCAAGGGCACAGCGGCGCGATCTGGGGCATGGGTCTGTCCAGCGACGGCAAACGGCTGTGTACGGCCAGCCAAGATCAGACGGTCCGGATCTGGGAACTGGGCAGCGGACGGACACAGACAATGTTGCAAGGTCACAGCCGCGCCGTTACCGACTGCCGCTTCCTTCCCGATGGCGAGCACCTACTTAGCAGCAGTGAAGACAAGACGCTGCGGCTGTGGGATCTGGCGACGGGAAAAACCCAAGGCGAACCCCTGCGTGGGCACGTCGATCGAATCACCGGGATCGCGGTCAGTCGCGATGGCCTGCGGGCCGTATCGGCGAGCGAAGATCAAACGCTGCGGCTGTGGGATTTGACGACGCTACAGTCGATTGGACCGGGGCTTCGCGGGCATGTCCGGAGCATTTCCGCAGTTGGACTTAGTCCAAATTCCCAGCGGGCCTATTCGGTCAGTCATGATGGCACGCTGCGGGTGTGGGATCTGGCGGTGTCGTCGTGGCTTGCGCTGGCCTGTCGACTGGCGGGTCGAGATTTGAATCGAGAGGAGCGCGAGCGTTTCCTCGGCGATGTGAAGCTGCCGCCCTTGTGTCAAACGGATGAATCGGGGCCGATCGAATCGATGGTGGGATCGGCGACGCCTTCTTTGCCTTCGGCTGCCAAGTAGCGTTCTTTGTCTCCGCCGGGGCCGCCAATCGAGACCTGCAAGTCGATGATCGCGTCGCGAACACGCCGCATCAGGGCATCGCGATCTTGCTTGTCCAGGCCAGCGGTGGGGATCGGTTCGCCCATCACGATGTCGATGTGACCGGCTCTGACAAAGGGGCTTCCCGGCTGCAAGATGCCACGGCTTCCGTTGATCGCGACCGGAACGATGGGCACGCCGGCTTGCAGCGCGAACATGAACGGGCCTTTTTTGAACGGCAGGATCGATCCGTCTTTGGAGCGTGTACCCTCGGGATACACCAAAATGGGAATGCCGCTGCGGATTCGCTCGCAGGCGGCTTCCAGGCTTTTGAGTGCCTGATCGCGCTTGCGACGGTCGACGAAGATCATTCCGGTCACAGTCATGTACCAGCCCAAAAATGGAATCGACTGGAGGACTTTTTTGGCAATGAAGCGCAGGTTTACCGGAACGTGAATGAACGCGCAGACGATGTCGAACATCGACTGGTGGTTCATCATGAAAATGTACGGCTTGCCTGGTTCGGGAACAAAGCCCGGATGGCGGGTCAGCTGACAGCCAGAGATGACCGCAGCGCCGGGGCTCCAGAAGCGGCGCGCCCACGAAAGCGGGGTGTGCGGATCGTTTCGGAAGATGATCCCGTAGGTGATCGCCGAGGTCATCCAAAACAGCGACCACGGCGCAAAGCCCACCCACTTGAGAATATCGATGAGGTCTTGGCCGACGCGACGCATGAATGCTCATCATACGAGACAAAAAAATTCCGAATCAAGCACAGGGTGCATGCTTGGTCAGTCGGTGCGGACGGATTGCGCTTTTTACCCCGTGGTATAGTGATCTCCTTATGACCTCGAGACAGACGTTTCGCCGTCGCTGGCTTGTCTGCGCTGCGCTCGCGATCGCTCCGCTTTTGTCGGCTTGTGGACGCGCAGATGGGCTGAGCAGCCAGGTCTGTTCAGCGGGCGGAGTGTGCTGGCAACGACCGACACCGCAAGGCAACACGCTGCGCGCGATCTCCGGCATCAGCAGCAAGTTCATATGGGCGGTGGGTGACTACGGAACCATCCTGCACTACGACGGCAAGAGCTGGAACAAGTCGCCAAGCGGAACGACCTTGGACTTGCACGGGGTCTACTGCGTCGGGGCCAAAGACGCTTTTGCGGTGGGCGACGAAGGTTTGGTTCTGCACTTCGATGGCAGCGACTGGAATCGCATCGACAGTGGCACAAAAGAAACGCTGCTTTCGACGTGGGCGAGCGGTGCCGGCGATGTCTGGATGGTGGGCCGGCGTGGCAGCGTGCTTCACTTTGACGGCAAGTCGATAAAGAAAGCCAGCGCTTCGGTCAGTGACTACTCGACGGTGTTTTCGGTGTACGGCTTTGACAGCAGCGATGTCTGGATTTCGGGTTCCAGCGGTCTGGTCCGCCACTTCGACGGCAGCGACTGGAAGACCGTGTCGAGCGGTGCGTACAACGACATTCGCGCGGTGTGGGGACATCGTGCGCGCGAAGTCTGGCTGGCCAGCGGATCGACCTGGAGTGGTCGGCTGTCTCGCTCGCAAAACGGTGGATCGGGCGAGTCGTTCGGGCCCAGTCTGGCAAGCGGAATGGACGCGCTTTGGGGCTACAGCGCGACCGACGCTTGGGCCGGATCAGCGACGGGGAGAATATATCATTTCGATGGAAATGAGTGGAAAGTCCAAAAAGACAGCCTGGCCATCCACGCCCTGTGGGGCAGCAGTCCAAATGACATCTGGGCCGTCGGGCCGAGCGGACTTATCGCTCACTATGGCGGCAAAGAGTGGAAAAAGGAAACCGATCCTACGACGAGCCCGGTCAGTGCGATGTGGGCCAAAGGTCCAAGTGAAGTCTGGGCGGTGCAAGGCAGCGAGCTGCTCCGTTTTCGCGACGGCGGCTGGAAAGCAGAAAAGGTGCCCGGTTATGGCTTTGCGCAGACGCGGACCCTGCTTGGTTTTTCCGGCAGCGATGTCTGGGCGTTCGGAACCGGCACCACCGTCCGTCACTTCGATGGCAAAAAGTGGCAAGACACGCTGTTGGCGGGACGTGGCGCAAGCTCGCTTACCGCGGCGTGGGCCAGCTCAGCGCGGGACATCTGGGCCGTCGGTCAATCCGGTACCGTCGTCCATTACACCGGCCAAGAGTGGGCGGTTCTCAGCAAGCCGACGACCGAAAACCTGACGGCGATGGATGGCAGCTCGGCGCGCGACATCTGGGCGGTGGGCGACAACGGCGAATCGATTCATTACGACGGCGAGCAGTGGGGCAGCATCACGACCGGCGAAACCGATCGACTTACGTCGGTGGCAAGCTGCGGTGCGCGGGATGTCTGGGCCGTCGGTGTCAAAGGCGTCATCACCCACTGGGATGGGGCGCGCTGGGGTCGTGTCAAAGCCCCCGACGACATCAACCTGTGGCGGGTGCTTTGCCGCAGCGCCAAAGAAGCCTGGGCCGTCGGCGATCGCGGCACCGTGCTGCGTTTCGATGGACAGTCGTGGTCGAAAGTTCCAAGCGGGACAAACCAAAACCTAACCAGCTTGATCTACGACGGACGTCGGCTGTGGATTGGCGGGCAGCACGGCGCGATCTTTGTGCTGCGCTAAGCGGCCATTTCGCCGCTTGATGGGGTTACGATCCAGTCGCGCGCTTTTTTTCCGTCGGTGGTGTAATGCCGCCAGAAAAGCGCTGCCGGGCGGAGTAGGCCACTTGCTCGATCAGTGCATCGTAGGGAATTCCCGCTGCCAGCGCCGCGCGCGAAAGACCTGCTCCGTCGGAAATATCGCAGTTGGGATTTACTTCGAGCACGTAGGGAATCCCATCTTGTGACAAGCGAATGTCGACCCGTCCGTAGTCCGTGACACCCAATGCGGAAAAGCTCCGCTGCGCGACCTGCTGGATGCGTTCGGTGAGCGCCGCGGACAGTCCGACCGCCACTTTCGACGACGGCATCATCCGGTATTCTTCGCTTTCGGGTCGCCACTTGCCGGTATACGTCACAATCCGCGGCTTGCCGGTCGGAATCGCCGACAGATCGATTTCACACACCGGCAACAGACGATCACCAAGCAGCCCGACATTGAGCTCGCGTCCGTCGATGTACTGCTCGACCAAAATTCGTCGACCAGGGAAGTAATCGCGCATCACCCGCAGCTGACGGATAAGCGATTCCTCATCATACACCACGGAATCGAACGACAGACCTTGCGAGCCATGTTCAGACAGCAGCTTCACAATCGCTGGATAACCGACCGCAGCGACGGCGTTTAGGTCAGAAATCCGCGAACGAAACTGCGGTTCGACGACTGCGGCGCGTGGGGTTGGAATGCCGTCTCCGCGGAGCAGATGTTTGCTGCGCTGCTTGTCACAGCTTAGCGACATCGCGAGCGTTCCTGAACCCGTGAAAGGAATGCCAAACAGTTCCAAGATCGCCGTCGCTGCGACGCAGTTTTCATCTTGCATCGCCAGCGATTCCACCAAGTTGAAGACCAGATCCGGTGGGTCCGTGCGGAGCCGTTCCATCAGAGAAGGAAGCTCATCCCGATCAATTCCCACCACATCGACGAAGTGTCCGCGCGTCACCAGTGCCCGCGCGACATCATGGGCTTGGTTGGCGACATCGGCGCGGGATTCGTAGGACTCGTCACCGTCGGGCTGTTCCCCGAAATCGGCGTTGTGCAAAACCAAGATGCGCTGTTCGGCAAAGGGGGGATTTCGGTCGTTTGGATGGGAATTGGGTCCGTCAGGGTCGTCGGGCATGTCGCGGCATGTTAACAGGCCGACGCGAAATTCCCAAGTCGTGGCGCGGGATTAGCCCCGGTTTTCGCTTCCGGTCGCAGCCGTTGCAGATGCAGTTGCGCTGTCTTTTACCGTTGCTGGGGCATACCCAACCATTTTTTCAAACACCGAGCTTGCTTGGTTTTGGACAGCGGAATCGACCTGGGTGCGCTGCGGCATAGACAGCTCTTTGGTGCCAAGCTGGTTTGCCCGATCAAGCAGCGTTCGCATGGTGTTTGCGTCGGTCGGAACCGCATGCAGGACGGTTTTGCATTCCGCCGCGCCGCGATAATCACTGCCGTAACCAACCGCCAGCGATGCATTGATCGCCACCGCGCCAATGCCTGCGGACAGCCCCGCCGATCCCGACACATCCAGGTGCTGCGAAAGCTCTAGTTTTACCGTCAGCGTGGTTTCCGTAAACTGATAGCGAGTCGGCGCGAGCACCGTCAGAAAGTCTTTGACCACACCCTGGAACTGTTCCAGCTTGCGCTGATCTTCTTCCGTCGTCGGTACGTTGCCGGCGCTGGATGCTTTCTGCCCGCCGAGCAGCGATTTTGCCATCACCACCAATCGTTCGAGCGACTGAAGGTAGTCGAGATCCATCTTGGACTGCGCTTGTGCGATGCCAAGACCCAGACCGGCAATGATGTTGGGAAGATGCGTCAAGTCGTCGATGATCTTGCTGGACATCAGATGAACTCCTCAAAACCAAGTGGCTGCGAAACAAAACCACAGGCCGCACCAAAAGCGGTTTGTATCCCAAGTAGACCATGTGCAAAACGGCTCCGTCCGGTCGTTTCCGACGAAACCTGCTGTCGCGTTTCTCTGCTTTTTTGCGCCCCACCGCTGTACAATCAGTCACTTGGGAGTGTCGCTTGGGCTTACGGCTTGGGACTCCCTAAAACGGTTGCGGGAGGAAGATCATGAACGACAGAATTGCCCAGCGCTTGGCCTCGCTTGTTGCTGAATATGAAGCCGGACAGCGCGTGCTGGTCGAGCTGGAAGCGAAACAGAAACAAGTCCAGCAGACCATGCTCCGCATCGAGGGAGCCATCGAAGTGCTCAAGGAACTACAGATCAATCCGCGTGGGGACCAGTAGCTTTTAGATCACGCCCAAGCTGCTGCGCGCACAGTCTGTTCGGAACCACGCAAGCGCAGTGACAACGCCCGTTTATCACGCGGCGTACTTTTGCGCGCAGCCGGTTTAGTTTGTCATGCAAAACGGCTGGCGCGTAAGCTCTGCTTCGATGTCGCGGATTCCGCCCACACTCATTTTTCCACCGACGCTGGGCGTGCAGGCAAACAGACCCAAGTCACAGCGGTACACACCCGCATCACGCTGGGTTTGTGTCACGCAGTCCTGATCACTTTGACATGGTTTTAGATAGTATCCGCGCGCAGTGGGAGGATTGGGAATGTCTTGCGGAATCCCATAGTAAGCCGCTGCTGCGGGACGACAGCTTGCAGAGGGCGTGTTTGCCACTGCGCAGTATCCAGTGGGCCAAGGAATGTTGGTTTCGCGCAGACAGGTTCCGCCGGTTCCACAGTCTGCGTCGGTGCCGCACTTTTTTCCCAGCGTGATGCCGCAGGTTCCGGAATCGGTTGGGGTGGGAATCGGCTTGTCACAGCGCTGCGGCAAAAGCAGCTGATAAAATCCGGCAGACAGGGCTCCACTCGTCGGAGATGCCCAGCTTGGCAGATCAGAAGCTGCATAAAAAAGCGCCACATCAGACCACAGACTGACAAACTTGTCGCCGTCGGAATAGCGTCCGTTTGCATCCAAGTCGGCGTAACCCAGCACCCTGCCGATTCCGAAGCCTCGGCTGCGACCATCGTAGGTGCGTGCGATGTGGTCAGCACCTGGCAGATCAAACATGTTCAAGATGTACGGATTGCCGACCGCAACCGCTTGGGACGCGCTGGTCTGTTCGACGAGCTGAGATGCTGGGCGCGGCGTCTCTCCGCTTGGGTTCCAAAACAGAGCAATCCGCACCGTGGGATACACGCTGGTGTCAAAGCTGGACTGTTCCAGACCGCCGCTCATGCGCCAAAGCGGAGTGCCACGATAGTCGGCATCCGTGAGTCCGTCCCCGCATCCCCAGAGTGTGGCCCCGATGATTCCGCAGATCATTCCGCGGATCATTTCGCAGCGTCTGCTAACGCAGGCAGACTGCGGCTTCAGAAACGCCATGTTGCACCTCCGGCCAGCCAGAACGTAAAGACCGATCGCGTCACGGTGTCTGTGGCTTCGCCAAACTGACTTTCAACGTGGCGAAAGAGGTTGGCCATCGGGCCGCCTTCGATGCGGATTCCGATTCCGTGCAGAAGCTGCCTTTCGACGGCAAACAGCGCGGAAAAACCGATTCCCAAGGTGTCACGCGCTGAGATCATTCGCAGTGTTTGGGAATAGCGCTGCGCATACCATGTGCCTTCCATTTGCACCCCAAATGCCAAGCTACACCACGGCAGATCGACATAGCGCTGCAGCAGAACAGAAAGACCCAGCTCGTGGTGTCGCGCCGTGTAGCCGCCATCGATGGCCTGATAGGACGTTGTGCTGCCACGCAGGCGTGTTCCGACGGACAGCCAGGGCAGATCGGCTGCATAACCAAGCAGCAAATGCGGCGTGACCGTTTCCCCTGGCAAGATCGACCCGCGCATTCCCAATAGCAGATGTGCACCATGAACAGATGCGCGGCTGCCACCCCGTTTGCGCACCAGCTGATCGTATCGAACCGAGCGATAAGGAATCGTTTCCAGATCGATTTCCTGGGCCGGCAGAAGCGATGCCAGATATTCGCGATATTCGTGACTTCCACGTCGCTGAACAAAGTACTTTCCGCGCGGCAGTGCGACCACCGCATGATCGCGCGCGGTGCTAAGCTCTGCAACGATCGCGCCGGTCTCCTTTTCTTCGGTGATGAGGTACGTACTGGCGGAAGACAGTCGCAAGCGACCCACGTTGTGCTGCGCGCTTTGGATCGTGGTCAGCACCAGATCACCGCTTCCTTTTACATCGTATGCGTAGGTCGGATGTTGCAGTTGGAGCGTCTGTCCGCTCGATCGGAGCGTCTGTGCATAGCTGTAAGCATAGGCCTCTGAAAGCGTTACTTTCCCGTCGCCGTTTTTGTCTGCTGCACCGCGCAGCGCATTGATCAGGTGATGGGAAAAAAACGAAGCGCGCAGGCGGTCGGATTCCTGACTGGACTCTCCTGCGGTGCTGCTGGAGATCATCGCCGTTCCTTCGGCTTCGACCCGATCTTCCATCTTGATGACAAACTCTTGGGCGCTCTTGATTCCCTTTACGCGGGTGACTGCACCGGAACGACACGCATCCACAATCAGGATTCGCATCGTCGCTGGCGAGCTGCTGACCAGACCCCGCAGTTCGTCGATAGGAAGCCGCGTTCCGCGCAAATGCAACGCATCTGCATCTGCGTGTCCGGAATAAAACACCAGCAAGGCAGAGGGGTTTCCTTTCGCGGTCTGACTGCGCAGCTGGGTGTTGATTCCGACCAGCGTGCGGCGCACTGTTTCGGCATCCTCATCGAGGAGAATTCGCACTCTGTCCGATGCGATGTTGCCTTGCGTGCGCAGCACTTCGGCCAGTTCTTTGGCGTCGCGTTCACCGTACAGAAGTTCGACTTCGCTGGCATCGCCGCGATTGTTGCCAACCACCACAAGCCACGTCTCGTCGGGAAGTGCGGCGGCAGATCGGACGCTACAGATCCAGAACAACAGGATTCCCAGCACCCGCAGCCACAGTCTGTGGCGCGCTGAAGACGTTGCCGGCAAGGCAGAACTCATGCGCGGCCCCTTTGGCGATGGATCCCTCTGCGCATCACAACCTAGCATGTTACGTAAGACTTGGACCCGCCGCACGGCTGTTTGGGCAGCGAAACCACAGAGAAAACTGCGACGACGGGACTCGTGCTGCTAAAGTGGGGCGATGGATGCAACTTCTGATCCTTCCTTGCCGCTTCACAACCGCAACGTGGTGCTGGGGATAAGCGGCGGCATTGCGGCCTACAAAGCGGCGGAACTGACGCGGCTTCTGCGCAAAGCGGGGGCTTCGGTCCGTGTGATCATGACACACGCGGCGCAGCAGTTTGTGACGCCCCTGCTTTTGCAGACACTGTCGGGAAACGCGGTGGCGACAGAGCTTTTCGATCGGACGCAGGAATCGGAAATCGGCCACATCAATCTGGCGGATTCCGCCGATCTGTTGGTCATTGCACCGGCGACGGCGGATGTGATTGCAAAGCTGTCGCTTGGACTCGCTACGGATTTGCTGTCGACGGTGGCGCTCGCCTGTCAGGCTCCGCTTGTGATCTGTCCGGCGATGAACGTCAACATGTGGAACAAACCCCAGGTCCAGCATCACATCGCGCAGCTGCGGTCGTTTGGTGCGCACATCGTCGGGCCGGCAGCCGGCGAGCTGGCTTGTGGTTGGGTGGGCCAAGGAAGAATGACCGAGCCGAGCGACATCGTGCTTTCGCTTGCGCAGATTGTGCAGGAAAGCGGGCCGCGCGATCTGGTCGGAAAGCACATCGTGGTGACGGCGGGACCGACTTACGAAGCGATTGATCCGGTGCGTTTTATCGGCAATCGATCTTCGGGGAAAATGGGCTTTGCGCTCGCGGAATCGGCGGCTCGTCGAGGGGCACAGGTGACGCTTGTTGCAGGTCCGGTCGCGCTTGAAACCCCACGCGGAGTGACGCGGAAAAATGTCGAAAGTGCGCGCGAGATGGCGCAGGCCGTGCTTCCGCTTGTCGAACAGAATCCGCCGCCGGACTGTATCGTCATGGCAGCGGCTGTCGCCGATCACCGTCCGAGCGAGGTTTCACCGCACAAGCGCAAAAAGCAGGATCTTGGCACCTCACCGACGATCGCGCTTGTGGAAAATCCGGACATCTTGCGGGCGCTTGGGGTCGCGAAACAGGGAATCGCGCCGCTGCTCGTCGGGTTTGCTGCCGAAACGCAGGATCTGGACGCCTACGCTCGGCGCAAGCTGCGTGAAAAAGGCTGTGATGTGCTGATTGCCAACAACGTGGCAGAAGCGGGCAGCGGCTTTGGTTCGGATACAAACCGGGTGACGATCCTGGTGCGGCGGGGCGACGACATCGACGTGGTTCCGCTGCCGCTTATGCCCAAACAAGAAGTCGCGCAGCACATCTGGAATCAGCTGCTGCCGCTTTTGCCCCGGCCCGGCAGCTAACCGGGAACCGGGTGGCTCGGTCGGTTTGGCTTACGGGGTCTTGCAGGCGCCGTCGTAGTCGACCGAAACGCCATAGCTATAAGCGACGCAGCGGTTGGAATAGGTTTTGCCGTCACAACCGCAGACCGGCATGTAGACCGCGGTACAGGCTTCGGGTTTTTTCTGGCAGGTGCCCGGTGCGTCGGCGCGTCCACAGATGGCGGTGTCCGGGCGCTGACAGAACAGACCGGTTTCGCAGTCGAACGGCAAACCGCGCGAACCGCAGCTTTCCCCCAGCTTGCCAAGCCGTGGTCCCGACGCGACAAACCGCGTGTACGCTTCGCTGACGTTCCACACCTGGCGGCTACCGCTTGTCGTCAATGTGCCGGCGGTGAGCACGCCTTCGGGCAGACTCTGCATCGCTTTTTGCAGTTCAGCCGTGAGCGTCGACGAAAACTTGGTCGCATCAAACAGCACCGTGTGCGATCGCTGCGACGTGGTCTTGTTCAGATTGGCATGCAAAAACGTCGGACAGCCAGCACAGGCCAGCGGCAGCTCCTTCGATCGCGCATAGGTTCCGCTCGGCGTCGACAGTGCCCGCGCCACCCACGCTTCCGACACCACCAGCTTGTCATACGTTTTGCCGGCAATCGGTGCCGTCTTGCCGATGGTCCCACGCAGCAGCGCTTGGCCATTTTGCACCGCCGAAGTCAGCTTGGCCTGCGACGTGGCATCGAGCTTGAGCGCCGCATAGTCAAACTCCAAAATCCGGCATTCAGGCTGCGCGGTGCCGTCCGAACACGTCGCCGTCTTTTGGTTTACACGCTCGGTAAAGTAGCCGCCGCACAGCGGATACACGCAGCGTCGCAGATCGGGATGCGTCACCCGGTAAAACGTCGAGTTGGCCGTCCCGGTCAGATCCGCTTCTTCTGCCGGCACATCCGTCGTGCGCAGCGATTCATCGATCACTCCGTCGGCCACCCCGCCGGCTGTGCCATCTGCCGTCACGCCACACGCTGCGGTCGAAAGCAAAAGCCCCATCGCCACGTTCAAAACACGCTTCGTCATCATCATTGCAAGCTCCTTTTTAGGCATTTCCGGTGCCTCTCTTTGCAACGTAGGCCCAGGCAAAATGGGCCGTCAAGTGCCCAACGTCCGCGCCGCCTGCTTCGTCGCCCACGTCGGTCGCTTTATGTTGTTTGCGCTGCGCTGATTTGGCGCCGTCCACCGATCTCATCCGTGACGACAATTCCGCAAGATTGGGGCTTGCCTACCTGTGCGCACGTTTGGTCTTCTTGGCCCACCGTTTGCCCACAAACTGGAGGCTCTGGTCGCTTATGCTTGGCCCAAAAACTCGTCGCTGGCTCGTCGCCGCTCCGCTGTGCGCTGTGCTTGTGCCTTGGCCCATCGCGCACGCCGAAAGCCCCGCGACCCCGAGTGCTGACAAGACCGCGTCTCACGCCACGGACGGAACGCCGGCTTTTGACGACGCCAGTGGGGCACGCAAAGCATCGGCCCACAGCCAGTTTGGTTCGTCGGGAAGCCCGCCTCCCGCATCAGCGACCGCGTCGGGTTTTGACTTCGGCAGCTACGGTCGCGTCGGCATCGGCAGTGATCTGCGCGGGCACAGCGGCCATGGCGTCAACGTCGTGTCGTTTGGTTCCCGTCTGGAAAAACCCGCGTACCTAGAACTCAACTTCTATTACGGAGGCACCATCGGCGACGATCCGGCGAAGCGCTGGCGTGTGGTGTTCGTCCCTGGCTACTCGGGCGATCTGTTTCACGCGACCGGGAATTTTTCGCAGAACTTTGCGATCCGCAACGCCTACGCCGAAGTCGAAAACCTGGGGGTCGATGGCCTATCGCTGTGGGCCGGATCGCGGATGTATCGCGGCGACGACGTGTATCTGTTCGACTTTTGGCCGCTCGACAACCTAAACACCGTCGGTGGTGGCGCAGCCTATGCGCTCAATCAGAAGCGGACGTTGCTGCAGATTCACCTGGGGATGAATCGACTCGCGGATTTTTATCAGTTTCAGCAGATTCAGGTTCCGGCGCGGCGACTGCCGGGCTCGACGACGATCCTGAGCCAGCAGTCCGCGACGACCACCGTGACAACGCTCGATCGCCAGCGCTTGGTGGTGTCGGCAAAAGCGACGCAGTTTCTGCGCAACCTGTCGGATCTGCCGAACGCCAAGTTCATCCTTTACGGCGAATTTCACTATCTGCCCAAAGGCGAGCGCGCCCCGGAGCTGACGGGTCTGCCGCCACAGCCACTTCCCGACGACTACGGCTATGTGATCGGCGCGCAAGTGGGCGGCTGGCTGCGCAGCTTTGTGTTTGCGAACCTGTTTTTCCGTCAGGCCGGCGGACTTGGCGCGTTTGGTGATTTGGGCAAGCCGTTTGGTTTCGGCAGCGATGTCCGTGTGTTTGGCGCAAAAGAAAGCACGCTCGCTTTGTCGGCCAACTATGAATCGCAAGCGATCGGCGTGATGGCAGGTGGTTATTTCCGCCGTTTTTCCGACGCCAGCCAAGCCGAAGACAGTGGCTTTAGCGAAGGCGCCGTGGCGCTGCGTCCGACGATTTACTTTACCAAGTACATCCACACCGCCGTCGAGCTGTCGTATCAAGTGCGGCGACCGACAACGGTGGATCAGGACAGCGGACGTTACCTAAAGCCGATGGTCGCCCGCGCCAGCGTGATTCCCATCGTCGCGCCGCTCGGTCGTGGCACCTATTCCCGCCCATTTCTGTACGGCATTTACACCCTAAGCTGGCTCAGCAGCGACGCGCAGTACTACCTGTTCGAGCCGCAGGATGTTCGCGCCGGCCACTCGCTTGTGCACTACCTGGGGCTCGGCGTGGAGTGGTGGTTTAACAGCAGCTACCGCTAGTGTTAGCGACCCAGGGCTTCGATGACGAGACGGGCAGCGGCGGCCCCGGAAAACTGCTGCTGTCCGGTGACCAGCAGGCCGTCGCGCACGGCAAAGTCCCGGAAGCGCTGATCGACGACGAAGTTAGATCCGGGAATCTGCCTCGCTTCGGACTCAATCCAAAATGGCTGGATGCGGCGACCGACGAAGCTGTCGGCGTATTCTTCTTCGCTGTTCGCAAAGCCGGTCCAGGTCTTGCCTTCGACGAGAAGCTGGCCATTTGAAAGCCGCGTTTCCAGAAGCAGGCAGGTGCCGTGGCAGACGAGCGCAGTGATCTTGCCCGCTTCATAAAACGCGGCGACGAGCGCTTGCAGCTTCTGATTGCCGCGGAACGTCACCATCGGTGATTGACCGCCGCAGATGAACACGCCGTCGTAGTCGCCTACGCGCACGTCGCTGATGCTCTGGGTGTTTTGCAGCAGTGCCGCGTGCTTTGGCGATTTTTTGAAGCCGAGCGACAGGATGTCGTCGGCGGAATATCCCGACGAGTCTTCTGGATCAGAAAAGCTGTCCGCCACAAGTGATCCACCGTCGGGGCTGCGAATTTCTACTTCGTAGCCAGCCTCGGTGAAGGCCCAGTAGGGATGGGTCAGCTCGGCCCACCAAAAACCAATCGGCCAGCCGGTCTGCGGGGATACCGATGCGTTGGCGGCGATGAAAAGGATGCGCTTGCGACGGCCCAAGCGGGTGACATTTTGGTTGGCGGTCATCGGACTCTCCTTGGCCAGCAAAAGGCGGCGTGGCTTCCGTTAGGATCGGTCCGCCCAGCACAAGCCACAACGAAAGAGTCTGAAACGATATGTTGCAAAAAATGAAACGCTCGACTCCCTTCGCAATGGGGGGATTCCTTTCGCAAAAGGAGGGATTCCTTTCGCAAAAGGGGGGATTCCTTTCGCAAAAGGAGGGATTCGCTAGCTCTTTTGGGGTCTGCGTCCGGGGCGTTTGCGGGTCTGGCCGCTGTTCGGATCGCTTGGATCAAGCCGGGTCCGGGCATGGGCGTGGGTGTCACTGGCGACGAGCTTGGCGGCTCCCAGCAGTTTTTCCCGCAGCCACAGATGCGCCGGATCGGCATCAAAGCGCGGGTGCCAAAGCAGGCTCAGTGCATAGGGACGCAGGGGCAGCGGCGGCGGCAGAATCCGCAGTCCCAGAGAATCGGCGTACATCGTGGCAATCCGTTCCGAAACCGTGACCAGATAGTTGCTTTGGGACACCAAAAATAGCGCGCTGTGAAAGTAGGGAACGGCGCGAGCCACCCGACGGGAAAGACCACGTTCTGCGAGCATGTCATCGACATATCCACCGGGCTTGCCACGCGGCGCAATCTGCACCTGCGGAATCGCGATGAACTCATCGAGCTGAAGCCGTTTGCCGATCTGCGGGTGATCTTTTCGCACCGCACAGACGAAGCGATCGGTCAAAAGCGGTCGCGTCCGCAGCTCCGGTGGCAGCACGCCGTAGATGCCAATCGCGAGGTCGGCACTGCCTTCGCGCAGGAGCGTCGCGTCGTCGGGGCTGTTGGGAATCGATCGCAGCTCCAGGTGCGGCGCTTCGGCGGAAAGCAGTCTGTCCCAGGTCGGCCCAAGCACCGCCAGCACATAGTCGGACAGCACGACGGTGAAGCGACGCCTGAGGAGCTGCGGCAAAAACGGCTGCTCTGGTTCCATCACGCGCCGCGCCTGACTGACGAGTGCAGCCACCTGCGGGCGCAGCGACTCGGCGCGCGGCGAGAGCACCATCTGTCGTCCGGCGCGAACCAACAGCGGGTCCGACAGTCGCTGCCGCAGTCGTCCTAGCGCGTGGCTCATCGCCGGGGTGGAAAGACCGATGCGACGGGCGGCGCGGGTGACACTGGTTTCTTGCAGCAGCGCATCGAGCGCCAGCAAGAGCCCAAGATCGGAAGATTCCATAAAGCGAAATGTATAGCGAAGGAATCTTTCAGCAAACGAAATATCAAATTCCCAATCGGGCGGCGTTTTTCCGGTCTGCTGGGGCGGCTTTGCTGCCGGGCGGGGACGCAGCCTTTCGCACGAGGTCGTTGCCGACAGTGACAAAGGCATGCTAAGCCTTGCGGCAATGTTAGAGACGCTAAGCAAGGGCTTTCGCCTGGCTCGTGAGAAGCTGACCGGGCAGGCAGAGCTGACCGAGGAAAATATTGATGCGGCACTGCGCGATGTGCGGATGTCGCTGCTCGAGGCTGACGTCGCACTGCCGGTGGTCCGCTCGTTCCTATCGCGGGTCAAAGACAAGGCGATAGGCCAGACCGTCAAGCTGCGGGCCAAAGCCGAGCTTCCGACCGACGGAAAGCTGGGCGAAAAGAGCCTCAAGAGCATGGAGGTCACGCCCGAGTGGCACTTCATCAAGATTTGTCAGGAAGAACTGACGGGTCTGATGGGGAATCCCGAAGGCGGACCGACAGAGTTTAACTGGGCCAAAAAGGGACCGACGGTCATCATGATGGTCGGTCTGCAAGGTTCGGGCAAGACGACCACCGTCGGTAAGCTGGCGCGCTGGCTGCACAAGATTCACAAGCGCAAGCCACTTCTCGTCGCTGCCGACGTATATCGTCCCGCCGCCGTACAGCAGCTTCAGGTGATCGGCGAAAAGCTCGGGATGTCGGTGTTTACCGGCGACGGCAAAAACCCGGTTGAAATCTGCGACGAGGCCTATAAGTACGCCTACACCAAAGGCTACGAAGTGGTGCTGCTCGATACCGCCGGACGACTGGCGATCGACGAACCGCTGATGCGAGAGCTGGACCAGATCAAGTCGCGGGTGAAGCCTCAGGAAGTCTTCCTCGTCGTCGATTCGATGATCGGTCAAGATGCGGTCAACACGGCGCGCACGTTCCACGACCGCGTCAGCACCACCGGATTTATCCTCACCAAGCTCGACGGTGATGCGCGTGGTGGTGCGGCACTGACGATTCGGGAAGTCACGGGTCAGCCGATCCGCTTCCTGGGCGTCGGTGAAAGTCTCGACAAAATCGAAGAATTCCGGCCCGAAGGTCTCGCCAGCCGCATCCTCGGCATGGGCGACATCGTCGGCCTGATGAAAGACTTCGAGCAGGTCGTCGACACGCAGAAGGCTGAGCAAGACGCGATGCGGATGCTCAAAGGGAAGTTCGATATGCAGGACTTCCTCGAGCAGATCAGCGTCATCCAGCAGCTTGGTTCGCTCAAAGACATCCTGGCGAAGATGCCGATGTTCGGTCTTCAGCTACCCGAAGGCGCGAACATCGACGACGGCGAGCTTGTGAAAATCAAGGCGATGATCAGCTCGATGACGATGGTCGAACGTCGTCAGCCTGAACTTTTCATCGAAACGTCGTGGGAACAGGTGATTTCCGGCGGTCAGGTCAAAGGCCGTCGTCGTGTCGCCAACTACGTCGAAAGCCGGGTGCGCCGGATCGCGCGTGGATCGGGCCGCAAAGAAGTCGAGGTGATGGAGCTTCTGCACAAGTTCGCGCTGATGCGGCAGATGATGCTGTCGATGGGCGCGCAGGCAGGGCTGCTTGGCAAGATTCCGGGGCTGCGTTCGCTGTCGAAGCTCAAGCAAATGGCGGGAATGGACCTGGGCGCTCTCATGGGGGCGGCGGGGATGCCGCAGGTCGAAGGTCGTCGCTCAGCGCCGCGGCCCAATGTCGACAAAAAGCGCGAAAAAGTGAAGCGCAAGGCCGCCAAAGAAGCACGCAAGCGCAACAAGAAGAAGTAACCAGCGACGGGACAGCGAACCAGCGGGCGACAAGTTCCAAGCAAGGAGCGGACGATGGCACAAGCAAGCGCGGCGCGTTTTTCGGGCGTGTTTACAGCACTGGTCACACCGATGCACAAGGGGTCGGGGCCGGTGCCCGAAATAGACGAAGCCGCGCTGGTTCGGCTCGTCGAAGCGCAGGTTCGGGGCGGCGTGCAGGGTCTGGTCGCCTGCGGAACGACGGGGGAAGCTGCGGCGATGACCGCCGACGAGCAAGCGAAGGTGATTCGCATTGTCGTCGATGCGGCAGCCGGGCGGGTGCCGGTGCTGGCTGGCGTTGGTTCGTCGTCGACCGCGACTTCACTTTCGCTGGCCAAGACCGCGCTGTCGCTTGGGGTGACGGGTCTTTTGGCGGTGACGCCGTACTACAACAAACCGCCGCAGGAAGGGCTGTATCAGCACTTTTTGGCGCTGTGCTCGCTGGGGGCACCGATCGTGCTTTACAACGTGCCGGGGCGGACGGGCTGCGATTTGCTGCCGGAAACGGTGGCGCGGCTGTGTGATCGGCCCGAAATTGTCGCGCTCAAAGAGGCGTCGGGGCAGGTCGGACGGACGCAGGCTCTGTCGCGGCTTTTGGGCGATCGGCTGCTGCTTTTGTCGGGTGAAGACGCGCTCAATCTGCCGCTGTACAGCGTCGGGGCAAGTGGCGCGATTTCGGTGCTGTCGAATGTCGTGCCACAAGCGGTGGTTGATGTGTTTCGGCGCTTTGGCCGGGGCGAACATGCGGCGGCGCTGGAACTGCACCAGCGCTATGTGCCGCTGGTCGACCTTCTGTTTAGCGAGCCGAACCCGATTCCGTGCAAAGCGGCGCTGCACATGATGGGACAGCTGGACAACGTGCTGCGTCTGCCGCTTGTGCCGATGAGCCAGCCTGGTCAGGCGCGGCTGCGGCTGGAGCTTACAGCGCTGGGGCTTTTGCCATGAGCAGTGGAACTTTCCCGAGTGAGCGCACGAATCCCGACGAGTCGTCGGATGAGTTTCAACCTTCCTCGGCGACGGCAGGGAAGGGCGGCAGCGAGCTGCACATGGTGATCCCGATTCGCATCGGAATGTACGGTGCATTCGGGCGGATGGGACAGATCATCATGCGGACGCTGCTTTCGGGGTTTGAACCCGATCGTGATCCGAAGCTGATGCTGACGGCAGCCGTCGAAGCGACCAATCATCCGCACCTGGGGCGGGACATTGGACCGTCGTGCGGACTGGGGCCGGTGGGGCTCGATCTGACCGACGATTTGGCCCGCGCGCTGAGCAATGTTGATGTGATGATCGATTTTTCGACGCCTGGTGCGACGGCGCTCTTGGCGGCGGCAGCGGCGGAAACAAACACGCCACTTGTCATTGGGACGACATCGCTGCACGCGGCGGCGCTGGCGTCGATTGATGCGGCGGCGAATCGGGTGCCGATCGTCTGTTCGGCGAACATGTCACCGGGGGTGAACGTGCTGATCTCGCTGCTCAAGCGGGCGGCGGCGGCCCTGCCGGATTACGACGCCGAAATTGTGGAACTTCACCACAAATGGAAACGCGATGCACCGTCGGGAACGGCGCTGCTTTTGGCGGATTCGATCGAAGGGGCGCGCGGTCGCAAAAGCGATCTGCGGCTTGGACGATCGGGAATGAGCGGTCCACGGGAAGCCGGCGAGCTTGGCATCATGGCGATTCGCGGCGGCGACGTGATTGGCGAACACACCGCGTACTTTTTTGGCACCGGCGAGCGGCTGGAGCTGACGCACAGGGCGCAGAGTCGCGATGTTTTTGCACGGGGCGCATTGCAGGCGGCGCGCTGGGTGGTGGGTCAGCCGCCCGGCATCTACGGCATGGAAGACGTGCTGGGGATGTATTAACCGCAGCGACGAGAGCGTATGCAGCAGCTCCACGGTAACTTGACCGGCCTATCGGCCAGCGACAAACAGCTTCTTGAACGCATTTATCGACGGCGGGTCGCCCCAAGCGAAGTGGTATCCGAGGAACTGGGCGCGTTTTTGGGCCAGTGCTCGACGACGGTGAAGCGGCAGGTCGGTGTGCTGATCGACCGCGGCGGCATCGTCACCCACGTCATCGTCGGGGATCACCAAAAGTTGTTTTTGCCCGATCTGGGTCGGGCGCGCGCCGGTCGTGGCCGTCTGCGTGGTCTGCGTCTGGTTCACACCCATCTGCACGGCGAGCCGCTGAGCCGCGACGACCTGCTGGATCTGGCCAAGCTGCGGCTCGATTTGGTGGCGGCGATTGGCATGGGCCGCGGCGGACGGTCAGAGCGCTTGTTCGTCGCCCATCTTTTGCCCCCCAACGAACGGGGTGAGCTATGGCGCGAACTTCCGCCTGTTCCGCTGCAGCGCCAAGAAGTCGTCGTCGATGAGCTGATTCCAGCGCTGGAAGATGAATACCAAAAAGCGGCGCAAGCGGCGGCGATGGTCGACGATGGCCGCGATCGAGCGGTGGTGGTGCACGTCGTCTACACCGGACCCGACGAGCGGAGCCGAGGCGAAGTCCACAATCCAGTCGCGCGCGTCGCGGAGCTGCGCGAGCTGTGTCGGACCGCCGGACTGCAAGTGCTCGATGTGATCACCCAGAAGCGGGCCCAGCTTGATCCGCGGACGCTGCTTGGCAAAGGCAAGCTCGACGAAGTGGTGCTGCGCGCGCTGCAATACGACGCGACGGTGCTGATTTTCGACCCCGAGCTTACCCCGGCGCAGGCCCGGACGATAAGCGATGCGACGACGCTCAAAGTCATCGATCGAACGATGCTGATCCTCGACATCTTTGCCCAGCACGCCAAGAGCCGCGACGGCAAAATGCAGGTGGAACTGGCGCAACTGAAGTACACGCTGCCGCGGCTTATCGAAAAGAACACGATGATGTCGCGCTTGACCGGCGGCATTGGCGGGCGGGGACCGGGCGAAACCAAGCTCGAAATCAACCGTCGACGGGCGCGGGAACGCATTACCCAGCTACAGCGGCAAATTGACCAGCTTTCGCAAGAACGGCATCAGCGGCGGAAAATGCGGCGGCGACGGGCGCTGCCGGTGATTGGCATCGTCGGGTACACCAACGCGGGCAAGTCGACGCTGCTCAACACGCTGACGCGCAGTGAGGTGCTGGTCGAAAACAAGCTGTTTGCGACACTGGACCCGACCAGCCGGCGGATGCGTTTTCCCGACGAGCGCGAGCTGATCGTGACCGATACCGTCGGCTTCATTCGGGACTTGCCGCAGGACTTGGTGACGGCATTTCGCGCGACGCTCGAGGAATTGTCGGAAGCCGACTTGCTTCTGCATGTGCTCGACGCGAGCGATCCGGCGATGGAAGAACAGCGACGCTCCGTCGAAAAAATCCTGTTCGAGCTGGAGCTATCCGACAAGCCAAAGCTGTTTGTCTATAACAAGATCGACCAGCTTGATGCCGAAGGTTTTGCGTCGCTGCCTCACGATCGGGAAGCTGTGGCGCTGTCGGCGATTGAACCAGAGACGGTGCGACCGCTGCTGGATGCGATTGATCAGGCGCTCCTGCTGTCGCCGCTGCGTCGTTATTGGGTGGGCTGGCCGGACAGCGATGCTGCCGCGGGCGACGGCACCGAAGCAGCACCGTTTGGCGAAGAAGGCGCCGTCTGAACCTGTGCGGGCGGACTTGGGGGCCGGCTGCGATCCCAGGCCAGCGTCGAAATCAGGTCGTCGATTTGGACCGCGGTGTAGCGTTCGGCCTCGCGCACAAACAGCACGACGGCGATGGCTGACAGCGCGATTCCCAGATTGCCCATAAAACCAAGCTGCATCGCCGAAAGACGCGACCACGAACAAACCACCACGCCGAGCCACAGGAGCGATGCCACCACCATTCCGTCGCAGAGCGCAGCCATCACCCAATAGCGATTGAGCAGAACATGCGACGGCGATAGATCGTGCTGCTGCCGAACCTGCGTCCACAGCAGCGTGTAAAGCCGATGCGCCGTCTGTTCCAGCCGCTTCGTCTCCGATTCGTCGGTTTGCTTCTTTGCCGATTCGTCGGACGCAGCGCCTGACTTTTTGCCTTTTGCCGGGCTGGGTTTGCTTGCCGTATCCTGCGCCGGTGTAGCCAGCAGCGTCGAGATACAAAGCGCCAGCATGCTGCGATCGTCGTCTTTGACCCAGATGTTGTGCTCGCGCAGGGCGTGGCTTATCTGACGGGCTTGGCGACGCAGAAATGGTCCGCGCACCCGCATCACAATCCGTCGCAAGAGCCGTCCCAAGATAAAGCTCAGCATCCCAAGGACGTAGCAGCCGAGGACAAACAGAATGCCGCCGTACACGCTGGCGAGCCATTCGGGAAAACCGCCGGGCGCATGCAGTTTGTAGTACAGACACAAAGCGGCCAGGCTCGTCGCGCCCGAGACGATAAACGACAGATCGAAGATGTCGAAAAAGGAGCTGATCCGCCCCAGCAGCGCTTGCAGGGACTGAACCGCTTCGGTCATGGCTTCTGTGCCTCGGTCCGGCCTGGATAGGCGACCAGTGCCCGTCCCAGAAGATCGACGGCTCGTCGTAGCGGCTGTTCACCGAGGACGTAAGCGATGCGGACTTCGCTTTGACCGGCACCGGGCGTTTTGTAAAAACCCGGACCAGGTGCCAGCATCACCGTTTCACCATTGTGCGAAAAATCGTCGAGCAGCCACGAGCAGAAGCGCTCCGCCGAGTCGACCGGAAGCTTGGTCATCAGGTAGAACGCACCTTGCGCCTGTGGCGCGAGCACCCCCGGCAGCTTCGCCAGCTCTTCGGTGAGCACATCACGACGGCGCCGGAATTGTTCGATCATGCCGTCGACAAAAGGCCCCGGATCTTCAATCGCGGCCATGCCACCAAGCTGTCCGAGCGTCGGTGGAGACAGCCGGCTCATCGCAAAGCGCGTCGTCGCATCGAGGATGTCGGCCCGCTTGCTGAGCAGACAGCCGATGCGCGCCCCACACGCCGAAAAACGCTTCGACAAAGAGTCAATCACCACCGCGACATCTGCCGCCTCGGGTAGCTCCAGCACGCTCTGTTTTTTCTGACCGCCGTAGACGAAGTCGCGATAGACCTCGTCGCAGATCAGCGTCAGATTGTGCTCGCGGCAGAGCTTTACGACTTCTGCCAGCGCTTCGCGGCTGTAGACCGCTCCCGTCGGATTCGATGGGTTGCAGAGCAGAATCGCGCGGGTTTTGGGCGTCACCGCACGCGCAAACTCCGTCGGTGACGGTAGTCGGAAGCCATCTTCAATCCGCGTCGGCAGCGTCTTTAATTCGGCCCCCGCCATCAGCGCAAACATCCCGTAGTTCGGGTAGTACGGCTCGGGGGTGATGACTTCGTCGCCGGGATCGCACAGCGCGAGCAGCGTAAACAGGATCGCTTCCGAACCGCCCGTCGTGATGAGCAGATCGCGTTCCTCAATCGGCACCGCCAGCCCAAGCGAGCTGTAGTACTTGGCGAGCGCTTGCCGATACGGATAAAGACCTGCCGACGGTGAATAGCTCAGCACTTCGCCCGGTGTAAGCCGTGCGTGCTCGACAAATTCCGTCGGAGTCGCGATATCAGGCTGGCCGATGTTGAGGTGATAAATTTTCACTCCCCGATCACTTGCGCGACGGGCGAGCGGCTCAAGCTTGCGAATCGGACTGGCTGGCGCGTTGCGACCACGCTCGGACAGCCGACCCTGTGGGGCTGCGGACATTCCAAACCCTTACCACGGAATGTCAGCGGCTCGATACCGACAAGTCGCGGCAGCGGGCTGTGGCGACGGCTGACCGCGACTTTTTCACGCCGACCAAGCGGTGGCCTGTTTATAGTGCGGCGCATGAGCAAGACATCGCCACAGACCGGCCATGTGCACGGTCCGGATTGCAATCATGACCACGATCACGGCGACCTGGACCCGAGCGTGTTCCTCGCCAAACAGCCGTTCATTCGCCAAGATCCAAAAGTCGGTCGCAACGACCCATGCCCGTGCGGCAGCGGCAAAAAATACAAAAAGTGCCACGGCAGCTAACCGACCCCAACCGCTGAATCGACGGTCAGACCGTTTCGCTACGGGAACAGGCGGAACGTCTGCCAGCCGCTGTCATTCCGCTCGTAGACCAATCGATCGTGAAGCCGTCCCGGCTCGCCTTGCCAAAACTCCATCCGCTGCGGAACCAGCAGAAAACCGCCCCAGTTCGACGGGCGCGGGATGTCTTTCCCGGCATATTGCGATTCGACTTCAGCGACGCGATCGAGCAAATCTTGGCGTTTTGGAAGCCGCGCACTCTGCTGCGAAGCCCACGCACCGACCTGGCTTAGCCGCGGTCGGGTTTGGAAATACGCATCGGAATCCGACGGTGATAGCCGTTCAACGACGCCTTCGGCTCGCACTTGCACTTCGCTGCGCGGCCAATAGAAACACATCGCCGCGTGCGGATTTTCCGTCAGCTCACGACCTTTTCGCGATTCGTAGTTCGTAAAAAACACCAGCCCTCGGTCGTCAATCGCTTTGAGCAGCACCATGCGCAGCGACGGAAAACCATCGGGCGTTGCCGTCGCCAAAGCCACCGCCGTCGGGTCGTGGCTTACGTCTTCCTTGGCGCGCGAAAAATAGTGCGCAAACAGCGTCAGCGGATCGGAGTGCGAAGAGATCACCATGGCTATTTGGTCACGCTCAGCTTGAGGAGTGCGTCGATGTCACCTTCGGAAAAGCCCGCTTCGCGCAAGATGTCGCGGCTGTGCTGTCCATGTTCCGGCGGTGTTCCACAGGGCTTTCCGCGTGGCCGCAGCGGCGTTTTTACCTGGGGCAAGGGCGGACCATCGGGTGATTCATTGCCATCGAAAAACACCGCGCGGGCCTTGTGCAAAGGATGCGCTTTGACTTCGCTTGGCGACAGCACAGGTTCGACGCAGGCATCGGCATTTGCAAAGATCGCTTCCCATTCGGCGCGTGTCTTTTGCAAAAAAATCGCTGCCAGTTCGCTGCGAATTTGCTCTTGCTCGTCGGGGGGGGCCAGCAGCTCGCTTGGATCGATGGGCCGTCCGAGCACATGGTTTAAGTTGGCCCAAAATTTTGGTTCCAGCGCCGCGACGGCAACAAACTTGTCATCACGGGTGCGGTACACGCTGTAGCAAGCGGCGCCACCCGTCAGCAAATCAGCGCCACGCTGGGGCGGTGGCGATCCTGTGGGCAGCACTTCGAGGTTGCCCAGATCGGGAATCAAAAAACTCAGCGTCCCCTCGCACATGGAGATGTCGAGGTGGCTGCCCTCGCCGCACTGCTCGGCTTTGCGCAGCGCCGCCAAAATTCCCACCGCCGCCCACAGCCCGCCAGCCCCCAGATCGGCCAGCTGAATCGGAAGTGGATGCGGCGGATCTTGCGGTGACGGACCCGACTGCGACAGCACCCCCGCCAGCGCCGCGTAGTTTAGGTCGTGACCGGCGCGCTCTTTGTACGGACCGTCTTGGCCGTAGCCCGAAATCGAGCAGACGACGAGCGCCGGATTTGCAGCGTGCAGCGTTTCGAGAGAAAGCCCAAGTCGCGCCATCACCCCCGGACGGAAACTCTCGACGAGCACTTGATAGTGGGGGAGCAGTCTCAGCAGCGCTTTGCGACCCTCGGGATGCTTGAGGTCGAGGCAGAGCGAGCGCTTGTCGCGGTTTATCGCCGAAAAACGACCCGATAGACCCGGATTTTCCCCCGATGGTGGACCCAGCGGTGGCATCAGCCGCAGGTAGTCCCCGACGTGAGGATCTTCCACTTTGTCGACCTGCGCCCCAAGGTCCGACAGCACCAGCGTGCAATACGGACCGGGCAGAAGCCGCGACAGATCAAGGACGCGAACGCCAGAGAGCGGCTGCATGATTTTCCGTGCGGGATTGGGGGTGGGAAACGCGGAGACGGGCAGTGCTTAGCCGAGCGAGAACAGCTTCTGGAGCTTCATCGCCAGCATCGGGTCGCCCTTGACCTTCAGCTTGCCGGTCATGAAAAGCTGCATTCCGAGCGCCGGGTTTTTGAGCATACCCAGGAAGTCGGTGTTGGCGACTTCGATGGTGCAGCTTGCGCCGGGCTTTTCGCCCTGGGTGATCGACGGTGGATTCGACGCGAGGTCGACGTTCCACTGACCGCCACCCTCGCCGGTGATGATGAATTGGTAGATCGCGTTGATTTCACGAGCCTTGTCGGGCGACGCGGCAATCTTCGGCGGGAGGATCGTATCGAACAGGTCAGCAGCAGACGTAGGCACAGCCATGGGTTTGAGGCTCCTTCGATTGGTGAATCACGCCTTGACGGCAGTTCATCTCGGGTAACACGCAGGCCGCACGACTGTCAAATGCGGCACCGATTCTGGTGTTGAAATGTCGGTTGCGTTCGTACTAGG
>DAORGN010000019.1:0-37860 GCA_035340095.1 Pseudomonadota bacterium | reverse complement strand
TCGACTACCTGCGCGACAACATGAAGGAGTCGATCGAGCGCTACGTGCAGCGCGATCTGCACTTTGCGATCGTCGACGAAGTGGACTCGATTCTGATCGACGAAGCGCGCACGCCGCTCATCATTTCGGGCCCGGCGGAGCAGTCGGCGCAGCTTTACTACAAGGTCAATCAGATCGTTCCGCGGCTTAAGAAAGACATCGACTACACCGTCGACGAAAAGCATCACTCGGCGGTGTTGACCGATTCGGGCGTCGAAAAAGTCGAAAAGCTGCTCGGCATCCACAACCTGTACGACGCGCAAAACATCGAGTGGAACCACCACGTCCAGCAGGCCCTGCGCGCCCATACGCTGTACAAAAAAGACGTAAACTACATGGTCACCGACGAAGGCAAAGTCGTGATCATCGACGAGTTTACCGGGCGTCTGATGCCGGGTCGGCGCTGGTCTGACGGTCTGCATCAAGCGATCGAGGCGAAGGAAAACGTCCAGATCGAAGAAGAGACGCAGACGCTGGCGACGATTTCGTTTCAGAACCTGTTCCGTCTGTACAAGAAGCTGGCCGGCATGACCGGCACCGCCGACACCGAAGCGGAAGAGTTTCACAAGATTTACAAGCTCGACGTGGTGATGATCCCGACGAACCTGTCGATGGTGCGCAAGGATCACCCCGACCTGGTTTACAAAAACGAGCGTGGCAAGTTCCGCGCCGTGATCGAGGAAGTCGCCGAGTGTTACGAGCGTGGCCAGCCGGTTCTCGTCGGTACGGTCAGCGTTGAAAAGAGCGAAGTTCTGTCGGCAATGCTCAAGAAAAAAGGCATTCCGCACAACGTCCTCAACGCCAAAGCGCACGCGCGGGAAGCCGCCATCGTCGCCCAGGCCGGTGCCAGCAAGCAGGTCACGATCGCCACCAACATGGCCGGTCGTGGTACGGACATCCTGCTCGGTGGCAACCCCGAGTTTATGGCGCGCACCGAAATTTACGGCGAAGAGATGGCCTGCCGTCCCGGTGCCTGCGACGAAACAGCGCCCGAATACAAAGAGGCGTTTGCAAAGCACAAAAAGACCACCGACGAAGACAAAAAGAAGGTGCGCGAGCTTGGCGGCCTGCACATCGTCGGTACGGAACGACACGAATCGCGCCGCATCGACAACCAGCTGCGTGGTCGCGCCGGTCGTCAGGGCGATCCCGGTTCGTCGCGGTTTTATCTGTCGCTGGAAGACGATCTGCTGCGCATCTTCGGTGCCGAGCGGATCACCGGGCTGATGGAACGGCTCGGTATGGAAGAAGACGTACCCATCGAACACTCGATGGTCAACCGCGCGATCGAAAACGCGCAGCGCAAAGTCGAAGCGCACCACTTCGACATGCGCAAACACCTGCTCGAGTACGACGACGTGATGAACCAGCAGCGCAAGAGCATCTATGCGCTGCGTCGGTCGGTGCTGGAAGGTCGGCTGCCGGGCTTTGATGTCGAAGCGATCCTGGGCGGCAAAGGAATCCCGGTGCCTGCGCCGAAGGATTCCGCCGACAGCGACGAGCATGTTGCGGTGACGGCACCGTCCGTCGATAAGGTCAAAGCCGAATACGAAGGCTGGGACAAGCGGCTGGAACCAGTGGTCAAAGTCATCGTCGACGCATTCTGGGAAAATCCCGAAGGCGAAGCGGCAGAGGCTGGATCGCACTTTGGTGACAAACCCGGCGAGATCGCCAAAGCGAGCGGCAAGTCAGGCAAGCTGCGCAGTGCGCGTGATCTGACCCACGAGCTGTATCGCCGCTTTGGATCGGTGATCGAGTTTGGCAGCGAGGAACAGACCGACAAAGACAAGGCAGTAAAGAAGATCGTTCACGAAACCGCGGTGTCGCTGGTTCAGCAGCGCAAGCGGGTGTTCGATCTGGCATACGACTTGGTCGAAAAAATCGTCGTCGAGTACTGCCCAGAAGACAAGACGCCCGATGACTGGGACATGACCGCGCTTGCAGCGGCGATCAAAGACCAGTTCGGCGTTGCGGTCACGCTGACGGACGTAAACCTGGAAGTCGGTTCGATCGCCGACATGGCGTGGGAACAGATCGAAAAGTACACCGAATCGCGTGAGGCCGAGCTGGGGCTGGCGTTCCTGTACTTTGCGCGGCACTTCTGGCTCGAGGAAATCGACTCGCAGTGGATCGATCACCTGAAGGCGATGGATCATCTGCGCGAAGGCATTGGACTCCGTGGCTACGGTCAGAAAGACCCGAAACAGGAGTACAAAAAAGAGGGCTACAACATGTTCATGCAGATGACGGACACCATCTCGCAGAACGTAGCCAAGAAGCTGTTTTTGGTCCGTCTTGATCAGCAAGCGCAGCCCGAAACGCCCGAGCAGGAAGCCGAACAGAAGCTGCCGGAGTTTAAGCACAAGGCGCGTCGTGTTGTGCTTCAGCACCAGTCATCGGCGACATCAGGCGCGGAAGACGAAAAGAGCACCCGCGACATAAGCCGCGACGATCAAGCCGAAGTCGAAGGCGCAGATCCGAAGCAGAAGACGGCCAAGCGCGAAGAAGCCAAGGTCGGACGCAACGAGCCGTGCCCCTGCGGTTCGGGCAAGAAGTACAAGAAGTGCCACGGCGCAAACGCGGCGTAACTTCTGATCAGCGTGCAATATGAAGCAGACAAAATGCTTCATATTGCACGGTCCTCGCGGTTCCCTTCTGCCAGTTCCTTTCCCTTCCCCTGCTTTGCTCGCTTCCAAATCCCCGGAATCATCAGATAGGAACGTGCTTTCTAGGCGGCCATCAAACCGCACAGCCGCAGGCTGGTCGACAAGACCCACCGCGCAGGGTGGGATGGTGCTACGATGTCAGAAAAGGAGTCTGCGATGACATCCCAGCCGCTTCCCGAAAGTTCCCGCATCGCAGCGTATAACGCGCTGCAGTACCTGAGCAGTCCGTATCGTTTTTATGAGCGAGCCTTCGGACAGCACGGCGACACCTTTTTGTTCCATGGACCAAACGGCCCCGTTGTGCTGACCCGCAATCCCGAACACGTAAAGACCATCTTCACACTCGATACTTCGCAGATCGGAATTTATCCCGAAGATGGCATCGACGTGGTGACGGGGCCGAATTCGATACTGGTTATCACCAACGAAAAACATCGGCGCGAGCGCAAGCTATTGGGTCCGCCTTTCCATGGCGCTCGGATGCGCGCGTATGGACAGGTGATGCAAAAAGCCGTGCAGCAGGAAATGCGCTCATGGCGAGAAGGCGAAGTCGTTGATTTTCAGGGCGCGATGCAGCGGATCTCGCTGTCGGTGATCGCCAATGCGGTGTTCGGGCTGGCCGATCCAGAAGAGTCGGCACGCACGCAGAAGCTGGCGGTGACGTACATGGAGAGTCTGAGTCCGCTGATGCTGTTTTTTCCAGCGCTGCGGCGAGAGTATTTTGGCTTCAAGCTGTTTGCCAAGACCTACGAAACGCGCCGGGAAATGGAAAACGCACTGGCGGCGCGGATTGCGGAAAGTCGCAGCCGCCCACCCAGCGAAGACATCCTGAGCATGATGATCCACGCGCACTACGACGATGGCAGCACGATGAGCGATGCGCAGATTCAGGATGAGCTGTTTACGCTGCTGCTCGCCGGACACGAAACCACGGCGCTTGGCCTATCGTGGATGTTTTATCACCTGTACCGGAACCCCGAAACGCTGGTGAAGTTGCGGCAAGAGCTGCATGCGCTCGGACCACATCCTGAAGCGGAGTCCATTGCGCAGTGTCGCTATCTGGATGCCTGTGCAAACGAATCGCTGCGGCTGTATCCCGTGGTGGCGGAAACCTTCCGGAAACTGCGCGTTCCCATCGAGCTTGGGCCCTACACAGTGCCGGCGGGACATGCGGTTTCGGTCAGCGCGATCGGCGTTCATCACAATCCGGCGATCTATCCAAACCCGCAGCGATTCTGTCCCGAGCGATTCCTAGAGCACAAGTTCACTCCGTTCGAGTTCGTTCCGTTCGGTGGCGGAACCCGTCGCTGTTTGGGCGCGGCGTTTGCAAACTACGAAATGAAGCTGGTCGCGCACGAAATCCTTTCGCACGCGGAGCTGGCGCTTGCCAACGACAAAGAGATAAAGCCGGTGATGCGGGGCGCGACGTTTGGTCCCAAAGGCGGAGTCCCCATGCGCGTCCTTCGGCTGTCTTTGCCCCAGGCCGGACTCCCAAACTGATTAGTAACGGAGCAGGAAGCCGCCGCGGTATTCCTTGTAGGAACCGGCGGTCTTGACGCCTTGTACGGTGCCGTAAAAGCGCGCGCAGTTTGCCAGCACTTCACCGAACACCGGAAGCTCAACGCCGCTGAACTTGTCTTTGCCTTCAAACTTCAGGAAGTTCGCGCCCTCGACGATTTCGGTGTCGTGATAGCGTCCGCAGTTCCAGACTCCCGCGCTGAGCGCACAGTCCATTCCCAAGTTGTAGACCGGCGTTCCGTAGGCTGATCCTGCGCTGTTATCGACCACTGCAACGATGATTCCGGTGCCCGTGACTTTTAGGTAGACCTTGCCGCTTCCGCTCGGTCCCCACGACGGTGTCGATGGTCCCCAGCTGCCACAGCCGGTAAAGTCCGTACACGATCGCTGCTCATATTTCATCGTGTAGTTTGCGAGCACCACATACGATGCGCCCATCGGAAATTTGCTCGCGAGGTTGAGCTGTGCGCCCGTGCAGCTTGCCGGAATGTGCGGATCATTGGGAATCGCCAAGTCCGGCATCGACAGATCGGGCATCGCCAAATCAAGCGGTGCCACCGCCATGTCATCGGTACCGCCACCGTCGGTGGAATTCATCACAGACAGATCCGAATTGCCCGTATCGGTGGAAGAAGGGGGGCTGCCGCCTTGCGAACATCCGCACAGCACAGCACCCAAAGAAGCAGTACCCAGTAGTCCCAGAAACAGAGCAGATATTTTTTTCATGATGTTAAGTTTGTGACGCACCTTGGCCGCAAATGCAAGTGGCATGGCGCGATGTGGATCTGTATCGGCGCTGCTGCCACTGTGATATAGAACACAAGTTCGCACGCTGCGGACACGTCCCGTGCGCCCCCCAAAGCAAAGGAGTCCTTGATGACGGCATTTCTTGCGCTTCCGGCAGCCAAACCCCTGATCGTGTTTTCTGTTCTGCTGGTTCTCAAGATGGTGGGCGTGGCGTTTGCAACGGCAAATGCACGACGCAAGGCCGGCGTGGTGGTGAATCCGGAAGACACCGGAGTCAACCCCGGATCGCATGTGGAAGCGCAAGATGCGCCGGATGTGCTTCGTGCCAAGCGCGCCCACCAAAACGATCTGGAAAACATTCCGGCGTTTCTGTTTGTGGCGCTGCTGTTTACGCTGACTGGTGGTTCTGCGACGGGCGGATGGGCGTATTTTGGACTGTATTTTGCGGCGCGCCTGTTTCACACCATCATGTATCTTGCGCAGAAGCAGCCATGGCGAACGGTGTGTTTTGCGCTGGGACAGATCACGCTGCTTGGACTGCTCGCGCAGCTTGTCCTCAAAGTCCTTTAACGGACTTTCACCAGGTCTTTGGGAGCCGGCAGATCGTCGTACCTTGCGGGACGTCCGGCCCCTTTGGCCGCGGCCTGTTCCATCAGGTCTTGGGCCGACAGCATGCCCGCATTCCAAACCGCAACATATGACAGACCATCCTTGATTCCGTGGTCGCGTCCAAAGTGTAGGACATCTTTGATTCCGGCGGTCACAAGCGGTGACTTGCTCGCGATCTCTTGCGCGGTTTTGTTCACTTCGCGCAGCATCGTTTCGTGATCCGGAAACACCGCACTGACAAGTCCCAGCGCGAGCGCTCGATCGGCGGGCAGCCTTCGTCCGGTGAAACAGAGCTCGCGCGCGATACCATCGGGAATCAGCTTGGGAAGCCGCTGAAGCGTTCCCAAATCAGCAACCAGACCGACGTTGGTTTCCTGCACGCAGAAAAAGGAATCCGCCGTGCAGTAGCGCAGATCACACGCAGTCGCCAGATCCACACCACCACCAACGCAGCCGCCATGCACCGCAATCAGAACTGGAATTCGCAGCGCTTCCACTGCGCTGATGCTCTGCTGAAGTTCGTGCACGCAGGTTCGCAAGGTATACGCCGCGCGTGATCGCTCGCCATGTCCCAGATCCGCAGCGAGCGATCCCAGCGCCATCAGATCGAGTCCGCACGTAAAGTGTTTTCCCGTCGATGAAATCACCAGTACGCGGACATCGCTGCGTCTTTCCAGCGCACGACAGACATCCAGCAGTTCCTGAAAAAATTCGATCGTCAGGCTGTTGAGCTTGTCGGGACGACACAGCACAAGCTGCGCAACGTGATCGCTGACCGAAAGCGAAAAACTGGTGTACGTCATCTTTGGGAGTCCGCTTGGGAATGGGGTTTACGCATCAAGACCGACGCGACGTCGCGCTTCCAAGCAGTTGAAAGTGCCGCTTGTAAAATCACGACAGGTGCGCGGGCGTTCGGAATAAATCAGACAGCCATAGCCATCGGAAAAAGAACCATCCAGTGCCGCGCAACAGCGACGGACAGGATCACGCAGCACGGTCAAGTCTTTGCCGGCTTTGCCCACCAGCTTGGGATGTTTCCAGGTGATCTCATCGGTGGTTCGCACCGGCACCAGATCGAAGGCATGACGACAGCACGCGGCGCAGCGCTGACAGTCGAGCGGCGGTTCAAACAGCGCGCACGCTCCCGTCGTTTCTTTCACCACTTTGCCTGGCGTATCGTCCACCGCAGTGCGCTGGCAGCGATGCGACGCGCCGCGCTTTTCGGGCGGCAGACAGTACGCGCAGTCCTGGCAGGTCGTGCCGCGCGGTGCTTCAAACATCCCGTCCGACATCGGCAGACCGCTTTTGTGCAGCTTGGGCGACGGGACACTGTGCCACAAAATCGGCAGCGGCGCTTCATGCGGTTCGGCTTTGGGATTCGTCGGCTGCCGGGCGGATTTGCTGACCGCGCGGTGCAGTTCACAGGTGGCGATCAGTGCATCGCTTAGCACCCGACGAAACGGAGGCCGATGCGCGAGCGAAAGACCCGCTTGGGCCAGCGCTGCTTCGCGCTCGGGGGCTTCGGCGAGCGGGTGACGGGGCAGCTTGTCATAAAATGCACGAAAATCCGTCGTCGGGGCGAGCAGGCGGCGCAGTCCATACGGACGCAGCAGCGAAGCTTGGACACGCAGACACGCCCACTCGCGCGTCACATCGCCTGCGTACACATCGGCTTGCTCATCGTTGGAAAGACCCCAGTCAGGCTTGTCGAAGCTGCCTTCGCCTTGAACCAGCGCGTGACACAGCTCGTGGAAAATCATCTGAGCCAGGCAGTCGTCGTCGTCCAGTTCATCCGGAGGCGCGAAATACAGGTTGCCTTTGCCATCGGTGTGCGCGTAGCCGTGCGGTGACCTTTGTACTTTCAGTCCCAGCTCTTTGGCGGCAGAGATCCAGATGTGATCGAGCGGATCGATGTACTTGGCACTCACAGAACGGTTCATGGCGCGCCGCAATTTTCCTTTTGCTTGGCGGCGAGGCTAGTATTTCCACGCATTTTTTCCACTGCGTCGCTGTAAGGTCGCGGCGCGCCGGTCGTCCAAGCTTAGACACGCTGCACACACCATGATCGCGAACCACCAAAATCCCGTCTTTCTGCGGCCCGAGATTGCACCTCTACGTTTGCAACGCAGCGACGGGAAATGGCTGGATCTTGATGGAAAAACCTGTGCGGTGATGGGGATCGTAAACCTGACGCCAGACTCGTTTTCCGACGGTGGCAAGCTGATTGATCCCCGGACCGCGCTGCGTCATGTCGAAACCCTGGTGGCGCAGGGGGCCCAGCTGATCGACTTGGGCGCGGAATCGACGCGACCTCTGGCCCAGCTTCTGTCCGCAGAGGAAGAATGGCAGCGGCTCTTTCCCGTGGTGTCGGAGCTGCCGCGGCTCGGTCTGCCGGCGGTGCTGTCGATTGATACCCGACACGCCGAGGTCGCGGCGCGGCTCTTGGACTTGGGCTTTCGCGTGCTCAATCTGGCGTTTCCACAGCACCTGTTTTCGCCCGAGCTCGACTCGCCAGGTGCGGCGCGGCTTTCGCACTTGCAAAGACAGCGGCTGCTGGCCGGTTTCGATGCGATTGTGGTCATGCATTCCCGAGGCACACCAGCAAACATGCGCGAGCTTACCGACTACGACGGCGATCTGTGCGACACTGTTTGTGCAGAGCTTTCGCTCGCAGCGCGCATGCTGACCGACGACAGCCCATCGCTTTTGCAGCGCATCATTTACGACCCCGGAATCGGTTTTGCCAAGACCGCAGAGCAGAGCCTCACGCTTTTGCGCAGCACAGAGCGTCTGAAAGCGCAGCTTGAGCGTCCACTTTTGGTCGGTTGTTCGCGCAAGTCGCTGTGGGGTACGCTGACTGGACAGCCGGTCGATTCCAGGCTGATTCCGTCGCTGATTGGGGCCGTGGTGGCGGCGCAAGCGGGGGCTTCTATCGTGCGGGTTCATGATGTCGCCGAAACGAAGCTCGCGCTCGTGACGCATGCGGCACTGTCGCGGGGGAGGCCCGGCTCATGAGCGTTTTCGCCCCGATGTGGCTGTCTCTGCGGACGCTCGCGGCGGCGATCAACTGGCGTGAAGCCCTGATCGCTTGTGCCGACGTCATCATCATTTTTTACATCCTGTACCGAGCGCTGAAGCTGGTGCGGGGCACGCGCGCGGCGCAGGCAATGACCGGCCTGGCGCTTATCACCGGGCTTTACTTTCTTGCCAAGCGGCTCGATCTGGTCGCGGTGTCGTGGCTGTTCGAAAACCTGATAAACTACTTCATCATTTTCTTCGTCGTGCTGTTTCAGCAGGACATCCGTCGGGCGCTGATGCAGGTCGGTCAGAACCTGTTTATGCGACGGCAGTACGAAGAAACCTACGTCATCGAAGAAGTCGTCCAGGCCGCGGGCGAGCTGGCGCGGCAAAAAATCGGTGCGCTGATTGTGCTGGAGCGCGATGCCGATCTGACCGATCACCTGGGTGAAGTCGGGCAAGACCTCGATGCCAAAGTCACCAAAGAACTGCTGGTGACGCTGTTTGTTCCCGAGCCTGCCAATCACCTGCACGACGGCGCGGTGATCATCCGCAACCTGCGAGTCGCGCAAGCGGGCGCCGTGCTGCCGCTGTCGGGCAACAGCAAGCTCGACAAAGAACTGGGGACACGCCACCGGGCCGCCGTCGGTGTGACCGAGGAAACCGATGCAGTTGTCGTCGTCGTAAGCGAAGAACGCGGCACCATTTCGGTCTGTTTTAGCGGCAACATCATTCGGGATCTCGACGCGCTGAACGTGCGCAAAGCGCTGCTCGGGCTGTTCCAAAAAAAGAAAAACAAAAGCAAAGACCGTCCGACCGGGCGCACCGGCAAAGCCGATCGCTCGGCCAATGACATCAGCCTGGGCGGTGTGCCGCTGCCGTCGATGGGCTCGCGTCCGTCGAATGACGCAATGCCGACCCAGCCGCTGCCTGTCGAGCCGGTTCCGTCGACCCCGGTGGCTCCTGCGGGCGTGGCTCCGTCCGTTCATGAACTGGCGACGCTGCCGATTCCCGCCGATCGCGGCGCGGTGGCCAAAAAGCCCGTCGAGCTGGATGGCGACACCCACAAGCTGCCGGCGATTCGTCCCGACGACCTGGCAGCCCAACCGGCACCCGACAAAGACGGTGCCAAAGCGAAGACGGAGTAGCCCCCGTGCGCGACTTCCTCTACCGAGTCTTCGTCGAAGACCTCTTGCTCAAAGCGTTTGCGCTGATCGTCGCCGTCGGTCTGGCGATCTTTGTGCGCACCGAGCTTGAGCAGAGCACGACGCTGTACGTCCGCGTCAATTACATCGAGCCGCGGGGCCGCATCATGGTGTCGGACCAAAAGCTCAGCGAGGTGCGGGTGACGGTGCGGGGACCGTGGGCGCGGATCAGCCGCATCGAAGACACCGCGCTGCAGCCGATCGTGATCGACATGTCGAATCTGAGCGACGGAGAGCTGCGTTTTTCGCCCGAAATGGTGCGTCTGCCGCCGGGGCTGCGAATCGAAAGCTTCAATCCCGTCGGGATGTACATGCACTTTGAACCCGAAGCGCTGGTTTCGCTCGGGGTCAACCTGACGATCGAAGGCGAGCCGCCCGAAGGTTATCGCTTCAAACAGGCGACACCGACGCCACGGCTTGTGCGGTTGCGCGGTGCGCAGAACGTGCTCGAAAGCATGCACAACGTGCTGTCTCGTCCGCTGTCGCTTGTGAATGTGCGCGATACCGTCACAGTTCCCGTCGAGCTAGCGCCGCTGCCCAAGCATGTGCGACTGGCCGACGAGCCACCGCCGAAGTTTACCGCCACAATCGTCGTCGAGCTGGTCGAGCGCCACTATGCCAGCGTGCCGATTACGCCAAATGGTCAGCCGCAAAATGTCCGGCTCAATCCGACGACGGCGATGGTGATTTTGCGTGGTCAGGGGCTCGATCGCTTCCTCGACGTGCCGCAGCTTATGCTGGATACATCGCCCGACGAGCGCAAGCCGGTGGGATCGGTGTTCCACAAGCGGCCCCAGATCGTCAATTTGCCTCCGGGAATTGCCTACGAAATCCAGCCCGCCGAAGTCGAGTTTACGATTCTGCGCGCCGAACCTGAAAAGCCCGGTCGCAACAAATAAATCCGTCGTGTCTGCGGTTGGCTACGTCGTCAACCCGAGGGCGCTACACACCTGACGCAGCGTCGTGCGGAGCTGTTCCAGTTGTTCAAGCGCCACATCGTCACCGGCTGCCCGCAGCGCGGCGCGAATGTCGGCCAGTCCGTCGCTGACGGTCTGAATTCCATCGAGCGTCGCTTTGGCCGGTCGTCCGCTTCCCGACGATCGCGCCACCAGCTCGCGCAGGCTGTCGCGTTCTTTTTCAACATCGCGAAGCTGGCGCAGCGCCGATTCCAGCTCGGTCCGCTGCTCGGTCGCGCGCTGGGTGTCGGCGACTTGTCCGACGGGCTTTCGACGAAGTTCCGATTCCAGTTGATCGATCCGACGCTTGGCTTTTTCCAGCTCCTCAGCGATTTTGGGATCGGTCGGTGGTGGGGCTGCCGCTGCGACGAGGACTGGCGCGCTGGCTTTTTGCAGTGCTTCGTCGCGCTCGCTGATCAGCCGTCGGACTTTTTCTTCCAGCTCGGCGACCAGTGCATCGCCTGTTGGTGCGGGTGCGGGCGCTGGCTCCGCCGGTTTGCCGCCGCGAATTCGTCTCAGATCGGCTTCAAGCTGCTCGACTTTGCGACGGAGCCGAATCAGTTCCATTTCTTGATCGTCGTTTTTGACCGGCTCTTTGCTCTTGGCTTCCAGCTCAGCGACGCGGGTGCGCAGGCGATCGCGCTCTGCCTCGGCAGCCTTTTGTGCTTCGCTGGGTGCGCCTCCACCCGTCGGAGCTGCCGCGCTGCCTTTGCGCTTGAGCTCTGATTCGAGCTGTTCGACCCGACGACGCAGTTTTTCACTGTCGCTGTCGCTGGTGGCGGCGGGCCGTGCCTGGGTTTCGTCAAGCTTGCGCTTAAGCTCCGTGATTTCGAATTCCAGATCGGTGCGCTTGCGTCGCTCGCTTTCCAGTTCGCTGCGCAGACTGGCAAGCTCGGCTGCCTGTGCGGGCACCGCGGGCGGTGGTGGCGGCGCAGCCGCAGCGGGCGGTGGTGGCGACGGTGGCGGTGGTGACGCAACCGCAGCCGGTGGTGGTGGCGGCGGCGCAGAAATGACGGGCGGTGGTGGAGGTACAGCCGCGACGGGGGCCGCTGGTGCAGCGGCGGCTTCCGATTCGAAGCGCGCTTCCAGATGTCCGCAGCGAAACGTCATCCCGTGGCGGAGCTGATAGCGCGGCACCCGTTCGTTGTTGACGAACACACCGTTGGCGCTGCCCGTGTCTTCGACAAAATAGCCGGAGCCGTCGAAGATCACGCGCGCGTGCCGCCGTGATACCTGCGCATCCTGTGTCTGGATCTGGCAGTCCGTCGCTCGTCCGATGAGCACCGGCACCGATCCCAGTTCAATTGATCCTGTCGTCCCCGAGACATCCCGATAGAAGAGCTTGGCCATGGCCAGTCAAACCCCCGGCGATTCAGGCTACCATGGGCCGACAAAACGAGGAATCGTGGCCCAAACGTCGAGTAACGCGAAACCGCGACCCGTCCCCCACGACTTTGAAGTCGTGGCCGCGTCACATGCCGCATTGCGCGGTGGGGATCCGGTGGCGCTGCGGATGTCGGACGGTGTGATCATCTGTGGGGAGTGGTTTCGGGGCAACGAGGCGCCGCGGGCCGTGGTGCTGCTTTCCCACGCGATGATGGTCGATCGGCGAACGCTCGATAGGCCGGCAGGGCAGGGGCTTTTGTCGGCGCTTTTGGCTGCCGGGCTGTGGGTGTTGTGGATTGATCAGCGCGGACACGGACAGAGCCAGCCAGGGCCGTCTTTGGGCGCGCGCTGGGACTACGACACGCTGTTGTTTGATGTGGCGGCGCTTGCGGCATACCTACAGCAAGTGGCGCCGGATGTGCCGCGAGTCGCTGTTGGACACAGTCTATTTGGGCACCTGGCGCTGGCGTGGCAGGCGCGCTCGTTCGACGTGGCCGGTGCGGTGCGGTTTGATGGCCTGGTGCTGTTGGCGGCGAATGTCTGGCTGCGTCGGCACGAGTCTTGGCGCTTTCGCTGGCTGGCCAAAAAACTGTCGTATTCGGCGCTGCTTTGGGCGGCGCGACCGCTTGGCTATCTCCCGGCTTTGCGGCTTGGGATTGGGTCCGACGACGAACCGTATGCGTACCTTGCGCAGATGGGCAGTTGGGTGTTTTCGGGCGACTGGGCGGATCGCCATGGGCATTCGTTTTTGGCCCAGCTTCCGCGGGTGAAGGAACCGATTCTTAGCGTCGCTGGCGCGGGGGACCGGCTGATGGCGATACCGGGCTGTCAGCTTCGCTTTGTTTCCGAAACCAGCGGACCGATCACGCACTGGCAGGTTGGGCGACGGTTTGGCGATCCGATCGATCCGGATCACATGGACATCGTGCGAAGTTCGACGCTGCGGCCTCTTTTCGATGACATTGCGGCGTGGATTTGTACGCCGGGCCGGTTTGACAAAAAGGGAGGAGCGCTTTGAGGTCTTGGTTTTTTGGCAGTGCGCTGCTTGTGTCCGCAGCCGTCGCGGCCCACGCGGAAAAGCCACAGACGGTGGCGGCGGGCGTGCAGGTAGATTTTGCCCAAGGCCGGCTGATGGCCGTCGCAAGCTGTGCCGCCGATTTGTATCCTCCGTCGGCAGATGTTGCGCGTCTGAAAGCGGAGCGAGTGGCGCGCAGTCGGGCGGAAGACAAGCTCCGCAAAGCGCTGCCGCTTCTGGTTCGCCAGCACAAGGCCGAGCTTTCGCGATTCGGTGGCGCCGATCAGGTTGCCAAGCTGGACCCAAAGACCGCGACGGTGCAGCGGATTGATTATGGTGCGACGGGTTCGGTCGTGCTTTGGCTTGCGCTTCCGCTTGCGGCCAGCAAAGAGCGTGCTACAAGCGACAGCGCGACGGCTGGGGCTCCTGATGCCGGGGCGAGTCCGTCCGAGGAACACTAAGATGCAAGTTTGCTTTCGACACGCGCGGCTCGTGCTTGGATTGGCGCTATTTGCGATCCTGCTCGGCGGTGGCCTGCGGTCGGCGTGCGCACAGGAACTGCAAGTCGAGACGGCGGTGCAGGTGGCGCTTACGGACGATGCCAGCAAGACGCGGAATCAGGCGCTCAGCGACGCGATGGGCCAGGCGCTCTTGCAGGCGGTCGAGCAGAGCGCGCCCGAGCTGCGTGGTCGACTGTATCTGGTTGCGCCGCGCGCGCGTGAGTTTGTATCGTCCTATCGCGTCGTCGAGGAGACCGAGCAAGACGGGCGGCTTCTGTTCAAAATTGTCTCGCAGGTCGATGTCGCGCGGCTCTTGCGTGAGCTGCAAACGGCACTGCCAAAACCCAAGCACAGCGACGGAAAGCCGAGCGTTTTGCTCTGCGTCAAGCTCGCCATGGCGGAACCGCTGATAGAAAAGCTACAGGCTTCTGCGCGGGAGCTTTTGGGCCAGCGCTCGCTGAATGTAGAACTCGGCAATGCCGATCGCTGTGGGCCGGGTAGCACTTGGCCGGGCATGCGGCTCAGCTTCGAGGGGAACCTGGAATCGGCGGTGGCGGAAGTGCGCGGTACAACGCCGCGGCTTTGGTCGGCCCATGTGCGCGGGGTTTGGCAGTTTGTTGTCGCTCCCGGGGCGCCGCCGCAGCAGGAAGCGGGCGATGGAGTGGCGTTTGCCGAGCGGGACGATGCGGCGCTTGATCAAGCGGTGGGCCAAGTGGGTCGACCCTTGCTGACCAAGCTGGCGGAACGGACCGGACTGCTTGGGCGACCAGGGGGCGGTGTGCTGCTTTTGGCGACGGGTCTGCGAACGGCTGCGGTGATGAACAAGCTGTGGAAAGCGCTCTTGGCACTGCCGGGTGTTTCACGGGTCGAGCCGCGGCGGATCGTTTTTTCCGACGGTGGCGATGAACAAGTCCACTTTCAGCTTATGACCCAGACCAGCACCGAAACGCTGGGCACGGCACTTTATCGAACGCCGGTGGCGGGGCTGCGGATGCAGGTGGTGCCGCTCGGTCCATCGGCGCTGCGGCTCGACTGTGTGCCGGCGCAAGACTTGCCATCGGCAGAAGTCCCAGAAGCGGAGGCGGCGGCACCATGACCCGGTCTTTTTCTGTCCGCAAACAAAGGGCCGTGCGCCTGTGCCTGCCGTTTGTCGTCGGTTTGTGCGGTTGCCATGCCGCTCCCGCTGCGCCACCACTTGGAACTTTGGTGCTTGGCGTTTCACCTGCGACCGCGACGGTGTTCCTCGATGAACAGCCGCTTTTGCTTCGCCAAACGGGTGGCCAGCCAGCGCGGGTGCGGATGCCGGCGGGGCCGCATCGATTGGAAGTACGCGCCGTCGGATACCTGACCCGTTTTTACGACCTTGCGGTCCGTGCCAGCGCTGATTCGGTGCTGTCGGTGTCGCTTCATCCAGATCCCGAAGCCGACCTTGATACCCAGTCGGCTGCGACGACTCCCTTTGCGCCCCGGCCCCTGCCAATCCCGCCATAAGCACTGCGGCTACAAGCAATTGTAAGTTTTGTAGATTACGAAAAATTTGTGCATTTATAAGCCGAGGTCCGCGATACTAAAGGCTACCGTTTGGCCGATCTGGCGACGGCAGCCACGCGATGACACGGGTTCTTTCGGGGGATCGAGCGACGCAGTGGGGACGCGCGCTGTTTGCGTGTGCGCTGTATGCATTTGGTCTGGGCGCGGTCCTGTTTGGGCTTGTGCACAAGAAGCGTCCCGCGATTCCACCTGTGCATGCACTCGAGCGGGCGCGCGAGCGTGGGCTTATCGGCGATCTGATTCCGCGGCTCGATCCCCAGGATGCGTTCGCCAATGCGGCTGTCTTGAGCGCGCTGCTCGATGAGGTGCCACATCCTCGCCTGTCGACGGGCAGTGACTGTCAGGCGCGAGCGCGGCTCTTGGTCGTGATGCTCGACGGACGACTGTCGCGGGTACGTTTTTCGGGGCGGCAGGTCTGTCAGCTTCGCCGGCTCAAAGAAGTGTCGACGGGACAAGAGGGACTTGCCAAAAACGAAGTCGCAGAAGTGGCGGCGTTTCTGCTCGGCAAGCGGCTCGGCGACGACGTGGATGTCACGCGAGTGGTGGTGCCGCCGTTTCGTTTTTCCGGGGACACGCTTGATTTTATCGCCGCCGATCTGGGGCCACTGTCGCCGGGCGAGCAGCTGATCGGGACGTACCACACCCATCCCGGCAGCGAGCTAGAGCAAGGTGTGCTGTCGGAAACCGACCTGGCCTACATGGTGAGTGGCCGCGCGGAAATTGGTGGGCAGGGCGCGTCGCTCAATGATCCGGGGCCGCAGACCGACTGGCTGATCGACATTGTGGACCCCAAGTGGGGCGACTGGAATGCGTTTGCGCACGACCGCAGAAAGCTCAAAGCACTGCACGCGCGCTGCATGGCCAGCTCGCCGTGTCCGCTCAATGAGCTGCGGCTCGGCGGCAGCGACAACAACCTGTTTGTGCGTTTTTACGAAGAGCTGCCCGACGAAGAATAGCGTCCGCGCTTGGCGTTTTGATCGTTACTTTCGCGCGTGTGCATCGGTCAGATCACGGACAAAGACCGCGGGCGGACGTCCCCCAGCCGTGGAAAGCAGAAGCCGCGGACCTTTTTCCTCTGCCGCGACATAGAGACAGACGGGCGTGGGCTCGCGTCGCGGCGCCTGGGCCAAAAGCTCCGCCACCTGTGGTTCGTGCCGATGCAGATCGGCGGCCAGACAGACAAAGCCACTGCGCAGCTCGTGTGTGACTTCCTCTTTGGGAAACACCCGTTCGAGCAGCGCCCGACTGCCTCCGCATTCCTCATGGGTGACGACAATCAGCAGCCGTCGTCCGCTCTGCTTGGCCTGCGCAAACGCTTCATCAAAGCTGCGATGCCAAAGCATCGCCGCGCGATCATCAAAGTAGGGGTGGTGAGGAGGCACAAACACGGCAGTTCTCCGTCAGAAAAGGGATGTCTTAGGGGACCAGGAGGACTTTTCCTTTGGCTTTGCGATCGTGCAGATAATGATGCGCTTGGGCGGCTTCCTCAAAGCGGAACGTGCGATCGACATAGGGATGAATTTCGCCGCGTTCATACATCGCGACAAGCGATTCAAACTGCGGCAAAAGCAGGTCCAGCCGCGAAAACAGATGCCCCATGTTGACGCCCTGCACCGACCGATTGTCCATCATCAGCGAAAGCGGGCTAAACCGACGGGTTCCTATCAGCATTCCCAGCGCACTTAGGAAGCTGCGGCTCTTGCCTGGACTCATCGAAGAGACACCGAAACAGACCAAGCGTCCGGTCTCGGAAAGCAGGTTGTAGGAATCCGAAAAGGACTTCCCTCCAATCGGGTCCAGCACCAGATCAAGACCCGATTCCTTTCCCAAGATCGCGCGCACCTGCGACGGAATGTCTTTTCCGGAATCGATCGGATGCTGACAGCCGCGCTCTTTTAGGAATGCATGCTTTGTCCCAGATGCCGCACCAAAGATTTCGCAGCCGTGCGCACGACCGATATCCAGCGCCGCCAGACCCACCCCACCTGCGGCAGAGTGAATCAGGACGCGCATTCCTTTGCGCAGATTGCCGACGAACAGCATCATGTGATGCGCAGTCAAATAGGCCACCGGCAGCGCCGCCCCTTCTTCAAACGACATCTTGTCGGGCATCCGGATGACCTGATTTGCGGGCAGGACCACGGTGTCACTGTAGCCGCCAAATTTGGGCATCGCGAGCACGCGGTCTCCGACGGAAAATCCCTGGACTCCCTGCCCCAGTTGGTCGATGACACCAGATACTTCATAACCAATCACACAGGGAATGGGAGGCGCGTCTTGGTACATTCCGGTGCGTGCCACCAGATCGGCAAAGTTTATGCCGGCAGCGCGGACAGAGACGCGCACTTGACCTTCCGCAGCGACGGGATCGGGTGATTCTTTGACTTGCAGAACTTCGGGCGGACCGGGGCGGGTAATCCAGACTTGGCGCATGGCGCAGGATGATACCCGAAACCACCAAAGCGCCTAGCGAAGATAAAAAGTCAGGCCCGCTCCGACGTGAAACATCGTCTGTGCGTAGGAAGACTGGTAGGGAAACGGTGCGCTCAGTTCCAGATACAGACCGACCGGATCGGAAAAACGGTACGCAAAGTCCAGCTCGCCTCCAGAGACAAACAGACTGCGTTTGAGGGCCGCGCTGCCGCTGATTCCTTCGCTTTGGTAGTTTACAGAATAGGCGCTGATCCACTCATGAAGACCGCCAAACAGGTGGAAACCGAGCGCGGCGCGGCGACGGACCCCGATGTGAAAAGTGTGTCCTAGGCGTGCGAGCAAGCTGATGCGGTGGGTGGCTCCGTGCACCTGACTTGTATCGATCCACGGCGCGAGCCACGTTGGTTCATTTCCATACGCGAGCACCACACCGGCATCGATGCTGCCCGTGCCAAGTCGGGTGTCCCAGACCGGCAGGTAGCCGCTCATTTTCAGATCGATTCCCAGATAGCTCTGGCCGCCGATTCCGTATGTTGCGGCGCTGTCCAAACGGACGTGGACCGGATGCCCGTGCTCGCCGCCGCCACTTGGGATTCCCAAGCTCGGTTCTTCAGCGATGCTCGTTGCGGAAAGCGCGCTGACAAGCAAGCCACTTGCGATGGAAGGAATGACTTTTGCCCAGTTCATTTTCCGCCCCCAAAGATGAAGTCCAGACCCTGTTCAAACGACGGATAAATCGCACCCCCATGGTCGGTATCAAGCGTCTTTTCCGCAAACGACAGACCTTGGTAATTGCGCGACTGAATCCGGGAAACCAGCGCCCGGTAGGGAACTTCCTGAACGGCTCCGTTCCACAGTGCTCTCGTTGCAAACAGCTTGATGGGAAGAGAGTCTGTGCGCATCGCGTGCCAGCGTTCCAGGGTGAAAAATCCCTCCTCAATTCCATCGTCCGCGGCGATGGCTCCCGAAAAAAGCGGAGCTTCCGGGGGCGCATGCCGGAATGTGAAATAGTACACTGCCGTCGCTCCCGCCGAGTGTCCGATCAGAATCCGCTTCGTCGAATCGATCCGGTACTTGGCTTCAACATACGGCAGGATTTCTTCTTTCATCACGCGATAAAACAGATCGACATTCTGTCCGGAAAACGACTCTGTAAGCGGTTTGGGAAGTACGTAGTCGCGCAGCCGGGTGTTGGGATCGGGATAATCCGGACCGACGACGATTGCTTCGGGCCAGCGACCTTCGCCGGCATGTTCAGAAACAAGTCCGCAGGTGATGTCAAACTCATGAAGTCCGACAAACGTTGGATCAAGCTGCACGATGAGCGGATAGCGTCGCGTCGGATCGGTTTCATATGAAGGGGGCAGGCGGACCCGCAAAAGATAGTCATCGCTTACCAGCTTGGAATGCAGCGGTTCGACAGAGACGGTTCCTGTCACCGTCGGAAATTCCGGCGTACATGAAGCGGAAAATAGAGCAGACGCGGCCAGTGTCCACAGCGTCTTCCAAACGGTCTGCATCGGAGCTCTCCTTGCGGTGTTTGTGTTCGCCAAACTGAAACACCACAGGACAGAGTTTCTGTCACCTTGGTTTTTCCGCCCGCACTTTCTGCAAAGAAAGCGGACAATTGCGTGGCGAAAGGGTTGGGCAAGCTTGCTATGCTCTGTAGCCAAAAGTGGTGGGAAGATGACGATCGAGATACCTCCGTTTTCGTCGAATGTTGACTCTGCCGAAACACTCCCTTCGTGGCTTTACACAGACCCTGCGGTGTTCGAGCTGGAACGAGAGCGGATTTTTTCTTGTACCTGGCAGCCGGTGGGACGACTGGAGCAAGTCGAGACACCGGGTTCCTATTTCACCGCAGACGTAGCGGGTGAACCGATTGTCGTTTTGCGTGACAGCGACGGAATTCTGCGCGCGTTTTACAATGTCTGCCGCCATCGCGCCGGTCCGGTGGCCGCTCTCTGTGGCAAAAGGCAGACCTTCACTTGTCGGTATCACGGCTGGACGTACTCGCAGTCCGGAGCGCTGCGCAGTGCCCCGGAATTTGATGATGTGCCATGCTTCCGCAAAGAGGACTTTGGACTACGTCCCATCGCGGTCGATGTCTTTGGTCCGCTTCTGTTTGTGAACTTGGCTGCATCGCCCATGCCGCTGGCAGAGATGATCGACGGAATTCCCCAAGCAACGGAGCGATTTAAACTGGCGCGGCTTCGGCTGTGCGAGCGCGTCGAATACGAAGTCGCGTGCAACTGGAAGGTCTACATCGACAACTACCTGGAAGGGTATCACATCCCAGTCGTTCATCCGTCGCTGTATCGCGAACTGGACTATGCCAATTACCGCGTCGAGACCGCGCGCTATTACTCTTCCCAAATTGCGCCGCTGCGGAAACGGAATGACCCGTCAGGCAGCGGGAAGGAACGTCTGTATTCCGACGCCACAGGTGATGCGCAGGCGCTGTACTACTGGGTGTTTCCTGGCTGGATGCTCAATGTCTATCCGGACAACTTGCAGTGTAATGCGGTGATTCCGCTTTCGGTGTCGCGCACGCGGGTGGTGTTTGAGTGGTACATGCTCACGGACGGAGCGATGGTGAATCGGACGCTGCCGGAAGGAATCGCACACAGTCCAAACGACGCCCGCGAAGCGATTCGCAAAGGAATCGAGTTTGGGGATCTGGTGCAGAAGGAAGACATCGAGATTTGCGAAGCGGTGCAAAAAGGACTCGGCTCGCGTTCGTATGATCGCGGTCGTTTTTGTGGGAAACGCGAAAACGGAGTCCACCACTTCCAGTCGCTGGTGCACGAGTTTCTGTTTGGTCCGCAAAAAGCGCGCGATGAAGTGACGCCGCGGTGACTATAGTAGGCAGCGATGAGTTCCCCAAAAGGCGATGGCAGAAAGGTACTTTTGCGCAACAGCCGCGCCCGGCACGACTACTTCATCGAGGAAACGATGGAAGCGGGCTTGGTGCTCGTCGGTTCCGAAGTCAAGTCGCTGCGCGCCGGCAAAGCCAGCCTGACCGAAGCCTATGCCCAAGCCAAAAACGGCGAAGCGTTCCTTTTCGACATGCAAGTCAGTGAATGGAGCTTCGCCAACCGCTTCAATCATGAGCCGCGGCGCGAGCGGAAGCTGCTTTTGCACAAGGCCGAAATCAAAAAGCTCGACGAGGCGACCAGCCAAAAGGGCTACTCGCTGCTGCCGCTGGAGGTCTATTTGAAAGACGGCAAGATCAAAGTCCTCATCGGGCTCGGCAAAGGCAAAAAGCAGTTCGACAAGCGCGAAGATCAGAAAGAAAAAGACGCCAAGCTCGACATGAAGCGAGCGATGGGTCGCTGAGCTGCTTGGGATGCTTGCCAAGTGGTCGGGCAGTCGAATCGGTTGGGGCGCAGTGCAGGACTAGCGGGTCATTTTGGCGGCGATGCGGAAGAACGCGAGGATCTGTTCCTCGGTATCCGACAACAGCATTTCTACGCCGTCTTGCCGTGAGTGCCGACTGACCTGGATGGTGCCCGCCGCGGTCTTGGTCAGCACGCCCATGCGCCGATAGCCGCGCGTCATCCGCGGTCGCAGCTCTGCCATCAGGGCTTCCCAGCCGGGATCGTTGCGCGGCACCGCTTCGCGCAGATCGGTCAGCATGAAGCGCCCTTGGCGTCCGTGCCGATCGAGCGCTTCGATCAGTTTTTCGTGCTGTGCCCGCGCGTCGGAAAGGCTGTCAAACTGCGCGCTTGAGCGCACCATGCGGACGAGCGAGACCGGCGGATGTTCCTCCGCGGTCAGCGTGAAGTAGGCGTTCTTCAGGAGAACTTTGATCGATGAGGCCGGGATGGCCTCATGTTACAGGAGGAGGGGGCGTTAGTTCCAGCCGGACGCTTCGAACTCGGGGCCACACTTTCCGGACATGCAGACTTGGCCGTTGCCACAGTCGTTGTCGGCAGTGCAGGTGCGGCTCGGGGTGAACTTGCAGACGTTCGACTCGCACTTTTCGGCAAACTGGCACGACGCCGTGCTGGTGCACGATGCGCTCGATGCGCAGCGACCGCTTACGCACTTGTAGCCATTGCAGTCCGAGTCATAGGTGCAGGTGTTGTGAATGCGCGAGCAGCAGCCCTTGGCCGACGAGCCATACGCTTTGCAGCGAACCGTCGAGCAGGTGTTGCTGTAGCCGGTCGTGCAGCTCGGATAGCCGGTGCCCGAGCACATGCCGGTGCAGTAGTTTGTGCGGCCCGTCTTGTTGATTCGTCCGCAGTACGCACCGAAGCCGCACTCGACGTCAGCCTGGCAGTACGACGACGCGCCGACGTTCTGGCAGTGGCCGTTCACGCAAGCGTAGCCGTAGCCGTAGCCTGTGCAGTTGTAGTTGGTGGTGCAGTCGCGGCTGCCGGTGATGAGCTTGCAGGTGCCCGTCGCGCCATCGCAGGTGTAGTCGTTGCCGCAGTCGCTCCAGGTTGAGCAGGACGCATCAATCAGGTTCACGCAGCGTGCTTTGCGGCAGCCAGCGCCCACCGGGCAGGCCGAGTTGGCAAAGCCATGCGATTCCGCCGGGCACGAAACCACGGCGCACTTGTTGCTCTGGCACATCTGACCGTTCGGGCAGTCCGCGGTGGTTGTGCAGGTGCCGCCAGGCGCGGTGCTGGTGCAGATGCCGGTGGTGCAGGCTTCGTCGATGCCGCACTCGCTGGTCTTGGTGCAGCGGGTGGCGACGACGCACTTGTTCGACGCGCAGATTTTGCCCGATCCAAACGGACAGTCGTAGTCGCGGCAGCACTCCGAGCAGCCCGGAACGCCCGAGCACTCGCGGAAGCCGCTTTTGCACTGGACGTCGCACATGCCCAAATAGCACAGCGCCATTCCGTTCGGGTCCGTTGGGCAGGCATCGCAGCGAGTGCCGCAGGTCTTCACGTCGTCGGAACGAACGCACTTGCCGGCGCAGTCGTGGCTGTTCGAATCACAGGTGCACTTGTGCGTCGAGATGTCGCACGCTTCGTTCATTCCGCAGTCGGGGTTTGCGCCGCAGCCCTGCTTGCAGGCACCCGAGTTGAGATCGCAGTAGTAACCCTTGCTACAGCCGCCGTCTTTGCGACAGTCACCGACTTGGTCTTTGCAAGCGCCGCCTACGCACTGCTGACGATCGCCGCACTTGTTGTCGCAGCGTCCGCAGTTGTCAATCGAGGTCTGGACATCGACGCAGCCCGATCCACAGCGGAACTGCCCGAGCATACAGCCTTCGGTGTTGCCGTCCCACGGAGTCATCATGTCTTCGGGGGCCGGGGGATTTGGCTCGGTACAGCTGGCGAGCAGCGCACAGAGCGTGCCGAGAATGAGGTTCTTGATCTTCATAAAAATTCTCTCTTGGGGTTTTGGTTTGGCTCGCTACTTGGCCGCTGGGCAACCGACCAGCAGCGTCGTCTGACAAGGCAGCGGGCTGGTCATCGAGCAGTTGTAGCTGGGGTTGTAGAAAATGCTGTACGAGCCGGCGAACAGATCACCTTGGTAGGTGGCCTCGCCGGTGTCTTTGAACGACGGCATCGTGCGCGAGCTGCCGCTCTTTTCCGTGAACGTCAGGCTGCCGCGGTAGGTGCTGTCGGCAATCGCGGCGCCATTTTTGGTCAGCTTGCCCGACACGTTGACGGTCTTGGCGTCGAAGTCGAGCGCGCCGCTCACCGTCAGCTGGACATCGGTGCGGAGCTGGGCCGACTGACACGGCAGCGGCGAGGATGTGCCGCAGTAATAGCTGGGCAGGTAGCTTACGTCGTAATTTCCGGCCCACAGCTCGCCTTGGTACGTCGCATCGCCCATGTCTTTGAACGACAGCATCGAGACAACGCCGCCGTCTTTGTGGGCAAAGCTCAGCGAACCGCGGTTTGTGCCGTCGGGAACGCTCTGGCTGTTTTTGGTCAGTTTGCCCGACACGTTGACGGTCTTGCCGTCGACATCGAGCGACCCGGATGTCGTGAGCGGAACTGCTTTGCGCAGGCGCAGACGCTGGCAGGGCAATGGGCTTGAGCTATTGCAGTAGTACGACGGCTCAAACACCACGTCGTAGGTGCCGGCGAAGACTTCCCCTTGGTACGTCGCGTCGCCGGTGTCCTTGAATGCCTGCATGGAAATCGAGTTGCCGTCCGACTGCTCGAAGCGCAGGTAGCCACGGTTTGTTCCCGACGGAACAGCTACTCCATTTTTGGTCAATTTGCCCGAAACCTGGACGGTCTTGACATCGAAGTCGAGCGCGCCCGACACGGTGACGGCCAGACCCGACTTGAGCCGCAGGTTGCCGCAAGGCAGCACGCCGCCCGCCGAGCAGTAGTAGCCGTTGCGGTAGACGACATCATACGTTCCGACGAAGACTTCGCCCTGGTAGGTGGCTTCGCCCATGTCTTTGAACGACGTCATCGTGCGCGCCGAACCTTGCTTCAGCTCGAACGACAGGTAGCCGCGGTTGGCACCCTCGGGAACCATTGCGCCGTTCTTGGTCAGCCGTCCCGACAGGTTCACCGTCTTGACGTTGAAGTCCAGCGCGCCCGAAACGGTGAGGTTTACGCCTTCCTGAATGACGATCGACTGACAGGGCAGGCTGCTTCGGTCACTGCACGAGCCGCTGTTTTGGTAGCGAACATCGTAGGTGCCAGCGAAGATTTCGCCCTGATACGTGGCTTCGCCGTTGTCCTTGAACGACGGCATCGAACGGTTGCCACCCTGCTTGCTTTCGAACACCAGGCTGCCGCGATAGGAACCGTCGGGAACGATGGCGCCATTTTTGGTCAGCTTGCCCGAAACCTGGACGGTCTTGACGTCGAAATCGAGCGAGCCCGAGACGTTCAAGTTCACGCCACTGCGCAACAGCGTGCGCTGGCAGGGAAGCGGTCCGGTCTGCGAGCAGTTTCCCGACGGGTTATAAAACACGTCATAGGTGCCGGCGAACACGCTGCCCTGGTAGGTGGCGTCACCGGTGTCCTTAAACGACGGCATCGAGCGGGTGCCCGTGGTCTTGCTTTCAAAAGTCAAATTGCCGCGGTAGGAACCGTCGGGGACGACCACGCCGTTTTTGGTCAGCTTGCCCGAAACCTGCACCACCTTGGCATCGAGGTCGTAGCTGCCGCTCGTCGCAAACGGAATGCGGTCTTTGCATTCGGGCTGGTTGCCGCCCGTGCACTTGCCATCGGTGCAAGTGGCACCGTTTTCACACTTGTTGCCGCACTTGCCACAGTTGAGAGCATCCGACGCAAGCTCGACGCAGGCGCGGCCACATGCGACCTGGGTTCCCGCGCAGCTGTCGCTGCAGCTGCCCGAACTACAGACGAGCGGGCTCGCACAGGAGTTGCCACAAGCGCCGCAGTTGTTCGGATCGGTTTTGGCATTGAGGCACTCGCCGTTGCACTCAGAAAGGCCGCTGCCACACTTGCTCTGCTCGGTGCTGCAGCCAGTCAGACCTGACGTGACGAAAAGCACCGCCCCGACAAGGGTCGGCACCAAGCTGTAACTTCTTCGCTTCATGAAAAGTCCTCGATATTTGTAGGTGGATTGGCGCAAGAGTGCACCAAGGTGGTATGGCCACACAACCCCCTTTGGGTGGTCGCGCTTGCTTTTGGCGGGGTCAGTGGCGTTGCTGCTGTTCGACAAGCAGCGCCGAAACCAGCAGCAGAGCGGCTGCGACGATCGTGACGCCGCAGAAACCGAAAAACAGCGCGCTCCAGCCGAATGTTTCACTGACGCGGGCGACGATGAGCGGGCTGAAGATTGCGCCGACGGAGCCCATGCCGTTGATGATGCCGGCGACTCGTCCGGTGGCGGCGCGTCCGCCGATGTCTTGTGACATGGTTCCCGAAAGCAGCGAGTCGGGGCCAAACAGGAAAAATCCGACGCAGGCGAGCAGTCCGGCGTTTATCCACAGTCCCTTGCCACCGAGAAACTGATACAGCACGAGCGCGCAGCCCAGCAGAAGCAGCGCTGGAACCGTGACGCGCAGCCGCTGTTTGCGGAAATAACGGTCGGAAAACCAACCGACGGCAACCGACCCGACCATGCCGCCGATCTCGAACGGCAACGACAGATAACCGGCCAGCGACTCGCTGTAGTGGAGATGCTGTTTCAAATAAAACGGCAGCCAGAACAGCAGGCTGTAGCGAATCAGCTTCAGTCCAAAATACGAAAGACCGAGCGTCCAGAGCACGTTCATGCGCAGCAGCTGAAACAGCGTGGGCCCTGTCGCCGATTCGCTGGAAGAAGGCGTTGCACCTTGGCGGAGCGCGACATCGGGTTCGACCGGGGGCAGGCCACACTGCTCGGGTTTTTCGACCAGAAACAGCCACAGCAGCACAGCGACGACGACGACCCAGATTGCCGGACCGAAAAACGCCATCCGCCAGCCAAAATGGGTCAAAAGATACGTCGCGAGTGCCGTCGCCAAGAGTCCGCCGGCCTGGTAATTGGTGGTCCAAATTCCCATGACGCGGCCTCGGCTCTGCGACGAAAAGAACGGCTGCATCGCTTTGACGTTGCCGCTCCAGCCGCTCGACTGAACCAGGCCGTTTACGAAAAACGCCAGCGCAAACGGAACCACCGTCGAACTGGCGCCAAACACAAAAGCCGCCAGAGCCGTCCCCAGCATGCCGGATATCAGCAGCTTGCGCGCCCCGATTTTGTCACCGAGGGCACCGCTCAAAAACTGGCCCAGCGCATACGCCGCCAGATACAGCGTTTCGATCGTGCCCAGCGCCGTCGTCGAGATGTCGAGCGTTTCATGCAGTCGGCTTTTGACCACCGACAGGTTCTTGCGCGTAAAGTAATACGAGGCGTAGCTAACCCACGTCAGTGCGAACACCCGGAGCTGAAGCTGGAGCAGTGCCCGCTCCATCTGAGGAGACAGCGTCGAAGTGGGATTTTCGGGGACGGATCGCGCAGGCTGCAAAGCGGGGCGACCATAGCGAAGGTTTCGGGCGGCGCAAACCGAAAAGTCGTCGGCAGCACCGTCCGCTTTCACGGCTTGGGCTTACCCAAGCGACGGGAATGCGGCGCGACCGGCGTAGCGTGCGGCGGTGCCAAGCTGCTCGTGGATGCGCAGAAGCTGGTTGTATTTTGCGATCCGTTCCGAGCGCGACGCCGAGCCGGTCTTGATCTGTCCCGCCGACAGGGCGACGGCCAAATCGGCGATGAAGGTGTCTTCGGTTTCGCCCGAGCGGTGCGAGATGATGGCGGTGTAGCCCCGGTGTTTGGCCATGTGAACCGCGTCGACGGTTTCCGACAGCGTGCCGATCTGATTGACCTTGATCAAAATCGAGTTGGCGATGCCTTCGTCAAGCCCGCGTCGCAAGCGCAGCGGATTGGTCACAAACAGGTCATCACCGACGAGCTGGAGCTTGCGTCCCAGTGCATCGGTCAGCTGCTTCCAGCCCGTCCAGTCGTCTTCCGCCATGCCGTCTTCGATCGAGCAGATCGGGTAGCGACTTGCGAGGTCGACGTACCAAGCGACAAGCTCACTTGACGACAGCTCTTTGCCATCGACTTTGTAAATGCCCTTGTCCGCCGAGAAAAACTCGCTGGCGGCGACATCCATCGCGATGCCGACATCGACGCCGGCTTTGTAACCAGCTTTGCCGATGGCGGTCATCAGGGCTTCGAGCGCGGCTTCGTTGCGCGGCAGCGCCGGGGCAAAACCGCCTTCATCCCCGACGGAAGTTGCCATGCCCTGGCCTTTGAGCACTTTCTTTAGGTGGTGGAAAATCTCTGCACCGGCCCGCAGTGCTTCGGGGAACGACGGCGCACCGTAGGGCACCACCATGAACTCTTGTACATCGAGTCCACTGTCGGCGTGAGCCCCACCATTTATCAGGTTGAGCAGGGGCACCGGCAAAAGCCGCGCAGAAATACCGCCCAGATAACGGTACAGCGGCAGCTCGTGGGCGTGGGCAGCGGCACGGGCCGACGCCAAAGACACCGCGAGCAGGGCATTGGCACCCAGCTTCGATTTGTTCGGCGTTCCGTCGAGCTGAAGCAGGGCTGCATCGAGCGCGCCTTGGTTTGCCGCATCCATTCCGAGGATCGCAGGTTCGATCACTTCGACGATGTTTTCGATCGCACGGCGCACGCCTTTGCCCAGATAGCGGCCTGCTTCTCCGTCGCGCAGTTCCAGTGCTTCATGCGTTCCGGTCGATGCGCCCGATGGGACGGCTGCGCGTCCTTGCGCACCGCTCGACAGCTCGACTTCTACTTCAACAGTCGGGTTGCCACGCGAATCGAGGATCTCGCGAGCGACAAGCTGGGTGATCTCAGTCATGGATGGCTCCTTATCGGCCTTAGGGGGTCAACGTCAGCGACGGCAGCATCGCACGACCGCGGCGCGCTTTCAACCGCTTGCTCCGGCGAAAGCTGCGCGGTGTTTGATTTGTTACCTAAAGATTTGAAAGGCAGATTTCCTTTTTATTTCGCTGTAAACTGTGCGCGATGAACCATATCGTCCGTGGGCGTTTGCTCGTAAACGTCACCCTGGCGGCGCTGCTGCTCGGGCTCCTGTTCGTCGTATCGAAAGAAGCACAAGCTGCGGCATGGCCGATCTTGGCGGTGGTGGTCGTCGTCATCGCGGTCAATACCACGCTTCAGGTGCGGACTGGCAGTCAGGTCGCAGAGCTGCGCCTGGCGATGAGTCGGCTCGTCGGTGGTGAACTGGAAGAACCAGTGCCGCTCGGTGCCGATGAGCCGCTCGGCAATGTCGCAGAGCTGATGGAACGTCTGCGCAAGATTTTGCATCAGCGCCAACAGGAACTGTCACGCCAGCTTGGGGCGCAGACCAAGACCAGCGGGGACATCAACGGCGTACTTGCCGATCTGCGCAACACCATCGGGCAGCAAATGCATGCGCTGGAAGAAACCAGTGCGTCGCTCCACGAAATGACGGCGTCGGCCAAGCAAATTGCCCAGTCGGTGGAAACCCTGGCGCGCGGTGCCGAAGAGTCCAGCTCGTCGATTTTGGAAATGGCGGCCTCGAACGATGAGGTCGCAGAAAACATGGTCAACCTGGCGGGCGCGGTGCAGGAATCGGCGACGTCGATCGAGGAAATGACCTACTCGATTCGCGAAGTGGCCAAAAACGTCGAAGCGCTGTCGGCCACCGCGGAAGAGACCAGCTCGTCGATGAACGAGATGGACATTTCGATTCGCCAGGTCGAAAACAACGCCAACGAAACCGCTCGTCTGTCGGAAGAAGTCAGCCGCGCCGCCGGTTTGGGCGCCCAAGCCATCACGTCGACCATCGACGGCATGAACAAGATCAAGGGCTATTCCGAAGGCACCGTTCGCGTCATCGCTCGACTGGGCGACAAGATCGGCGAAATCGACAAAATTCTGCGCATCATCGACGACGTTGCCGAACAGACCAACTTGCTCGCGCTCAACGCCGCCATCATTGCGGCCCAGGCTGGTGAACACGGAAAGGGCTTCGCCGTCGTCGCTGATGAAATCAAAGACCTTGCGGAGCGTTCGTCGGCAAGCACAAAAGACATCGGCGAACTAATCAAGAGCGTTCAGATGGAGTCGCGCAACGCGATTGACGCCGTCGAGCGTGGCGCCAAAGCCGTCGATGAAGGTGTCAAAGTCAGCCACCAAGCCGAAGAAGCGCTGCGCAAGATTCTCGAAGCCGCTGAGCGTGCGACGCAGATGGTTCGCGACATCGCCCGCGCCACCGTCGAGCAGGCGCGCGGCAGCAAGCAAGTCACCGATGCGATCGGTTCGATCGCCGAAACCGTGCAGCAGATTGCAACCGCCACCAGCGAACAAGCCCGCGGGTCCGAACAGATTCTCAAGGCCGCTGAGCGGATGAAAAACATCACCAAGCACGTCGAGCGGTCGTCACAAGAACAGACGCGCGGCAGCAAGCAAATCACCCGCTCGATCGAGTCCATCAGCGAGATGGTGTCGCATCTTCACACGGCGCAGCGAGAGCAAACCAAAGGTGGCGATCAAATCCTGCAAGCCGTCGAGGCACTGCGCGAACTGGCGCGGGCGCAAGAGACACGGCTTGGTGAATTCCATCGCTCGATCGAAGTCATTGCCCGCAGTGCCGAATCGCTGAGCGCGCTGGCCCTGGCCCGGCATCGTTCCGCGACGTCGATAGACAGCGAAGCGGAAGACTTGTAACCCGCCATTTCCGAAGTTTCCGACGACAGCATCGCAGTGGTTTGCGCTCTCTTGGCAGACGCAGAAAGCTTGCATTCCGTGGCTGCGGATTGAGCAAGTGGTGGCACAATAGGGCCTGACGATGCGCCCCACTTCGCAAACCGAGCTTCCGCCCGATTCGGGAGCGCGTAGCCGTGGAAAGATGCTCACGGACCGTCGCAGCCTAGACGAAAGCGGCAGTGAGCTGTGGCGTTACGTCGCTGTGCTGTGGGAACGGCGCTGGGCGGTTCTGCTGATGCTGGTGCTGTGGCCGACGGCGGCGTGGCTGTGGACGAAATCGCAGCCGCGGGTTTACGAAACCAAGTCGAGCGTGCTCGTCGAAGCCAACGTCCCGCAGGTGCTTGGTAGTGCGGTCCAGGATGTCGTCGATCCGACGCCGGCAAACTACTATCTGATGCAGGATTTTCTGCAAACCAGTCGCAAAGTGCTGACGTCGGATTCGTTGTCCCGGCGGGTGGCGCTGCGACTGCGGCTGCTCAGTGAGCCGGGCTTTTTCGCCGGGGGAACGCCGCCGCAGACCATCGAAGAAGCTGGCGAAGCGCTGCTTAGCTACTACAGTGCCGACGTGGTGGCAGAAACGCGGGTGCTGCTTATGACAGCCCGGCACACCAGTCCAGACTGGGCCAAGAAAATCGCCGATGCCGTCGCTGATGAGTTCGTTGCAGACGCTGCGCAGAGCCGCGAAGTGGTAAACCAACGGACCAGCGAGCAGCTCGCCGACGAGCTGGATCGTCTGCGCAAGTCGCTGCATGGCGCCGAGCTGGCACTTTATGAGTTCAAGTCGAAGCACGATCTTCTGACGGTGAGCATGGAAGATCGGACCAACCAGGTGGCGCGCCAAATCGACAAGTTTTCCGACGCGCTCACCGAGGTGAAGCTGCGCAAGCTCCAGCGCCAAAGTCAGCTGACCGAGCTGCGCAAGCTCAAAGAGCTCGACGCGCTGCATGTGCCGGTGCTCGGGGGCGACATGCCGCAGATTCTCGGCGATTTGCGTCGTGCCTACACCGAGGAGCAGCGGCGGCTGGCCGAGCTGAAGACCCGCTACCAAGACACCCATCCGCAAGTGCAGCAGCAGACGTCGAAAGTCGATCAAATCCTGCGTGAGCTGGCGCGCGAAGTCGATGTCGCGCTGTCGGCGTCCCAGATTCGCTATAGCGAAGCGCTGTCCGACGAACAGAAAGTCCAAAACGAGCTGCAAATCGTCAAGCAAGAAGGCATGCGGCTGTCGCGCCTGGAAATCGAGTACAACAAGCTCAAGCGCGACGCGGACAGCTTCCAGAAGCAGTACAACCTGATCCTAAACCGCGAAAAAGAAAGCGGGATGGTCGGGCGGCTGCGTCTGTCGAATATCAAAGTGCTCGACTATGCGCGACGGCCCAAAATTCCGGTCAGTCCGCGGGTTCGGGTGGTGCTGGCGCTGTCGCTTGTGCTGGCGGGGCTGTTTGGGGTGCTGCTGGCGCTCGGGCTTGATGCGCTTGATCGGACGGTGAAAGCGCCGCAGGACATCGAATCCAGCCTCGGGCTGCCGCTTTTGGGAATGCTGCCAAGCTTTGCTGTCGATGGGAATGCAAAGGGTCGCTATCCGCCCGATTTGTATGTTGCCTATCATCCCCGCTCGACGGTGGCCGAGGCGTGTCGGGCGATTCGCACCAACTTGACGTTTGCCGGTGCCGATCAGCAGCTCAGGACACTGCTGCTGACTTCGTCGTTGCCGCGAGAAGGAAAGACGCTCTGCTGCGTCAGCTTGGGCACGGTGCTCGCGAAGTCGGGCCAAAAGACGCTCATCATCGACTGCGATCTGCGTCGGCCACGGATTGCGCGGGCCTTTGGTTTAAGTGGTACAAGCGGCCTGACCAATGTGCTGGTGGGTGAGCTGTCGCTCGACGAAGCGATTCGGTCGTCAGAAGTCGAAAATCTGTCGGTGCTGCCTGCGGGCCCGACGCCACCCAATCCGGCGGAGCTTCTGAGCGGCCAGCACTTTCGCCAGCTTCTGGCGGATGCAGCGGGGCGGTTTGATCGGGTGCTGATTGACTCGCCGCCTGCGGTGCCGGTTACAGATCCGGCGATTTTGGCGACGCTTGTCGACGGCGTTGTCTTGATTGTTCGTCACGCACAAACGCCAAAAGAGGCCGCGACGCGGGCTGCGCAGCATGTGCTTGACGTCGGTGGACGGATTGTCGGGGTGGTGCTAAACGCGATCGATGTCAGCGGCAAAGGCTATCGCTCGTATTATGGTCACTACAGCGAGTACAAATCCGATGAGTCACCGTCGGAACGGAGCGCGGCAAAACCGGCGACAGAGTGAGCGTGCCGGCTTTTGGCAGAGGCTGCTATCATGGCGAAACTGCGGCGTGGCCCAGGATCTGGGCTTGTCGCTGCAAACGAACCGAAGGAGCCGTCTGTGAGCGCAAAGAAAAAGGGTCCAAGCAAGCCGTCGCCCGCCGCGACAGTGGCAGCGGTTGGCAGCTTGTTTGGCGACGAGGGGAGTCGCGAAGAATACCTTTCGCTGGTGGCAGAGCTGCTCGAACACGACCGTCGCTATTACGTCGACAACAACCCGAGCATCGCCGACTACGAGTACGACCAGAAAAAGAAGCGGCTCGACGCGCTGGAAGCGGCGCATCCCGATTGGGTGGTTGCGCACTCACCGTCGCGCCGCGTCGGACACACGCCGCTGTCGAGCTTTGCCAAGGTCGAACGGGCGGTGGCGATGCTGTCGCTCGACAACACCTATTCGGAAGGCGATCTGCGCGACTTTTTCGGACGGGTCCAGCGCGGGCTGCATGGGGCAGGTGAAAGGCGGCCTCCCGAGCTTGTCATCGAGCCCAAGATCGACGGCATCGGCATCGAGCTTACCTACAAAGCCGGCGTGTTCACTCTCGGGGCGACGCGCGGCGACGGACTTATCGGCGAAGACGTGACGCAGAACCTGCGCACGGTGAAAAACCTGCCGATGATGCTAAAAGAAAAAGTCGATCTGCTGGTCCGCGGCGAGGTGTATATGCCGCGCGACGGTTTCGAAAAGCTCAACGTCGAGCGGCTCGCGGCGGGGGAAGAACCGTTCAAAAATCCGCGCAATGCGACGGGCGGTACGCTAAAACAGCTCGATTCGCGGATCTGTGCCAAGCGGCCCCTGCGGGTGCTTTTGTATGAAGTCGTCGGAGAAGTTGCTGGGATTGCGACGCACGCGGGACTTCTCGACTATCTGCGACGGCTGGGACTGCCGGTCTATCCCGATACGCAGATCGTCGGCAGTCTGGATGCGCTGCTCGGGCAGGTGCAAGTCTGGGCCGACAAGCGGATGAGCCTGCCGTTTGACGTGGATGGGCTGGTGCTCAAGGTCAACGACCTGGCGCAGCGTGAGTCGCTGGGCTTTACCGCGCGGGCGCCGCGCTGGGCGATTGCGTATAAGTTTCCGGCGCAGCAGGCGACGACCAAGCTGCTGGATGTGGAGCTGGGCGTCGGACGCACGGGCGTGGTGACACCGGTGGCGGTGCTAAAGCCCGTCGATCTGGCCGGAACCACGGTGTCGCGCGCGTCGATGCACAACTGGGATCAGATTGCACGGCTCGGCGTGATGGTCGGTGACTTTGTGCTGGTCGAAAAAGCCGGCGAAATCATCCCGCAGATCGTCGCAGTGGTGAAACAGCAGCGGGCCGGGCGCGAGGCCGAGCTTGTGCCCATTTTGCCGCCGACGCAGTGTCCAGAATGTGGCGATACGCTGATCAAACGAGCGGGCGAAGTCGCGCTGCGCTGTCCAAACACCAAGCCGTGCCCCAGGCAGCTTCGCGAAGCGATCACGTTTTTCTGCAACCGCGACGCGATGAACATCACCGGACTTGGTGACAAGCTGGTCGAGTCGCTGGTGGCGGCCAAGCTCCTGCGTGATCTGGCCGATCTGTTTTCGCTGACCAAGGCCCAGCTTCTGTCGCTGCCCCGGCTTGGCGAAAAGAGCGCGGACAATGTGATATCCGCGATTGCGACCGGCAAAGCGGAAGCAACGCTGTCGCGCTTTGTGACGGCGCTTGGCATTCCCGGCATTGGCTGGGTGTGGGCGCAGAAAATCGCCGAGCAGTTTCCGTCGCTGACCAAGCTGCTCGCGGCGGCCCCCGATGATGTCTATCGCACGTTGGTCAAAATCCACGGCTTTGGCGACGAGCGAGCTGGTGCCGTGCGCGACTATCTGAAAGATCCGGAGGCGCGCGCGCTGTTGCACAAGTTCGCAGCGCTCGGGCTATCGCCAGTCGAGCCGGTGGCTTCGACGGGGCCCCTCCTGGGCAAGACGTTTTGCATCACCGGAACGCTGTCGAAACCGCGCGGCGACTTCCAAAAACGCATCGAAGCCGCGGGGGGCAAGTTTACGTCGTCGGTGACGAAGAAAACCAGCTACCTTGTGATGGGCGCCGAACCTGGTGAAGACAAGCGGGCCGCCGCTGAAAAGAACGGGGTGCCGATTCTGGACGAAGCCGGGATCGAGAAGCTGCTGCGCGGTGAGTCGCCGTAGTGTATAGCTTCCCCCACCACTTTCGCGCGGCCATGGCCGTGCTCATAATGAACAGAAACGTGCTGTAACCCCCACATGGAGTGAAGCCATGTCGACTCTGTCCTTTTCCGAAAAAATGTTTGGTACGACGATCCTCGACGGTGATCGGGCGCTTTTGGCCAAAAAAACCTACGCGCTCTTGCTGATCAGCGTCGTGATGGCGTCCGTCGGTGGTTATTCGTGTTCCCACTCGGAAGCGATGCTGTCGTTTTTCCTTCGCCCGGTGGGCTGGATTTCGGCGCTCGTGCTGCTCAATGTGGTGCCGTACTTTGCGCTGTGGGCGTCGCGTCAGAGCCCGAGCCTGGGCATTGTCGCGCTGGCCGCTGACGGGTTCATTTCTGGCATTGCACTCGGGCCGCTGCTTGCAATCGCCAACTACTTGTCGCCGGGCACGATTCCGGCGGCGCTTGCGGTGACCGGCGGTGTCTTTGTCGCGGTGACCGGCTACGTGATGTTTTCGAAGGAAAAGTTTTCGGCGCCAGCCGGTCTTCTGACGGGCATGTTCTTCGCGCTGATCATCGCGATGTTCGTAAACTCGTTCCTTCAGCTATCGGGCCTGGGCCTTCTGATCACGATCGGGATTGGCATCTTCGGCGTGGTCAGCTTGGTCTATGCAACGAGCGATGTCCTCAACAACCCGAGCTACGACAACCCGGTGCAGGGCGCGCTGATGCTGTTTGCGGCGCTCTTTAACATCTTTGTCACCGCGCTGCGGCTGCTGCTCCGTTTTTCCTCGCGCGATTGACCGCTCTTACGCCCGTGCGTTACCGTGTAATGTAATGGGCTTCTATCGTCTGCGCGTCGCGAGTCTATCGTTAGGACTTCTTGGGCTGGTAAGCTGCAAGGGCAATCCCGGTCCGGGGCTCAAGCTCCAAATCGCCGAGTCCGCCAGTCAACACGCCTGCATCAAGACCGACAAGAGCGGATTTCCGCTTTCCGCCGTCCTCCGCGACGGAACGGTCCGTCTGTCGGTGTTGCAAAAACAGGGCACTGGCTGGCAGTTTCAGTGCGACATCAAAGCCACGCTCCCCGATGACCACCCAAGCATTGACCTTGGGACCACCGATCGCAGCCAGTACGCTTTTTTTGCCGAGCTGTTCGATGCAAGCGGCAAGCGCGTCTACACCGGCGCAGTTCAGGGCAAATCGAGCGCGGCTGCTGACGGAAGTGCCGGCATTTTGCCGATGTTCGAAGTCGGGAGCTGGAACTGTCCGGCATCGGGGATGGTGGGGCCGCGCGCGTTTCATTCGGCAACGGCACTGCCCGGCGGCGAAGTGCTGATCTACGGTGGCGTCGAAACCAGCGTCGTCGCGGGCATTTCCGACAGCATGGGTGTCATTGATACCGTCGAAATGTACGACCCGGCAAAAGCCACGTTCCAGACGGTTTCCGTTGCTGGAAAGGGACCGATAGCGCGGGCGTTTCATCAGGTTGCCGTGCTGAGCGCGACGGACACGCAGGTCAAGCTGATGGTGTTCGGTGGTGTGACTGCGCCGCGCGGACGACAAGTTCTGACGACGCCGTTCAACAATGCGCCTCTGCGGCTGGCTCCGTGCGGCGAAGCGGCGCCAGCGGGACCAGAGCTTCTGACGCTCAAGTTTGATGCAGGCAAGTGGACTGTGACAAGCGAAGCCGTCGGTCAGACCGATACGGCGGCGTTCGCAGGCACGACCGCGCTGCCGCAAGGTGGTCTGGTCAGCGTAGCCGGCGCGAAGTTTTCGTCGACGCCGCCATGCACGATGAGCATCTTTGTCGATTTGCTCAAGCCGACGGCGGGCACTGCGGTGCAAAAAGCGGTGGCCTGGTCGGGCGCAAGTGGCGAGGTGTTTGGATCAGGTGCGTTCTCATCTGGGTTTTTGGCTCCATCGCTGACGCTGCTATCGAAGAGTTCGGCGCTGGCGCTCGGTGGGTCTTGGCCGGCATCGTCGACGATGACCCCGCCAATGACTGCGCTTTTGCTGACGGGATTGCCCGAAGCGCCGGCGGCCCAGACGGCGATGGCCCAGAGTGTGGCAGGGGTGGCGACGGCGTTTCACACGGCGACACGGATTGGCGGGCCGCTCGACGCCAGTCCGGCGTTTCCTGTCGATGTGCTGGTCACTGGCGGTTTCCAGTTGACCGATTCCGCGACCCCTTCGCCGGGTCAGCCGCCAAGTGCAGCCAATGCGGTGCGCGTCTATACGGTGAAAGACGCCACCAGTGCGCCGAACGAATCTGCGATTACGCCGTATCAGGTGGCAACCTGCGGATCGAGCAGTGCGCACTACCGTCCGGCAGCGTATGAGGCCGCTTCGGCCACCGCGTCAGGTCGGCGCGTTGTCATCACGGGTGGCAGTGCAACCCAAGTTGCGGGCTGCAATGACTGTGAGACCGCATCGGATACCAGCCTACTTTGTACGCTGACCCAATCTTCGCTTTACGATGCAACCAGCCGCAGCTTGTCGCGGCTCCCAGCGATGGCGGTTGCACGATTTGGTCATCAGCAGACACTTTTGCAAGACGGCGGCATCTTAGTGACAGGTGGATTGACCAGGAAAATGGGGCAAACCACTGAAGTCACAAGTGAGGCCGAGATATACAACCCGCGATCTTCGAATACATCTACCGCCGATCTCGATGATCCGGTGACGTTGTCTCTACCGGCTGCTGATCAGCCTGGGCGCGTTGGTGTCGACGCCCAAAAGCCGTGTAGCCTTCTATAGTTTCGCCCGCCGTCTTCCAAGCTCAATCCAAACCTTGCTTTCTCGTGGGCCCTTTTGATAGGCTGCGCGCCGGTATGTGCATCGCCGATCAACTGGCCAGCGCCCGCCGTGAAGATTCCTGTAGAGGCGTCCCGATATGACCAACCAGCCGACATCTGACAAACGCTTTGTCTTCCCTCCGTGGACGAACCGGTTGCCCGCCCTTTCTGTGGCCGCCGTTTTGTTCGGGCTCGTTGGCGCCATTTTTGGCGTCTGGTACTACTTCTCCCCACGACATACGGACGTGGGGTACGAGCCCAACCAACCCATTCCGTACTCTCACAAGCTCCACGCTGGCGAGCTAGGACTTGACTGTCGCTACTGCCACGTCAACGTCGAGCGCACCGAGTTCGCAACCGTACCGCCGACGCAGGTCTGTATGAACTGCCACTCGAACGTGCGGAAGGACTCGCCGAAGCTCCAGCCGCTGCGCGAGTCGTGGGCATACGGGAAGCCGGTGCCGTGGGTTCGGGTTCACAAGACCCCGGACTACGCATTTTTCCCGCACAGCCGCCACGTCACAAGCGGCGTCGGCTGTGTGGAATGCCACGGACGCATCGACCAGATGGAAGTGGTTCGCCAGGTCGAGCCGCTTTCGATGGGCTGGTGCTTGGAATGTCACCGCGATCCGGCCCCGCGGCTGCGTCCGCTGGACCAGATTACCAACATGGGCTGGGAGCCACCCGGCGACAAGCCTCTCGACGTTCGTCGTCGCGAGTTCGGGGAGAAGCTGGCCCAGGAACTCAAGATTGCGCCACCTACCGA
>DAORGN010000018.1:36670-39669 GCA_035340095.1 Pseudomonadota bacterium | reverse complement strand
CAGTGATCTGCACAGGATAGGACTGAGTCCAAACCCCACCACGACTATCGCGCAGCACCGTCCACAACATCGCTGGCCCGCTCTGCGACGGTGCCGTCCACTGGGTTTCCGCGTACAGCGATGGGTCGGAACCATCGGTGACGAAAGTCTGACCCAGGGTAAAGCTCCCTGCGGCGGACAGCCAGGATGCGCGCAGTGTCTCCGCCGTTTGCACAAGTGTCTGACTTGTCGGATCAAAACGCAGATAGCTTTCGCGACTTTCGGACGGAATCACAAGCCGCAGTCGCAGCGATCGGGAAGCCGGCAGCTGCTGCGCAGACACCATCTGATCGCCATCAAAAATGGACAGCTTTGTCGCCCACGGATTCCGGTTGGCAACATAGTTTGATCGGAACTGCACGGCCACTTCTGGCGTCGCTGCGGCCAGACCACAGCGAATCCGGACAAGACCAATCGCCTGCATTCCCAGCGCAGTGACCCGCACCGGCTGATAGTACCCACCGCTGTCATCCGGATCGCGCGGACGACCCGCCGGCATCCCTGGCAGCGCCGGGGGAAGCTCGGGACCAAAGCGCGCACAAGCATCCAAAGGAACAGTCACAGCTTGCGACTGCGTCGTGCCAGAAATCGGGATCACCATGTCCGAAAGACAGTCTGCGCTCACCACATTGTTTTCGACTTGGGGCTTGGGACTTGCACACAGCGCCCAATCCACATCGGTAGATACAAGCGCCCCCGCAGCGTCGATCGCGACCAGCGTAAGCTGGACCGTGTCCCCTGGAAACACCTCGGCGGGTTCACTGCGAATCGCCAGCATGCGCGGCCCGTCAAGCAGCGACTGTGGCGGTCCCAGATCCGGAACGCAAGCCGAGATCATCCATATGAATCCTATCAAATGCTTCATATTGGACCCCTAAAACGTCAGTTGTACACCCAAGTTGGCGAGGATCGGCATGCCGCGAAGATAGGCTCGCTCACGATAGTCATAGCGATACGCCAGCTCTTCTGCATTTTGGTAGTTCGTTAGATTTTGCACGTCGAGCAGCACAGACAGACGCAGCCGTGCAGACAGAACAAACGATCGATCGATCTGCGCATCGATCTGGAAAAAGTCCGGCAGACGAATCGCATTGTGCGGTCCGAACAGCGGATCAAATCGATCATCGCGCGCGTCGAAATATGCGCCAGTGACTTCCGTCCGCGGCAGACCGGACGCATAGCGCAGACGCGCACCGATTCCGAAACCAAACAGCACATACCGCAGCGCCACTTGCAGGTTGTGCGGTTGATCAAAATCAGCCAGACGCCACGGTGCATTCGCAGCAGATCGACGCAGCGCGCGGCCCATCGAATAGGAAACGGATCCGCTCAGATTGCGAAGCGGTGAAAGACGGACAACAAGCTGCCCCCCATACGAAAGTCCGCTCCCCGAATCTGCCAAGGAACGACCGAGCGGTGGCGTCAGGTCCGGACTCCGTGCCCACAGATCAAACAGCGCGCGCACAAAAGAACCGAACTCGATCGAAAGCGGCTCGAACACCTGTAGCTCAGCGCTCACCGCCCCATGGACGGCCCGCGCTGGACCGAGCTGGGGATTCCCAAACACCGCGCTCAGATCCGCTGCATCGGCACTCTGATGATAGAGACCCGCAGCGGCATGCAGTGCCAGCCGCGACGCGGCCTGCATCCGGACCTGAAGGCGCGGCTCCAGCGCAAAGTCGATCCGGCGAAAACCAAGCGGCGGCGTGTCGCCGATTCGCGGCAGCAGTCGGCTCACATCGGACAGATACGCAACCGCGCGCAGGCCCGGCACAAGCTGCAGACGAGAATACCGCCAAGTGATCTGTGAAAAGACCGCAAAGCTGCCTTGGTGAACCGACCAGGAATCACTGCTCACCTCGCGCCCCGGACTCTGTCCAAAGACCGCGATGTCGCCTTCCCGCGGGGGTCGTGTCAGCGTTCCTTCGCGTGAAATCGCCGCAACATCACCCAAGACATCGGCCCCGACCACAAACGACACACTGCGCAGAGGCCGCTGCGAAATCACCGCGCGCAGACCATACCGAATGTCTCGCCGGGACAGCTGCGAAAGCACGCCACCAAACAGCGCACGCCAGCTTTCTTCGTCGATCCCAAACCACGGCGTGACTTCGATCTTCTGTCCACTTTGGCTGCGCAGATAGTCTGCCGCGATTCGATAAAATGTCCGCGTCCACGTCTCTGTCTGCGCGCTGGCGGCATCCGGACTGGCTTGCACCCGTGTTCGCGAATCCCCCGATCCGAGCACCCGAAAGGACAGCTGTTCCTGTCCATCGTCGAGCGAGCGGAGCTTGATCACAACACGCCCCTGCGCATCCCAATAGCGCGGCAGCGGATAGAAGTCCGCAAGCGGCGCACTGGACAGCAAGGGAATCAGCCGATCCACATAGCCAATCCGACCCGAAACAGCCATCCGCAGCCGGGATGAAAAGGCAGCCGAAAGCTGTGCACTCGCGTCGAGAAAATCGGCAGATACCTCGCCATGAATTCCTTGCGGAATCGCAGAAGAAGACAAAAGGAGTATGCCGCCCAGACCGCGACCGTAGGCAGATCCATACCCGGCAGGCTGCAGCGCAAGGGAATCCACCGTACTTTTGGCCAGCACCGTCCGCAGCCCACCAAAATGATACAGCGCAGGCAGCTCTACCCCATCCCACAGAATGCGAGTTTCCGACGGCGCAGCGCCCCACACAATCAGCTGTCCAGATCCGAGCTGCGGCCTGCTGACCCCCGCTTGCGCCTCCACAGCACGCACCGCATCCCCGAAAAGTCCGGGGATGGCCTGCCCATCTTTGGTGAAAACGCGCGCTTCCAGCGATCCCGCCGATGCCTTGTCGGCGCGAACCACAGTAGAAAAGGAATCATCCCCAGGTGCAGCCGCAGCGACGGAAAAGAGCCCAAGCCAAACACCCCAAAAAACCCAAACCCAGCAGACCGCCCCAAATCCCCACCAACCGCAG
>DAORGN010000018.1:18449-36570 GCA_035340095.1 Pseudomonadota bacterium | reverse complement strand
GAACCGGATGCGGGTTAGCGCAGATCCAGTTCAAGTGCGAGCGTTCCCGATCCCTGTCCATGACTTCCGCGGGTGTCACTTGCGACACTCTGTCCACGCGCACTGGCGATCAATCTTCCGTCGAAAAGAACCGCCACTTGCCAGTATGCAGTGACTTCGGCGCACAGCGAAAACGTATCCACCCGAATGCGATAACGGCCCGGCATGGGAGCCACCGGATAGATCACATGTTCGCGCTGCTGACCATCGAGCACACACTGCGAGTTGGAGTCCTGATCCAAATATCCGATCGATCCTGCCGACGGCGGACGACCCGGTCTTGGCTGCGAAAAACCACTTTTGCGGCGCGACCACAGCTCTTGTCCATCTGGCTGTTCCACATGCAGATCGAGATCCGCAGCGCGTTCCCAACCAAGTGCAATCACCAAAGCCCCCTGTGGTGTGTCGCTTGGTTCGGCCCACAGCGCCTGATGGCTGGGCGGTCCGTACTGTCCGTGCGCGTCGACGGCCTGAACCGCAAGCCGGGTCATTCCCACTGGCAAAAGAGGTGAAAAGGAGAGCTGCGCCGAAAACGTCGGAAGCGACTTGGCTGTGACATCCGCGGCTCCCGCAGGCAGTACGTAGTGCGCGCTGTCTCCTTCGATGTGGAGAGACACGGCTTGCGATCCCTCTGCCAGTGTTCCCGAAAGTGGTTTGCCGATTTCACCCGGCCAAATGCGCGAACCCAGCAGCGTCACGGCCAAGACTTGCGGACCATAAGACACATCGTCCAAAGCAGGTGGTACGCCTTCCACTCGCTGGGCGTTTTCGACGCGCAAAAGCGCAGTGACTGCACTTTTCGATGACGCAGAATCACATCCTGTCAAAGACCACAGCCCCAAAAAAGCCTGTGCAAGTGCGCGCATGTTCCGCATCAGAACTTCACCTGTGCCCGCAGCACGACGCTGTCTTTTCCCAGTGTGGTGGGCGTGCCGGCTGCTGTCCGCCCCAGTGGATTGCGCTGATTCTGGTATTCCATCGCAACCCTTCCGTAGCGCGGATGCTGCACCGCCAGTGTGGTCGTCAGCGTCGAAAACAAAGGCGAAACCGGAATCCGCATCACCCCCAGTTGTTGCTGCCGGTCGGCATCTGGATCGTACACATCGTACCGGACCCCCAAGCAAGCATAGGGAGTGATTTCCTGCACCATCTGCGCATAATATCCAAGCTCGCGCAGGTCCCGACCGCTCGCCACCGGATCAGAAGGGAAGAGTCCCCGATCCAAATTGCGCGCAATCACAACTTCGCCCGCAAGCTGCAGCGCCCCGAGTTTGGGAATCTGCACAGTCACTTCCGCATCAAAGCCCAGGGCTTCGCGGCCAAAGTTCTGCGACGGAACGGCAGCCTGTCCACGCACCACCAGAATTTCGCTTGGCTGCACCTGTCCATCATCGTTGTCATCGCGAAACGACAGCGCATCTTTTCCGGCCAGTCGCCCCGGTGCAAACCCTTCACCGTACACGCCGGACATGCCCGCCGAAAGCCGCACCATCTTCCACCACGTCGCATCGACAGAAATCCGCCCGACGAGATCCTTGCTCTGATTGGGATCACGCGCGGCAAACTGGGCTTCTCCGCTCGGTTCCCCGTTCATCAGCGCCAGCGCATAACGCAAAAAACGAAACCCACCGTGTAGCTGAATTCCCAGATCATATTCCCCCGGAAACAGCGCCCGCACGACCTGGCTCCGTTCCAAAAACAGTCTTTCTGGATCGTACTGTCTGACTTCGCGACCAAACGGAATTTTGAACAGACCCAGCGTCGCACGGACATACGGAATGTCACCGCCCGGCGAAGGAAACTGAGCAGACACCTCGGCCCCCAGCAGTCGAACTTGCGTCGTGCCCACCGTGTTGCCATCCAGTTCCAGCGCGCCACCGACATAGCGAGCCTCGGCTTCTGCACGCAGCCTGGCCCGGCGAATCACAAAGCGCGTTTCATTGAGCGGCTGTCCGGTTGCCCCATCGAGCTGGTCTTCCGAATCTTGACGGTAGGCCACCGCATCTGCTTGCACAAAACCACCGATGCGGAGCGCAAAGGAATCGCTCTTTTGCCACGGAAAGTGGGTCGCCGCAGTCTGCGACTCAAAAGCCGCCAGTCTGGCTTCCAGGATGCGTACCCGCTCGGTCAGATCCGCTTCCTCTGCCCCAGCCGGGGACACGTCCCACACCGTCAGCAGCAACAGCGGCCACAGGACCCGCTGCAGACTACGGCAAAGGGGGAAGCGTTCCATCAGCGCGAAGCAGCGGCAGCATCGTTTTTTTGTCGACGGACTGCGCGGAAGTACAGGCGTTTAGGATCTCAACATGGGTCTGCGGACTGCTGACACACGGCGGTCCGCTCTGCGCAAGATCCACAGCAGCTGCGGGATTTGTCACGCTTGTGTCTTCCGGACAACCGACCAAACAGCCAAGCAGAGCACACAGGAATCCCAATCGGTGCATGATCAGCGCTCCTCACAATAGCCGTGGCGACAGACTCCGGTGCCGCACATCTTGCTGCCCGTACAAGCAGAACACTTGGTCGTTCCCGTCGCTCGAAAATCGAAATAACAGCCGCACGGCTCAGACGGTTGGTACAGCGAAAAATCGCCCCCTTCGGTCTGTCTCTGCACCCGCATCGCGCAGCGCGGAATCAGTCCCACCCGTATCGGCGCTTCGAGCGGTTCAAACTGCGGCTCGGGTGTCACGGAATTCCCAACCAGGACATCGACGACTCTCTGCGCCAGCGCTTTGCGCGGCTTTCCCATCCCATCTAACTTCAGCAGCCAATGCGTATACGACCACATGTGATAGTGACCGTCGCGCACATTCTGCTTGTCAAACGACGCCGTGGTCGAATCGGTAAAGTAGGCGCGGCGCTGGAAAAACGCACGGAATGCCAGCGCTTTCAGCGTCGATCGCAGACCATCATAGACTTCGCTTCCCAGGATTCCTATCGCCCGATCTGGACTGGGTGCGGCTGCGAGCTGACTGGCCAAGTCTTGCGACAAGTTGATCTTCTGACCTTGCCATTTTCCAGCTGGCACGCCGATCGACGCGCCGATGCTGATGACCGTTCCTTTTGTCACCGGGCGCGCAAAAAGCAGGCTGTTGTCAAGCCACGGCGCGACCTGACCGCTGCTGCCAAAGCCAAAGACAAAATAGGCTTCTTCTGCCGTGATGGCCGTCTGAGAACTTGCGCGTGGAACGGCAAATACAAACGACTGAACCGGCCCCAGCGCATCCATCACATCGGTCGGCTTGGGGGTTGGACAGGTATCCAAAAACACGATCGAGTTGGCGATGTCCGCAAGCACGCCAGGGGCCGCCACCGTGCACACCGGAGGATTGGGAGTGGTCTGTGGATCGTACCCCGCGGGGATGTAAGAAAAGTTTCCGCTCATCTTCACATCGCCGTAGAGCGTGTCCAAGTTGGTGCATGATCCGGTGGCTCTCCAGATCAGCGTGATCTGTTCGGTCGCGCGCAGCTTTGCGCCCAGTTCACGCATCAAGTTGGCTTGGGTATCACCGACGGTCAGATAGACCGGATTGGGAAGGTTCACCGAGTCGTCGCACGCGGGCTGGGCATCTGCGTTGCGTGCAAACAGAAGTACCCCCAAAAGCAGTGCGATAGACCCCCAGCAAGCGCAATGTTTTGTCATGTGACAAGCTCCACAATCCGCTGACCGCATGAGCGCGCGTCGTATCCAAGCGCGGTCAGCTCGCGCTGAAACGATGCAGAGTGCAGCAGTTCTAGCATCCGCACCATGCGCAGATCTGCAAGCAGTGACCGCGGCAAAACCAAGTCGTAGCGCTCCTCGGTCAGCGGCTGAAAATGCAGACCATAGGCCTGTGCTGCATCACGACTGGCGATGCCAACATCTGCGGCCCCCATAGAAATCGCCGTCGCCACGGCCAAGTGTCCGTGCGCCATCATGGGTGCCTGCTGCGCCAGCTTGATCGAAACACCATGTCTTGTCAGCTCACGCTCCAAGAGCCGCCGCGCCCCCGATCCGCGCTCCCGACTGACCAAGCGATGCCGGCTCACTTCCGCGAGCGAACGAATCCGTTTGGGATTCCCTGCCGCCGTCAAGATCCCCACTTCCCAGCGCGCCAGCGTGACAAGTTCAATGGGCTTGCGCAGAAGATGCCGCCGCACGTCCGGCAGGTTGGCTTCGCCGGTTTTTTCGTCGGTCAGATGCACCCCTGCCAGATGGGAATGTCCGCAGCCAAGCGCCGTCAGTGCTTCCGTACTCGATCGGGAAAACCACAAAAAGCGTCCGGCCCCAGCGCGAGAGTTGAGCCGATCCGCAAGCAGCCCCAGCGCCGGCGCACAGCCGAGCAGCACGGTGTTGTCTTGCAGCAGACGCGATGGACGCAGGGGCTCGATTTCCGTTTTCTTGCCCCGCGTCTTCAGTGCAATTCCGTCGGCAGCCCGCCCGATGTCACTGCCGCAAAGAGGATACGAAACCCAGCGCCCCCCTATCTGTGACAGCGCAACCCGACCGTCCGGGCTGCCAAACGCGGGCTCGGCAAGCAGGCGACCGGACGGCTGCGCGGGACCAAACAGCTCTTCGACCCCGCAGCCCAAGACATCGGCCATCCGCAGCGCGACATCGACGCTGGGGCTCTGCCGTCCGGACTCAACAGACACCACGCTCTGCCGAGACATTCCGACGGCCAGCGCAAGCTCCTGCTGCGACAGGCCAGCTTGTTCCCGATGGCTGCGAAGACGGTTTGTGGGCGCGCTGTCCATGACAAGTTTCCTTTACATCATGTCTAGGAAACTTGTCACCGAATTGTTCAGAAATCCGCAGGCGTTCGCGCGGAACTTACGGAATGACCGGCGGCACCGAATCGCTCTGCACGCAGGACGTAAGATCGAACAGCATAAACTCCAGCACCCGTTCCTGTGGCGTCAGGGGCTTGCTGTGACACGCGCTTGGGAATGTGCCGGTCGTGCTGCGTCCGCTGCCAATGTGGAAGCTGGAATAGTAGACGCGCCCGCACTGGTCTTTTTCAGCAACGCTGGTCGGAGTGTTGAACGTATACGACTGGGTGTTGCCGCCCGAATAAAGCCAGCGCTGGGCCGGCGGTTTGATCATACCGACGCGGCTAAAGGTTTCCGACAATGACAAGGATCCACCCGTCGCCGCACCAAATCCCTCCAGCCAGTCAGACAGCGCTTTGCCTTTGGGAAAGCTCGTGTCGATCGAGGCCGGATTGGAAAAACTGCCGGGGCTTGCAAAGTTGCCAGTCGATGGCCAGTCCCCTTTGCCTTGCGAAATGACCGGATAGGACAAGTCGGTCACAAACAGCCGTCCGCCCGCGTTGGCATAGTCGAACAGATTCTGCACCCCAGGGTCGGCACCACTTGGATAGGAGCTGCATGGCAGCGCCACGAGCTGATACTTTTTCAGCGTCGGCAGATCGCCCCACAGTGCATTTCCCGCCGGGGCCCCAGAGATGTTGTTGCCGCTGCCGTGATAGATGTGGATCCGACCGCTGCCGCTCGGAGCCGTGAACTCGTTGGCGTCGATTCCTATCGCGTTGAGGATGCACTCTGTCGGATCATAGGTTGACGTGACAATCGCGATGCGCGGAATGTCGCCTTCACTGCTGTTGCGCGGCAGTCGTGCGTCCCCGTTCATCACCGTGTTGTCGGTGCACTGGGTGACAAACGGAATCGTGATTTTCCGTCGGAAGCGACCGATTTGGATCACGACCGGAATGTTCGCCCCAGCCGGCATGTCCTTGAGCGTGAAGCGACCCTTGGTATCGGTCAAAGTCGCAGTCAGGGGCGTTCCGCTGACCGACTTTTCGCACGTCTCGCAAGCGACACCATCATCAAACGGCTTGAGTTCCCCATTGGGAACGAACACCAGCACGTTGTAGAGCGGGTCTTGACCATTGGGCGCAAACACCGTTCCTGAAAGCGTCGTCGAGTTCGAGCCGCCACACTTGGGTTTTTGACAGGCCAGGCCAACGCACGGCAGCGCAAAATCATACGGTCGTGGGCGTGCCATGTCCGCTTCGCTCATCGTCCCATCGGTGTCATATTCCTGAATCGCCCGATTGGGATTGCAGCTTCCCGATGCAGTCAGCCCAGCTGACAGAATTCCGACCCAAAAGAACAAGTTTGTGGTCTTCATGTGTTTTCCCGCAGCGCGGCTCCTTTGACGAAGCAAACAGGCAGAACCGCCCCCGCTTTAGCGCAGTTTGGCTTGCATTGCAAACCCGACGGAATTTTCAAAAGTCCAAAGGAATCGCCCGTGCGCACTGACGGAGTGCGCGACATAAAGACCACGCGGCTGTCGTTAGGGACGCTTGATCGAAAAACGATCACCGATTCGACAGTAGCCGTCGCCACCCATCCGACCGATGTGATCGAGCACTTGTGGATCTGGATCGCCCTGTGGATCGAGCACGCCGTTTTCCAAGTGCATAAGCACAATCCGACCGATCACAAGCGTTGCCGACAGTGGCCCTTCCCCGACGGGAACAAGCTGGTGCAGCACACATTCCATCTGTACTTTGGCCCCCGCAACACGCGGCGGACGAACCCGAACAGAGGGAACCGGATCGATGTGCGCATGGGAAAACTCGCTTTCGTTGTACGGAAGCTCGGCTGCGGTCGCATTCATCTGTTCGGCATGGGAATAGGACACCGTACTGACCGTGAATTCCGGAATCGCCATGATGTTGCGCAGGGTGTCTTTGTGTGAACCATCCCGACGGGTCGAAACAGAGAACACCAGCGTCGGAGGATTGGCCGCAACACCATTGAAAAAGGAAAACGGGGCCAGGTTGGGAATCCCTTGCGGAGAGATTGTTCCGACCCACGCAATCGGTCGCGGCGTAACAAGCCCAATCAGCAGCCGATACATCTTGCGCGGCGTAAGCTCAGCCGGATCAATTTGGTCGTGCGTCATGCAGCGGACTATACGGCAAAGTATGGTCGCCGCACGCGCGGAATTGCCAAACCCTGGGCCCAGCAAATCGTGCGATAATGTCGCGATGGAAACCGCTGAACATGAAGCACTGTGCCGACGCTGTGGCATGTCGTGTCACTTTGCTGTTCCGGTCAACGGTCTGGCCGTGGTGCTCGATGAACTGCACTGCAAGTTTCTTGGCAAAGCGTCCGACGGTCGCTACCACTGCACGGTCTATGAAGACCGTTATGCCAAAGCTCCGTGGTGTCACAGCGCCGAAAGCGCACTTTCGGGCGGATTTTTGGCGCAAGACTGTCCCTACGCGCGTGGCACCCCCGGATACCGAGGAAAAGTGCGACTGTCCGCTTCCCTTTTGCAAAAAGTGAAGCCCGCGATCATTGCAGAGATCATCCGTTTGGGCATTCCCTGTGGCGCCGATCCGGAAGCGGTTTTGCCGCTGCTTCCAGGTCCGCAAGGAAGCTGGCAATATGCTTTGAGCAGCGACGGCCAGCGCTACATTTTTTTGAACACGTTGGCCACCCCGTAGACCGGAACCTGGGCCGCTTGTATCTGCACATTGCGGTGCATGTCAGCGCACTCTGTTTCGCCGCGTAGGTGTACGGTTCTGTGGGCCGCAGCAGTCATCGGGAATTTGTTTTGGGCGCAAAGTCGGCGGTTAGGTATGATGGTTCGTAAGGGAAGCGCAGAACCAAGCGACAGCACCGCGCCTGGGGAATGCCTCTTTTCCCATAGAACCATCAAAAGGAATGGCTTGTTATGGACGAACTCCTACGTCTCACCGAGTTCGACTTCGAGAACCTGTTTGCACTGACCGGCAGGGACGCGGGGTTCGTCAAGATGCTCCTGTTCCAGTTCTACAGTGGACATGAACACCTGCTGCAAGAGATCCGCGACAAGCTGCAAGCCGAAGACTATGTGGGCGCGCGTCAGCGGATTCATCGCTTGCGCGGTGGCGCGGGCAACTTGGGAGCGATGCGGCTGTACGAAGATGCCACGGTTCTGGAAGAAGAAATTCACAAGACCGGCACCTATCGAGCAGAGAGCCTCTCGCGGTTCGCGGAATCATTTGAAAAAGTCCTGCTGGAAATTTCGACGCTGACCCCGCTTTAGTGTCGTCTGCATGCGACGCTGATCGTTCCTTCCCCGCAAAGACCGTCGACACAAAAAACATCCTGACGACAACCTGAAGCCCGACTGTCCCGCCGGACATCGGCGCGCTGCGTTTGCTTTGCCATCTGTCCTTGACCTGCGTCGCCGCCGAGGGATATAGCTTACCGACCGTGTCGTTCGGCAGTCCAATCCTCTTTCCTTCGAGCCCCTTTGCATCATGGTGAGCAAGAGCCACACTGCTTCGCTTCGTCTGCGCAGCGAAGCCTGGAACATGGTCTACCGATTTTTGCGTCAGTGGCCGGTGATGCTCGCGGTATCGGCGCTGGCAGTCAGCGGTGGACTTTATTACGCCCAGCGCTATCGACCAACATACCAAAGCCAAGCCCAAGTTCGCGTCGGTGAGGAACTGGATGCGAAGGCCGTTCCGGGTCAGCGCGAAGACTCGTCAGACCTGGCGGATCTTCCGGAAACGCTCGCCAACGCATTCCGGGCGCGGCTTGTCATTGATGCGCAGCTAAAAGCCAGTGTGGCGGCGCTTGTGAAACAGCCAGAGCTTGCGCATCTCACCGAGCTTCAGACGGAAAAAGGCCAGGACGAGCTGGTCGAAAACATCAAAAAAACGCTGCTCATCGAAGCGATTTCGCGGCGGCTGTTTGTGATGACGTATAACGCGCGCGATCCGCACCTTTCGCAGTTGGTGTTAAAGACACTGTCGGAAGAAGGCGTGCAAGGAGTCATCGCGCAGCGGATCGAGACCGCCAAGCGCGCCCGGATGTTTCTGCAAGATGAAAGCGAGCGATCCCGACAGCGGATGCTCGATGCAGAAAATCAAGTGGTGCAGTTTGTCCGCATGCATCCCAAGCTGCTGGTGTCGATTTCGGCCACTGATCGCAGCAAACTGGGACTGCAAGCAGCGGACAAACTGCTGGTCACGACACGCAATCGCGTACTTACGCCACCGACGAAAATGGCGGAAAGTTATTCTTCCCCAGAGCTGCGTCCGCTGCTGGAAAAACGGGCGCAGTTTGAAGCGCAGATTGCGCAGATTGAAAATGCGCACAAGTACGATCCAACGCAGCAGAAAATGCTGGAGATCGAACGACTTCAGCAGCAGCTTCTGGAACTAAAAGGACAAGGGTACACCGCGGACTATCCGGAATATCGACGGGTATCAAACGACATCGATCGCATCCAGCGCGACATACGTGATACCCGAACGCGCAAAGATCCCAAGCTCGCGGAAGACCTGATGGTGCTGGGCCAAGCGCGTGCACAGATGGCGGCGCTCGATCGGCAGATCATGACCATCCGGCGCAAGCTCACAGGGGGCGATGCAAAGCTGTCTGCGGATGAAGAAGCGCTCAATGCGGAAGCACAGTACGCGCGACTGTTTCGCGACATGGAAAGCGCGCGGCAGGCATATGACAAGCTGCGCGAGCGCGAGATGGAATCGGTGGTGAGTGAGCAGCTCATCAAGATGCCCGGCAACGCCGCGGCGCGAATCATCGATCCCGCGAGCTTTCCGAATCGTCCGCGCGGTCTGTCGAAAAAAATGATGACCGCGCTTTTGGCGCTGCTGGGACTTGTGGTGGGACTGCTCAGTGGCGTCGCACGGTCGCTTGCTGACAAGCGGATTTATTCGGCGATAGACCTGTGGCATGCGGCGCGGCTTCCGGTGCTCGCGCGGGTGCCGTCCAGCGACAAAAGGAATCGTCGCAACGTACTGCCCGAAGTGCTCACCAGCGGCGAATCGGGGGAGCGACACGCAGCAGTTGGGAATCCGGAACCAGCAGCGGACAGAAAAACGGGGGCATCGCGACTTGTCGATCTGGGTTACGTAGTCCATCCTGCCCCATCGACCCAGCCGTCTGCGGATCTGGTGATCTTAAGCAATCCCGATGGCGCACGGGCCGAGCAGTATCGACTGCTGTGCTGTCGACTTCAGGAACGTGGAAATCCCCGCCTGCTGATGGTGGTCAGCAGCCAACCGAGCGAAGGAAAGTCAACGGTGGCGGCAAACCTTGCGCTGGCAATGTCGGAAGGGGGCGGTGCCAAAGTCGCCGTGATTGATGCGCACCTGCTCGGGCCGCGTCTGCACAAGCTGATGATGCCCCAAAGTGAACCCACGCCATCGGACATCCGCGAACGCAAGCCCGAGGTCTGGCAAGTCACCCCTGATCTGTGCTTGGTTCCGGCCACAGGTTTGGGGCAGCGGCAGAACCGTGCTGCCGTCGAAAACTCACCTGCTTTTGCGGCACTGCTCAAAGATTTGCAGGCTGCCTTTGACTACGTGATTGTCGACACGCCCCCACTCAGCCTTGCGGCAGATGCGCGCCTTTTGCTCCGTCATGGTGGAACCGCACTTCTCGTCGTCCGAGCCGCCCGAACCGACCTGGAAGAGCTTGGGCTCGCGCTCGATCGAATCAGTCGCCACGCGATCTCTGGCCTGGTCCTGAACGCCTAGCCAAATCGCAACTTCTTTTCCCTTCATCACATCCTGCCGCGTCGCCTGACGCTTGTGCCTGACCCAAGCGGGGGCTCTATCGGTTCTGGTGCGAATGCAGTCGCCTTGCAGACCGAAAACCGTCGCTGCAAAATGGAGCCGAGGGCCTTGCGTTTTGCGCGCAGGCTGGGCTCTGTATGAAGTCCTACTTCACGGAATCGGCGATCGACACAGAGACGAGCATTCGTCTGCTCGATCGGTTCTTCAGTGTCTTTGCAGTTTCGTTCCTGATACTGCTCTTTATCGGCGTTCCGTTTCTGTTTGTGCGCAAACTGGCCAGCGGTTTGACGACCGTCATCGTGCTTGGTTTCATGATGTTCACATGGCGGATCAGCCGACGCGGAGCCCCCAAAAAAGCGCTGCGCTGGTTCGCCGGTCTGTCGTGGATCGCCGCCGTCGTCACGTTGTATCTTGGGATGCAGCCGACCATCATGGTGTTTGTGATGGCGGTTGCTGTTGTACTCGCGGTTGTCGCAGGAGTACGAGACGGAGCGATTTTCGCGGGCAGTTACCTTTTGGCATGGCTCCTTTATCTTGTCCTTTCCGCCAAAGGAATGGCCCCCAAAGTCTATTTTCTCGGTGCTGGTCCCATCGGCTGGTTGCATGGTCTGGTGTCGATTCTGATTGTCCTTGTACCGCTGCCGGAATTGGTCGCCAAACTACAGGAAGCGCAGCGCCAGGCCGAAGCAGCGAACCGAGCCAAGTCCTCATTCCTGGCGACGATGTCCCACGAACTGCGCACACCGATGAACGGAATCATGGGAATGTCACAGCTCTTGCTGTCATCGGGAATCCCAGAAGAGCAGAGACAGCAGTATGTTCGCGCGATTCTGTCGTCAGGGCAGACGCTTTTGACACTGCTGAACGACGTGCTCGATCTGTCCAAAGTCGAAGCCGGCAAGCTGGCGCTCATCCCAACCAAGTTTTCTCCGGCGACGGTGATTCAAGATACGTTCCAGCTTTTTGAAATCCAGGCCGCAAGCAAAGGCGTAAGACTCAAGGCCACATGGAATGGTCCACACTGCACGTATCGTGGTGATGCGGTGCGACTGCGACAGATGCTGGTGAACTTGGTCAGCAATGCGATCAAGTTCACCGAACGCGGCGAAGTCCAAGTCACGGGTATCGAAATCCAAAATGACGCCCACACAGCGCGCATCGAGTTTTCTGTAACAGACACCGGAATTGGCATCGCACCGACGAAACAAGCGCTGCTATTTCAGCCATTTTCGCAGCTCGACAGCACGAACACGCGACAGCAGAGCGGCACCGGATTGGGTCTGTCGATCGTCCGCAATCTGGCGCATCTTATGGGCGGGGAAGTCGGTTTTTCCAGCGAAGAAGGAAGAGGTTCCCGGTTCTTTTTCCGTGTCCCTGTAGAGGTACTTTCCGCAGCCGAAGCAGAGCCCGTGCGCGAGCCCGTTGGGAATGCAATGTTACCGACCCAGAATGCACGCGCGGATGGGAAGACCGCAGCGCTCGTGCTGGTGGTCGAAGACAACATGATCAATCGAACGGTGGTCGAAGGATTCCTAAAGAGGCAAGGCGTGTCGGTCCAGAGCGTCGAAAACGGAGTCGAAGCACTGGAAGTACTGACCCGCCAACCGGACCGTGCGCCGCCGCAGCTGGTGCTGATGGATTATCAAATGCCGCTGATGGACGGAGTCGAAGCAACCCGGCGACTGCGTGCATGGGAACGAGAGCAGAATCGGCCACGACTGCCGGTCATTGCGCTCACAGCCGCGGCGTTCGATGAGGATCGCCAGCGCTGCACGGAAGCCGGAATGGATGATTTTTTGAGCAAGCCGATCCATGCCGATCAGCTGACAAAGCTGCTGACAAAGTGGCTGCCCAAAGGATCGCTGCGCCCCCCGGCGGACCCCATCACATCGAAGAAAAGCTAAGCGGAACGATCCGACGGACTGTCTGAAACTGTTTCATCGCGCGGCACTGACTCCGCTGGATTTGCGCGCGAAACAAAGCGCAGAAACAGACTCCCGAGCAGTGCCGAACAGACAGATCCAGCCAGGACTCCGGTTTTCGCCGCAGCGACGACCGATGCATCCGAAAAAGCAAGCCCCGTGATGAAAATCGACATCGTAAAACCGATTCCTGCCAGCATCGCGGAACCAAACAGCACGCGATAGGTGGTATGCGATGGCAGCGTGCCGATTCCCAAACGGATCGCCAGCACACTGCACGCAAAAATTCCGATCGGCTTTCCCAAAAGCAGGCCAAAAAACACGCCGAGCGTCACCGGCTGGGAATGAAACACCTGCCACGCCAGCGCAGGAGGAGGCAGCAAAACCCCCGCATTGGCCAGCGCAAACAGCGGCAGGATTCCGAACGCCACCACCGGATGAAGTGTCTGTTCCAAGCGATGCAGTGGCGAAACAGAGGAAGCGGACGTGCCCTGCCCCTCGCGATACGGAATCGCCATCGCCAGCACCACGCCAGAAAGCGTCGCGTGAACCCCCGCTCGATGCATCGCAAGCCACAAGAGCGCACCGATCGGCAAATACACGACCAAGCGACGGACCGACAGCAGGTGAAGACCCATCAAAAGGAGTGTCAGTCCGATGACGGGAAGCATCGACAGAAGACTCCCAAAATGGGAATAGAAAATCGCAATCACCACCACGGCGCCCAAGTCATCGGCAATCGCCAGCGCGGTCACAAATACTTTGGCGCCAAGTGGAACGCACCGCCCGAGCAGCGTCATGACCCCGACGGTAAATGCAATGTCTGTCGCAGTCGGAATGCCAAAACCGCGCGCAAACGGGCTGCCACCCGTAAAAGCCAAATAGATCAGCGCCGGCGCAAGCATTCCGCCGAGCGCGCCCAGCACCGGCAAAGCCGCGCGCCGGACCGAGGCCAGCTCTCCGTCTATCAGCTCGCGCTTGATCTCCAGCCCGACGACCAGAAAAAACAGCGCCATCAGTCCATCGCTGACCAGCTCACGAAGCGACAGCGGCGCGCCGATTCCAGGGATCGAAAACGCAAGCTGCCAGATTTGTTCGACGCGCCCATGCAGTGCGCTGTTGGCCAGCCACAGCGCGAGCACCGTGTTCACGATCAGAATGATTCCCGAAGCGGCCTCGGCGCGGATAAAGCGCACGAAAGCACCTCGGATGAGCTGACCCAAACGGCGTGGCGCCAGCCCAGAAGCAGGCGAAGCGGAAGACATGGCGCTAACGTAGCGGCGATTTTTGGCGATGCACTACTTCTTCGCAAGCCGGCGGAATACTTTGGACAGCGCCGAAATGGTCTTGCCGTTTTGATCGACTTCGCTGCGATCGGCAACGGTGAACACGACCTTGTCACGCTGCAGCGACAGCCACGTCGGACAGTCCCCCGCCCACGTTGCAGCATTGCGAACCCCGACCGACGCGGCGTCACGGCTTGGATATTCGCAGAGAAGCACCGCCATTTGGTCGATCGAACCCTGTCGGCAGCGCTTCGCCTGCATCAGTCCAGCGTCGGCATCGATAAATTCGGACACGGTGCGCCCGGCGTCTTTGAACGCTTGGATTTCGGCGTCGACGCCCTTTTTTCCGCAGCCCACAAGCAACGGCACAAAGCAGAGCACAGCGGCGGCAGCAAGCTGGAGTTTCTTCATCGGCGTGCATCATTTTATGACACCCAAGCCGCGGCTGACTACGATGAAACGCTGCCAGCCCAGCTTCCGACCGAAGCTGTTACGATGAGCGCCAAAAGGAGTTCCCTCGATGCGTCTACACCGGATCTTGCCGCGCCTGGTCGCCCCCGTGCTGCTCTACCTGGCTGTTGGATGTGCCCACATTGAGTACGTCACCCCGCCCCGTTACGAATTTTCCGGCGTCAGCATCAGCCAGATCAAGATCGAGCACGACGATGACGATCTGGAGATTTCGCTGCTTATGACAAACCAGACCGATCGCTTTATGGTCATCGACCGCAACCAAATCCTCTGCGCGCTGCCAAGTGGCCAGATGCTGGCCCGATCGAATGCGATGGTGTTTGGCATTCCGACCGCGCCGACTTACACGCTGCCGCCCCGCGCCAGCCACGAAGTCCAGCTTTCCTACAAAGTGTCGGAAAAGACGCCGCAGGTCGCGCTGATGCTCAATCGCGGCATCTTCATCGACAATCGATCCGTCGAGCTGCCCGCTTACGTCATCACCCAAAAAGTCGACAAGTAGCGGCTAGCGCAGCCAGCTCGGCAGACGACTGGCCAAAACGGAGTCGAGTCCAAGCACTCGCCCCGATGGCACAAGCGACAGCGACACAAGCCCAAGACACAGCAGCATCGTCGCACTGTCGAAAAGCCGCGGCCCCAAAAGCACCGCTGCGAAAAGATGCCCGAAAAGCAAAAGTCCCGCCGCCGTCCGGCCAAACAGCCCCAAAAGAAGCAGCAGCCCGAAGACAATCTGCGCCGTACACGTCGCCACGCTGTAAAGCTGGACATGCGCAAGCACATGCGCGGCGACGGAAGAAAGCGCCGACAGGCCCCGCTCTCCCTTTTGCACCGATTCCAGATGGCGGGTCAGCAGCGGCTGCACCAGCCACCCCGCCGCAATCTGCTGCATCGCTTGCGCGAGCACAAACTGCCCAACTCCGATGCGCAGCGGCACAAAAGCAGCCAGCGCGACCTTGGCTTCCATCATTCGCCGCGCAGCGTAACACAAAAATTTGGCAAGCCATGGAAGGTGCCGTAGGTTTTTGTCCTACATCTTGCTACCTCAAGGAACCGACATGCCAAGCCCACAGCGTGCCAAAACGGAGCAACCCAATCGGTCCACCCATCCAGCGATGTTGATCCGGGCGGTGGCGTCACGACGACCGACTTCGGCCTCGGCGGCACTTGCGACCTTGCTGGGACGCGCCAAGGATCTGCACGCCGAAGGAATCGGGCCCAAGCTGCCGGTCGATCGCTGTCTGACCGCGCTGGCACCGATTCTCAAGTTCGTTGCCGCTGAGCCGACGCTGCACGGTGAAGTCGCACTGTCCCAAGAGATGTGCGGTGCCGTGCTGCGCATCGCCGAGGAGCTGCAAGGACTGACGCCCCTTGCGCCCAAGCTGCGTGAGCCGCTGTCGATTGAGCCGCCGCGCTCGGCCCGTCACGGCGATACGGTGCGGACCGGCGCGCTGCTGCTGGAAGCGTATCGTGATGCGGTGCGACGGGGACTGCGGGGCAAAAACCAGCCGGGAATCAAAGCCGAGTTCGGTCTGGGCAACGAGCTGACGCTGACCGATGGCCAAAAGGTCGCCGAAGGAATTGCCCGATTCCTGCTCGCCGCGTCACAACATCCCGATGTGATTGCTGCCGCGGGACTTCAGCCGGCCCAGCTCTTGGGTTTGGCCGCGCAAGAGCGGGTGCTGCGCGCACTGGAAGCCGACATTCGCAGCCAAGCCACCGCCAGTGAGTCGCAGTATCGTCGACGGGTGCTGCACCTGGCGATCGAGTACTTTCTCGACCGCTTCCAAGCCGCGCTGCACCTGCACCTGCCCAGCAAGTCGAGTCGGCTGCGCGAAGGTCTGGCGCTTCTGCCGAGCCAGCCAGCGCCCGTCACGCCACGATCAGGGCTTACGACCTGCCAAGTCACCGAAAGTGGCCGGCTGATTTTTGCCTAACCGCTACGTCGACGCCAAGAGCGGCCAGCTGATTCGGAAGCGGGTGCCTTGGCCGGGGCGGCTCTCGACGTGAATTTGGCCGCCCATTTCTTCGACGATCTGTTTGGAAATCGCCAGGCCCAGCCCCGTCCCCTTTTTCTTGGTCGTAAAAAACGGATCGAAGATGTGGGCCAGGTTCTGCGGCTCGATGCCGATGCCGTTGTCGGCCACTTCGACGATGGCGCGACCGTCTTTTTCGTCGAGCGACAGCTTCACTTCGTTGCGTTCGATGGGCCGATCAGGCAGCGCCTGCAGCGCATTTAGCACCAAGTTCAAAAGCACCTGTCCGACGCGCGTCGCCGATCCGTAAATCCGCGGCTTGGCCGACTGTGCAATCAGCAGCCGCGCCCGGTGCGTCGCTTCGGAACGGGTCAGCCGCAGCACCGAATGCAGCACATGCGACAGATCGACGGGTTCGCGATCGCCCGGCTCGCTGCGCGACGACAACAGAATGCTATCGGCGATGTCGATCAGCCGCTGGGCGCCTTCTTCCGCATCGATGAGCGCGGCTTCGACTTCTTGCAGGCCCGAACCGGCGCTGCGAAGCTGCGGGCTTTTCAGCGCGTCGACGAGCGCTTTGCGCGCAAACTGCACATTCGACGACACAATCGACAGCGGCGTGCGAATTTCATGACCGATGCTCGCCGTCAGCACCCCGAGCGCATACAGCCGCTCGCTCTGCGAAATCCGCACCTGCAGTTCTTGCACCGTGACTTTGAGCCGATAGCGCTCGACCGCATCGCGAATCGTCGCCAACAGCTCCTCGGCGTTCCACGGCTTGTGCAGATAACGGCTGACGTGTCCGCGGTTTATCGCCGCAATCGCCGCCTGCAAATCCGAATACGCAGTGACGAGCATCCGCACGATGTCGGGATGGCTCAGCTGGACGCGCTCGCACAGGTCGATGCCGCTCATGCCGGGCATGCGCTGGTCGGCCATCAGCACCGCGATGTCCGGATTTTGCTCGATAAGCTGGAGTGCTTCGTCGCCGCTCTTGGCCACCACCACTTCGTAGGTCGGTTCCGCGATCGCACGAAACGCCAGCAAGTTGGCGCGGTCGTCGTCGACATACAGAACGACGGCGCGGCGCTCTCCGCTTGGTGCTGGTTTGCTTGGTTTCATGCTGCCGCTCCCTCACTGCTCCTACTGGTTCCGCCAAGCGCTGCGGTTGGTCCTGCGACCGGAAGCTCGACGATGAACGCAGCGCCTCGGCCCGGCACACTGCCGACTCGCAGCGAGCCGCCGTGTGATTCGATGATCTGCCGAGACAGATAGAGCCCGAGTCCGGTTCCTTCGCCGGGGGCTCGGGTGGTAAAAAATGGATCAAAGATGCGCTCGCGGTTTTCGACCGGAACGCCGGGGCCTTCGTCGTGGACCACCAGCGAAACCGTCTCGCGATCCGTTTCCGACAGCGTCAGCGAAATCCGTCCAGAAGCCGGACTTGCCCGCACCGCATTGTCGAGCAGGTTCAAAAACACCTGATTCAGCTGCCGCGGTCGCGCCACGATCAGCCGTTCGGTCCGGTAGTCGCGCACGATCTGAATCGACGACGCACGCAAGCGATCAGCCAAGAGCCGCAGCGTCGTTTCGATTCCTTTTTGCACATCGAACAGCGACAGACCTTCGCCATCGGCAGGGCGCGCGTGCTCGGTCAGTGCCGTCGTGATTTCGGAAATTCGGCCTACGCATTCCTCGATCATGTCGAGAATTTCGGCTTGCAGCGACGGGTCTAGGCCATCCCGTTTGCGCAGCGCCGCCGCCCCCGTGTTGATCGCGTTGAGCGGATTTTTGATTTCGTGCGCAACACCCGCCGCCAGCGTCCCCACCGCCGCAAGCCGCGCCGCATTGGCCACCTGCGCCGTCAGCCGTCGCAGCTTGAGCTG
>DAORGN010000018.1:0-18349 GCA_035340095.1 Pseudomonadota bacterium | reverse complement strand
CCGCAAGCCGCGCCGCATTGGCCACCTGCGCCGTCAGCCGTCGCAGCTTGAGCTGCACCGCGACACGCATCAGAAGTTCGCGCGGACTAAATGGCTTCACCAGATAGTCATCGGCACCGTGGCTAAAGCCTTCCAGTGTTTCGTCGATGCCGCTGCGCGCCGTCAGCAAAATCACCGGCAGCGTTCGCGTTCGCAGATCGCGCTTCACTTGCTGACACAGCTCGATGCCCGACATCTGCGGCATCATCACGTCGGCCAGCACCAGATCGGGCAGCCGTTCATGCAGCCTTTCGAGCGCTTCTTTGCCGTCACACGCCGCCGTGACGTTGTAATAAGGCGCCAGCAGCTCTTGCAGGAACTTGCGAAGATCGACGTTGTCCTCGGCGATAAGGATGTGGGCTCGACTGTGACCGCCGCCCGAAACCAGCACCGGAATCGACTGGCTCGAGTTGCCTTTGATCCCCGGTTCGAGCCGCGGATCGAGCGCCCCATCGATGTGCACGAGCGCTTGGTGCGGACTTGCGGCGCGCGACAGCTCGCTTGGTGGACGCGAAGGCGGTGACGACGGCGTTTCGACCAGATCGTCTTGCAGGTGTTCACTGCCCAGCCGCAGCCGCACCGTAAACGTCGAACCTTCGCCCGACGCACTCTTTACCGCGACGGAACCGCCGTGTAGTTCGACCAGTTCTTTGACCAGCGCCAGACCGATTCCCGCCCCACCCTGTTTGCGACCTGCCGATTCGACGCGACGGAACCGCTCAAAGATGTAGGACTGCTCGCCTTCGGGAATGCCAATGCCGCTGTCTTTGATGTCGATTTCGACCGCGTCGGGCACTGCGCGCACGTTCACCGCAATCGAACCGCCGCGCTCGGTGAACTTGAGCGCGTTGCCGAGCAGGTTCGTCATCACGACTTCCAGCTTTTCGCTGTCGCCCAAAAGCGATGTCGGCAGCGGTTCGTCGGGCAGCGCAAACGAAAGGCCAATTCCCATGCTCTCTGCCGCGGGTTGGAATGCCCCGACGACATTGCGCAAAAGATGGGGCAAATCCAGGTTGGCGACGCGCAGCCGCAGCTGCCCCGCTTCCAGCCGCGCCAGATCGAGCAGACCGTCGATCAGCCGATGCAGCCGCAGACCGTTGCGCAACACCACTTGCAGTGCATTGCGATGGATGTCGGGCAGACCCGGACGCGACAGCATCTCTTCAATCGGCGCGGTGATAAGCGCCAGCGGCGTCCGCAGTTCGTGCGAGATGTTGGTAAAAAACTGATTTTTCAGTCGGTCGAGTTCCTGAATCCGCTCGATCGAAGTCTGGAGCTCGGCGCTGGTTCGCGATAGCGCTGTCTTGGCTTCCCATTCGCGGTGCGCCAAGTTGTAACGCATTTGGTTCGCAGCGACGGCAATGATGCTGGTCAGCACCAAAAAATACAGGTTGTTCACAAACGCGCCGTAGATTTCGGGACCGCTCGCGAGCGCCGGCACAAGCCACATCAGCAGCACCAACCCACAGACGAGCAGTGCTTGTCGCGCGCTCCACACATAGACCAGGCCCGATCCCAAAATGCAGAGGTTGAGCCCCGCGTAATACGGCGAGCTGGCCGACGCACCGAGCCTGACGATCATCACCTCGATGGCGCCCGTGCAGGCCAGGATCACGATGGTGATAAGCGGATAGCTGTGCCGACGAAAACTATCGAGCCGCGCCAGACCCAGCACCAAAAGCGACACCAGCGACGCCAAAAGGCGCAAAACCAAGAACTCCCCCACAAACTGCCGGTTGGTAAACCAGTCGAGAAACACGCCCGCCGGCATCAGCACTGCACACAAAATGCAGGTCAGCCGAACCGCAGCGGTGTTGTGGTCTTGGAGGTAGCTCTTAAAGTCAGGGGTCATTTCTGAAGGACGAGAAAGAGGTTCACGCCGAGCGGCTCTGACTCGACGCGAACCTGCGAAGGCGCGGGTCGCAGAAGTTTCGCTTTGTCGAGTAGCTGTTGGCGTGAGCGATGGATGAGAAACCACTCGGCGAAATACTCCATGAAGTATCGCGTCGGGTTCGATTGATCGACGTTGCCAACCAGAATCTGTCCGCCCTCTGCGGCCCCTTCGTACAGAGCGGAAAGCAGTGCCACGAAGCTCCGGTCCGACAGATAGTCAAACAGACCGGCGCTATAAATGAGCTGCCGCTGTCCCATCGTGTAGCCGAGCCGACCACCACAGAGCAGCCGACGCACCGACTCACGGACAAAGTGAAGCTGGGCTCCGGTTTTTTCCGCGAGCGGCACCAAGCGACGTTCGCAATACGAAATCGCGCGCACGTCCTGGTCAATGAGCATCACGTCGAGAAGCGGCCCCAGGTGCGGCTCATTTTCGAGCAGGTCTTCGATTTCCTTGGCAGGACCCGAGCCCACCGAGGCAATCCGAATTCGCGCTTTGCCAGAAGCGGAGTGCAGGCGCAGCGTGGCGCGAATTTTGTCCTGCAAAAACGAAATGCGATTGATGTTGGCGCGCGCAGCCACCTCGCTCGTCGTACACATGTTGAGCACGCGGCCAAACAGACTACAGCCCTCCCCGTGGCTCGGACGGTAGAGCATGTTCATCATTTCGTAGTCGCCCGCGTAGCCGAGCGGCTTTTTGTGGGCACGGCGCACAAACGGCGCATGCAAAAACAGCTCGCCCAGGTGATGCTGCGCATAGGCACGATGGGCTGCGTGTTCGTCGTCGCTCAAGTTCCCGAGCATGCCGGCCATTTGATGGCTTGCCGTCTGCACCCGCTGGATGATCCGCGGCCCGACTTCGCCCAGATACTGCGCGACGATCTGATCGCGGGTAAACAGGTCTTCACTTTCGAGCGCGGACTCTTCCTGGTCGAGAAACGCTTTCATCCGTTCCAGGTAGTTGCGCAGATCGGAAACCCATTCCTTAAACTGCGGCAGGATTTTGCTCGCGTCGGCCACTCGTTCGGCTTGATCGCAGCGCGCCGCAAAACGATAGCGGGTTTGCCGTTCATACAGCGTCGGTAGATCGACGACGCCTTTTTTGATTTGCAGGCCGATCAGCAGGTCGTCGCCGTCCGTCTGGACATGCCGCACCACCGCATCGCTGTGACAGATCACCTCGCCCGTGCGCAGCGAGACGTGGACCGAAAGCAGCCAGTCATCGACATCCATCGTCCCCAGCTTGAGCACACCAGGAAAGCGCACCAGAAGTCCGCCCATCGACAGGTTTTCGACGAGACCACTGAGAACCTGGAAGCTGGGATGCCACGCGGTGCAAGCGATCGGGCCAACGCCAAATTCGCTGGCCTGATGCCGCAGCGCACGTAACTTCTGGCTCGAGCGTGAAGCCCTCTCCTCTTGCGCCACAGCGAGCACGGTCATGTGTTAAAGCCCCAAAAGCTGCGTCAGTTGATTGATATCGAGCGGCTTCCGGAGGCAGGCAGTCGCCCCCGACTTTTTGAACGAAGCCTCGAGCAAATCGTCGAGGCGACCGGTCAGTGCGATGACTGAAATGTCCGCGGTGGCCGGGTTTTGACGGATTTGTCGACACACTTCGACTCCGTCCATTCCCGGCATCATCGCGTCGAGTAGCACCGCATCGGGGCGATCGGTACCGATCTTGAGCAGTCCCTCGACAGGACCTTCGGCGATCTCGACTTCCAGATCGGGAAAGTTCTGTTTTAGCTGCCGCTTGGTCGAGCGCAAAAACGTCGCATCATCGTCGATGAGAAGCATGCGCCTGGCCTGTGGCAAAAGCGTCCGCGGGACCGGCATTTGATGATTGCGCAGAAACTCAACCAGGACGCTGGGCTCGACGCGACGGTGTCCGCCGGGGGTACGAAACGCCGGCAAAAGACCTTTGTCGATCCAGGACAGCACCGTCGATGGACTGACCCCGATAAGCTCTGCAACTGCGTGCGAAGTAAGGAATGCGTTACTGACCGCCATTACGCAACAAACCGCCCTTTCTGATCCTGCCCGTCTGTTCCAAGCGGTGTCAAGGAGATGGCCGAGGAGGGGATGATGGGTGTCGGGAGAAGCATTGGCGACTCTTCAGACGGCCACCTTAACGTGGGTGGCAAAATGCACAAATTTCCGACCGACGTTTTTCGCCACAACTTGCAGTAGAACCTTTCGGCATGAGCTGGCTCTTTCTCGGTATTGGCATCCTTTTCGAAGTCTGCGGCACCACATGCATGAAACTGTCGAACGGTTTTTCGCGGATCGTTCCGTCGGTGGTGATGCTGCTCTGCTACATGGCGAGCCTGGGCATGCTGACGCTCGCGCTCAAGCAGATTCCGATGAATGTCGCCTATGCGATCTGGGCCGGCATGGGCACGCTGCTCGTCGTGATGCTCGGGCTGTTTTTTTTCCATGAAACGCTCTCGCTTCCAAAGCTCGCGTCGATCTTGCTGATCATCCTCGGTGTCGTCGGAGTGCGGCTGAGCGGCGGTTAGTCTCCTGACGACTTGTCAAGCGGGACGCGCCTTATGTGGGCAAGCGACTCCTCGGTATCGACATCGAGCAGCACACCGTCGTCCGGCATCGGCACCATACACGTCACCGCCGCCAGCCGCCGGAGCAGCTCGCGCGCGCCTTGATCGCCACGCAGCTCGCGCATGGCCGCAAAGTGACGCGCCGACCACAGCACTGGATTGCCACGACGACCGGCGAACGTCGGCACCACCACTTCGCGACCGTCTTCGGGTTCAAATGCACCGACCAGCGCTTCCAGGTGATCCCTGCGCACCCGCGGCATGTCGGCAAGACAGATCAGCGCCCCGTCGATGGTGCTGTCGAGCTGATGCAGACCCACCCGCAAGCTGGTGCTAAGCCCATCGGCAAAGTCGGGATTGTGGGCAAACCGAACATCACGTCCAGACAGCGCGGCCCGGACCGCATCGGACTGGTGTCCCGTCACCACCACAATCGGTGACACCGCGGTCTTGGCCAGCGCATCGACGACATGACAGACCAGCGGTTTTCCGTCGAGCAGTGCGAGCAGCTTGTTGTCTTTTCCCATGCGCTGCGAACGCCCCGCAGCCAGCACCACGGCGGCCACCTGCGGCGGCAAAAGCGCTTTCTCACGCGGCATCGGTCGCCACGGTACTTCGTGCAAAAGTCCGCCGACGCCCAGGTCTTGCAGCGCGTCCGCCGTCACGGGCAGGCCGGCACACGTCCGCTCCAGCACAAAGTCAAAGCCCGATCGCCGCAGCGAACGCGCACAGCCCGGAACCCCAATCACCGTCGCTGAATTCAGTTTCCCAAGCAGCAGCAAGTTGCCCGGATCGACCGGCATCCCAAGCTGCAACACGGAACCGCCCGCGGACTCAATTGCCGACGGAATCACATCACGTCGATCGACAATCGCCGATGCCCCCAAAACCAAGATCGGATCACAGCCGGCCTGCACAAGCTCGCGCAGCGCTGTCGACACCGCCACTTCATCATGAAAACAGCGCCGCTCCTCGACGATGTGGCTCGCGAGCCGCTCGGCGCGAACCCGCTGCGCCGCCGCCGCGCGATCGGAAATGCTGTCGGGCAGTCCCGGCGTCACCGTCAAAACCAGACCCATCCGCCGCGGCACAAAGGGCGCAATCCGGATCATATCGCCGTCGACGGTTTGACCCTGCGCCGCGAGCTTCTGCGCCGCCGAAACCAGCGCGCCGCACACCGCAAACGGAATCACCTTGACGGTCGCCACCATCTCGCCTTGGCGCACCGGGGACAAGTGCGGCAGCGTCGCCAGCGTCAGCTCTGGGTCCAGATGATTGAGCCGACCCACAGCCGGCGCCGCCACCAGCAAAAGACCGTCACACGCCGCATGCACATTGCAGCGCCCCGTCGTCGCTTCCGCCACCTGGGTATTGGGCCCGGCGACCGCCGCCGCAACCGCCGCCGCTGCCTGATCTTCGTCGAGATCGCCGTCTTCCAGTTGGGCCGCCCACAGGCTGCTCATTCCGCACTGCAAGAGCAGATCGACATCCGGCGGGCTCAGCCGGCGGCCTTTTTTGAACACCGTCCCGTCGGGCAAACGCAGCGTATGGGCACAGATCAGCCCGACTGCGGCGGCAAGCTGACCAAACTTCATGGAATCGATCGACTCCCATCTGACCGCAGCACCGAAATGATCTGCGCCAGGATCGACACCGCTATTTCTGCCGGTGATCGTGCAGAAATCCGCAGACCGACCGGCCCACAGATCCGCGCCGTTTGCTCGGATGAAAATCCCAGATCCGAAAGCCGTCGCAGCCGCGCCGCATGGGTCTTGCCGCTGCCCAGCGCACCAACGTAAAACGCCTGACTGCGCAGCGCCGCGACGAGCGCCGGATCATCGAGTTTTGGATCGTGGGTCAGCGTCACCACCGCAGTGCGTCGATCGATGGCCACATGCTGAAGCGCAGGCTCGGGCCATTCACAGACCAGCTCGACCTGGGGAAAGCGCGCTTCGGTCGCAAACGCCGCCCGCGGATCGATCACCGTCACATCAAAGCCGCACGCCGTCGCCATCTGACACAGAGGCTGCGCCGTGTGCACTGCACCAAAAATCAAAAGCCGCAGCGCCGGCGAAAACGGCAACAGAAAAAACCGCTGTCCATCGTCGAGCGTAGCCTCTGTTGCTTCGTCCGTACCGAGTGCCGCCGTCGCCAGATCCCGCACCGCAGCCGGGCAGTCCGCCAAGTCGCCGCCCGCGAAGAGCCAGCGCCGACCGCTCGGAAGCGCCGTCACCCAGACGATCGGCTTTCGCGCATCCAGTGCCTGCGCGATCGTTTGCAGCGTGTCGGCTTCGGCCCTTTCCACGAACACCTCGACCCGGCCCCCACACGCCAGGCCGACTTCCCATGCCATTTCCTGCGTCACCCCAAACGACAGAAGCTGCGGCACCCCGTCTTGTAGCGTGTTCTGCGCCGCGGCAATCACCGCGCCTTCGATACAGCCACCGGAAACCGATCCGACAAACTCTCCGCTGTCGCAGATGATGAGCAGACTGCCGGGCGGACGCGGCGAGCTTCCCCACGTCTTGACCACAGAAGCCACCGCAACCCGGTGACCGCTTGATTGCCAGCGTAGGCCTTGCGCAAAAAGCGAAGCAGACTCGTGAGGCATGGGGTTCCTTTTCGGCGCGAGCTTAGGCCGGGTCGACCGCCGCTGTCCATGGTCCCTCGCCACAACTTCACCGACTTTGATCGGGGTCCGGTGTTGCTTTGTTGCGGTTTCTGCCATAGTGCGCGCATGTCTGTAAGCGTTCCGCCCGCGCTGCTTGCTGCTCGTCGCCGAGCAGACTTTCCAGCGCTGAAAAAAACAGTGCATGGCAAGCCGCTGTGTTACCTGGACAACGCTTCGACCAGTCAAAAACCGCAGGTGGTGTTGGATCGGCTGCTGTCGGCGTATGTCGATGAATGCGGCAACGTCCATCGCGGTGTCCACCTTCTGAGCCAACAAGCGACGCGCGATTTTGAATCGGTGCGCGACAAAGTTCGCCGATTCCTTTCCGCACCGTCCGATTCCCATGTGGTGTTTGCGCGCGGAACCACCGAAGCGATAAACCTGCTGGCCCAGACCCACGGGTTTGCGACGGTACAGCCTGGCGACGAAGTGATCGTCACCCAGCTTGAACATCACAGCAACTTTGTCCCGTGGCAAAGACTCTGTGAACAAAAACAGGCCAAGCTGGTGGTTGCTCCGATCACGTCATCGGGAACGCTGGATATGTCAGCGCTGTCGTCGCTGATTTCGCCCCGCACGCGGATTTTGGCCTGTTCCCATGCATCCAACGTAAACGGCGCGATTGTCGATGTAAAAGCAGTCTGCGCGCTGGCCAAACAGGTGTCTGCCATCACTGTTGTCGACGGTGCGCAAGCGGTTCCGCATCTGCCAGTTGATGTGTCCGAACTGGGCTGTGATTTCTACTGTTTTTCCGCACACAAGCTGTATGCCCCGTTCGGTGTCGGCGTTTTGTGGGGGAAAAAAGACGCGATGGCCGCGCTTTCTCCGTGGCAAACCGGCGGCGGAATGGTGCAGTCGGTGACGGCGGAACACACAGAGTTTCAGCCAGTTCCGTTTCGCTTGGAAGCCGGTACGCCCGCGGTCGCTGAAGTGATCGCACTGGGAACGGCTATTGATTATTTGGCCGAAATCGGCATGTCAGAGCTTGCCGAATATGAATCCTTTTTGATGCTTCATATGGTGCAAAAGCTGTCACAAATTCCCGGCCTTTCGGCGCTTCTTCCCGACGGTCCGACGGTTCCTGTGCTGTCCTTTCAGCTTTCCGGAATTCATCCCCACGATGTCGGAACCGCGCTCGATTTGGAAGGAATCGCAGTGCGTGCCGGCCTCCACTGTGCAGAGCCTCTGTTTGCCGCACTCGGAATCCGCGGCAGCGTCCGCGCTTCGCTTTCCTTTTACAACACCGTCGAAGAGATCGATCACTTGGCGGCTGCATTGATCCGCACAACCGAGCTATTCCGATGACGCCTTCGCTTGCCAAGCTGTATCAAGAGATCATCCTTGCACATCATCGCGCGCCGCATCATTTTGGTCCGCTGCCGGCGGCGACCCATCGCGCCAAGCTGTCCAATCCGCTGTGTGGCGACGAAGTGACAATTTCAGCAGTTGTCGACGGGGATGTAGTCTCTGTCTGTCACTTTGAAGGCCACGGTTGTGCGCTCTGTCGCGCCTCTGCTTCACTGCTTACCGATGCGATACAAGGACAGAATCGCCACGCGATCGAACACATGAGCAAGCTGTTATTTGCATTCCTACAGGACTCTGCGGACAGCGAACGTGACGATCAAGCCCGCGCCGATCTGGGCGACTTGGTGGCGCTGTCAGGAGTGCGGGAATATCCCTCGCGTCGACGCTGCGCGACCCTCCCATGGGAAGCCCTGCACAAAGCCCTACAAGCATCGGACTGACCGACGTTTTTACGGGGTCTACCCTGAGTCCACTCCGAAAACAACAGCTTGAGTCACGAGCGTGGGGGCGACCGGAGAGCTTTTTTCGAACCGCTTGCGGGACGAAAAAAGTCTCGCAGGGTAGCGGGGCCCCACGCAAAATGTACGGGTTTGGGAATGAACGGGGTCTAGTATTGAAGCTGGAGGCCGAGCTGTAAGCGCAGCGGCTGTTGGCGGGCGCGGACCTGACCATAACTGGGTACGTCGCGCGCTTCGATCTCGGTCGGCGCATCGAGGTTAAAGAGGTTAAACAGATCGACGCTCACCGACAGATGCACTTTCTGCAAAAGCGAGTGCAGGTCGTAAGCGATGCGCAGATCCGTCGTCAGCAAGGCAGGCGTCCGAACCTCGGCAATCGAGGTTACATCGTTGGGATTCTGTCCAGGATCTGTACCGCTGGGCGAGCGCCGGTTTGTGTAGTCACCTTCATTTTGGTTGTAGAAGCGCTTGGTCCGCGGCGCACCACTTTGGAAGTTCAGGAATGCGCCAAACAGCAGTCCCTTGAACGTATAGGAAGCGCGCAGCTTGAGGTTGTGTCGACGGTCTTCAGGCAAAAATCCGTCGTAAAAACCATACATCCGCGGGTTGTAAAACTGGCTCAGCGTTTGACTTCCGGACACCTGCGCAAACTGCTCGGCCCCTGGTCCGTACAGGAACGACAGTGTGTACGCGACAAACAGATCCCATTCCTGCCGCGGCCTGGATTCAAACACGAAATCGACGCCTTGATAGACGCGCCAGTTTTCATCCGGACGGCTGTAACGGAATACCTGATGCGGAACACCATCGACATAGTCGACCACCCGCGTTCCCGTCGGGTCCCATATCTGATTCACTTCGATGCTGTCCCAGATGTTGCCAACCCGTTTGTACGTGTAGTCGATGCTCGCGACCGAGTTTTCCAGCACTTCACGGCGCAGTGACAACGTCACTTCGTCGGTGTGCGGAGGCGTTCCGGTCGGATCGAGTTTGTAACCGCCATCGCCCCCCGATGAACGGAAGTCACGGAACGTCTTTGCTTCGGCATCCCACTTCTGGGTCAGCGACGATGGCGTGATGTCTGCATACGCCGCCGCGAGCAGGGAAAGGACTTCATTTGAACGCCCGTAGTACGCGGTAAACAGCGTCTTGCCATCTTGGGTCAGATCAAACAAAAGTCCCAGCCGCGGACCAAAGCCAATCAGGCTGGACACCTCTTCCCCGCGACTGTTGGTGGTTCTTCCGTAATCGACGCGGATGCCGGGATTTACGCGCAGAAACTGGGTGATCTGCCAGCGGTCTTGCGCAAACGCACCGACGGAAAAACCAAGCTGCTGGTTGCGGAATGCAGGGGAAAACGTCAGCAGGTTGCAGCCTTGGGTCTGGCCCATCTGCTGCAGACACAGACCGCTTTCGCCGGGCCCGCCCCCTTCATCGCTGAACGACTGTCCACCCGGTGTCGATGCATCAAACGAGTGATAGGTCACACGCGACTGAATCCCAAACTTCGCCTCGTGTTTCCCAAGCAGCTTGCCGCGCACCGACACCGACGGGTCAAACTGAAACGTAATCCGCTTGTCATAGGAGATTCCTCCCCCCTGATACCAGTACGTTCCATCATCGGCGTTGTAGTGCTGCGGTCGATCCGGATCGTAGGAATCGTTGGCAGAAGAAAACCGTCCACTGCCGCGATACGCCGATGTATCGACACTGCCAAAGAATCCCTGCGGACCCACATCCACCGTCGAATACTGCACACCTGCTTGCAAGTTGGTGTTCACCGAATCGCTGTGGAAATAGTCCCACTGCAAGATCGAAAACACGCCGCCTTGCCGCTGATAATCTTCCGCAATTCCTAAGCGCAGGTTGTCCTGATCGACGTTGTTAAAAAACGCCGGGTCCGCGGACAAAGACAGCGTGATCCGATGTTTTGCCGTCGGTGCGTAAGTCAGCTTGAGCCGCGCCAGAAAACGATCCGATAGGGATGACGGAGACTGGATTCCCAACGTCGGTCCAAGCGGCTGGGAAGACTCCCTGCGCAGGTATTCAAACGACAGATTGACCCACAGCTTGTTCTTGATGACCGGTCCCCCGACCATCACGGTGGTCTGGTATCCGGCCTGCGGCGGACGCGCCAAATTCAGGAAGGGTCGCGCGCCTTGATAGACCTGGGTTCCAAACTGCTGACCGACGGAAAATGACTGGTGATTGAAAAACTGCGAAGCGCTGATTTTCCATTCGTTGCCCCCTGCCGCCGTGATCAAGTTGATCGTGCCGCCAAGCGAGTTGTACTGCGCTTCCGCACCACCAGTCATCACTTCGATGGATTCGATCGAATCGAAGTTGATGTTGGCGGAAAACGTGTTCGTCACCGGATCCGTGATGTCGAGTCCATCGACCAGATACCGGTTGTGGGAATCCATCGCTCCCTTGATGTTGGGATTGCTTCCCCCAGACACACCCGCGACCTGTTGCGCGACGTCCTGATAACGCCGCGAAGTCGCCACCCGCGCCGTCTGATCGGAAGTCAGTACGGTTCCGGTTTGGGTGGAATCCGGATGCGTCAGCTTGCGCTCTTCGACGATGACTTTGGTCGATTCCGAAAGTTCTTCGATGCTCCATGCAATGCTGAGCGGAAACGACTCGCCTTGGCGGATAACGATCTTGCGGCGCAGCGGCTTGGCGCCTTCATAGGACAGCTCGACATCGTAGGAACCCGGCGGCAGCGCACCTATCTGATAGGAACCATCGTCGTCTGTGGCCACGGTCCGCGGCCCACCAATCAAGCGCGAACCAGATACCCGAATGCGCGCCCCCGGCAGTGGCGCCCCCGATACTTTGTCGGTGATCACACCGGCCAGTCGACCATCCAGCTCACCAATGGCCAAGGCAGAAACCGGAACCAGCAGCACAAGCGGCGCAAGGGAAGAGAATATCCGACGCATGGTTTAGCGCGCCTCCGAAGGCTGCGGGCAGTAGACGACTTCGCCCGTATCGACGATCCGCGCGGGATTTACCTCGGCAATCGACTGCTCAAAACCCATCATGGGATCGTTTGGTTCAAACGAGTAGACGTGACACAGCGGGCTGTAGCCTTCCTCACCGCGACGGAACTCGACAAGGTCAAAGCCCATTCCCAGCTCGCCCATCACGACCTTCCCCGACTTGGCATCGAGCACGCGCTGCGGATACAAAAGCCGCTGCGTCTTCAGCCGGACCTTGTTTGGCGGTGTCAGGACATCCAGCGGAACGACTCCACCATCGAGATAAGCGGTCAAGTACTGGTTAAACCAACCAAAGCGCTGCGGTCCAAGCTGCGTCACCGAATTGAGCTTGCCGCCGGGAAATAGCACCTCTGCCGCGGGGTCGATGACGATCCACAAAAGATAACGGCCACTCGGTTTCCCCGTCGGAATCGCCCCCACTGCGCCCGCCGGCGGCGGCACCAAATCGATCGCCAGATCGGTGCGATGGGTCAGGTTGTCTTCGCTCTTGGGGTCTTGGCAGGGATTTTTGTCCGACTGCACGACGACTTCGCGAACCACCGGCACATACGTCGTCTTGCCGGGCGGATCGCTTTCGACGGGCAGCGCGGTAAAAATGTTGCCTTGGCGATCGAGTGGCACGGCATTTTGGCGGCGCGCTTCCTGATCGTAGACATAACCCGGTGGCGACACGCAGCGACGGCTGTCTTGGCCATCGGGCGATCGATCGGGATCAAACTGATAGCCGAGCGGCAGCGGCACATTGGTTACATCGAGCGGATCGCTGGCCGCAGCCTGCTCGCCGGACAGTCGCAGCGGATAGTACGAAACGGGCATCTTCCGCGCATAAGCCGTCACGTACTGAAAGCGCCCGCTGCCCGGTCTTTTGCCATCGCCACCTTCACCAAGATACGGGGCGGGAAAGTGTATCGGGTCGACCGCGCCAGCACTGTAGGAACCACTGCGGCGCTCATACGGCGTGCACGAGGGCCCAGCCAGAAGCGGCACAAAGAGCAGCGAAACAATCCGCAAGCGCGACGAGAAAGCAGACATCTTAGACTCCAGCAGAACGGGGCCAAGGGTCGGTTTTGCGGGCAGAACCATAGGGGATTTGTCATCGGAATGGGAACGGGAAAACAAAGCTCTGATATCCTGAAGGTCATGTCTTTGCGGTTCCGACGGCTTTTTTTGCAGACTCTCCTCGGCGGAGCGGGCCTGCTCGGCATCCTTCATGCGGGACTGGCTGCCGAGGAAAAAACGCCGACGGCAGCGAATCCGTCCGCCGCGAGCAACGCCGCAACTGCTGGGGCGGCCAACAAAGACGGCGGCACGCGCAGCCCAAGCGCGACGGACAGCGCGGCCACTTCAACGGCCAATGGCCCGGATGGCGGCACACACGCGGATCTGTCCGTACTCGATGGCGGACAGGATGCCAGCGTCGATTTGACCCCACCGCCGCCGCCTATCGATCCCGACGTCAAAGCCAAGCTTGAAGCGCTCGAAGCGCAAAATGATCTGTTTTTGGATCAAATCGGCAACCGTCAGACGGTGCTAAAAAACGCGATCATCACCGTCGGAAACATGCTGGCTGGCGGCGCTTCGCCAACCCCCGCTTCGGTCAAAGAGCTATTTCGCGCCACCGGGGAGATGGTCGTTTCGCAGATCCTCAAACACGAAGGGTCCGTCTATTCGGTACATTACAGCGTCGACGGAAAACGCCTGGTCACTGCGGTTTCCGATGGCAGCGCGCGCGTCTACGACACCGCCAACATGCAGCTTGTGCAGACCCTCAAAGGGCACAGCCAAGAAGTGCTGCACGCGGCGTTTTCGACGGACGCCAAGCGAGTCGTCACCGCCAGCTCCGATCGCACCGCGCGCATTTGGGACGTCGCAACCGGCAAATCGCTCGTCACGCTGACGGGCCACAACCAAGAAATCAACGTCGCGGCGTTCTCTCGCGATGGCAACCGCGTCGTCACCGCCGGCAGCGACAACCAAGCGCGAATTTGGGACGCGCGCACCGGTCGCAGCATGGTCACGCTCAGCGGCCACGACGGACCTGTGCTGTATGCAGGTTTTTCCCCCGATGGCAGCCGCGTCGTGACCGGCAGCGCCGACGACACCGCCCGCATTTGGGACGCCTTTTCGGGCCGCTGCATTTTCATCCTGACCGGCCACAGCGAAGACGTCACGTCGGCGATTTTTTCCCCAAACGGCAGCCGAGTGCTCACCGCGGGACGCGACAAAAAAGCGATCATTTGGGACGCCGCGACGGGAAGAACGCATCTCAACATCTTCGATGCCGAAGACGGAGTGCGGACCGCCGCGTATTCTGCCGATGGACTGCGCGTCGTCACCACCACAACAAACCGAATTGCCCGCGTCTGGGACGCCATTTCAGGCCGCGCCCTGTACGTGCTCAAGGGCCACACCCAGGACTTGCGCGGCGCGGTGTTTTCGCCTGACATGGCGCGCGTCGCCACCGCATCATCCGACGGCAATGTCCGCGTCTGGGATGTCCGCAGTGGACGTTACGGCCAGATTTTCCAAAGCAAGTTCGAGCTCAACAGCGCGATGTTTTCGCCCGATGGTGGCCGCGTCGTCACCACCCACATCGATCACAACGCACTTTTGTGGAATGCCAAAAGCGAGCGCAGCCAAGCGCTGCTCGCCGGCCACACCGCCGAGGTCAACTGGGGTGCCTTTTCCCCAAACGGCCAGCGCATCGCCACCGCGTCGAGCGACAAGACCGTCAAGCTGTGGGACGGGATGACCGGACGCCCCGTCGGAACCATCAGCGGACACCAAGGCCCGGTCTTCCAAGTCGCCTATGCCCCCGACGGAACACGGCTTTGCACGGCCAGCGCCGATCGCACGGCAAAGCTATGGAACACCCAGACTCTTCAGCCTGTATCGACGCTGTCGGGCCACACCAGCGAAGTCCGATCTTGTTCGTTTTCGCCCGACGGCAGCCGGCTGGTCACTGCGTCGAGTGACGGCAACGCCCGGGTCTGGGATTTGACGACGGGACAGACGCTGCTGACGCTGCAAGGCCACAACCAAGATGTGCTCGCAGCGACGTATTCGCCCGGCGGGGCTCGCATTGCGACCGCATCTGCCGACGGCAACGTGATGGTATGGGATGCCCGAACCGGACAGGCGCAGTGGAACCTGCAAGGACACAACACCGTCGTCCGCTCGGTCGCTTTTTCCCCAGACAGCAGCCTGCTGGCATCCAGCGGCGACGATCACATGGCGCGAATCTGGGAAGTGAAGACCGGCAAGCTGCTGCTCACGCTCGAAGACAAAGCCGGTGGAGTCCGCAGTGTCCAGTTTACGCCCGACGGAACCCGCGTCATTTTGGCTGGTGGCGATGGTACGGCGCGAATCCTCCTCGCCAGCGTCGATGGACTGCTCGGTTTTGGCTGCCGGGTGTTGCGCGGCACCGATTTGTATCCCGAAGTGACGACCTACTGCGATCGCTTTCCCGACGCCAAATAGAATCCACCACCGCGCAGACAGGCTGCGGCTCGAACTACGGCTTGTGCCCATCGCCCGTTGCAGCTAGCTTCTTGCCGGTAACTGGCCCGCCAAAGCCAGGCGAGTGTTTGCCATGCCGAGCACCAAGCCGAAGCAAATCGCCGTCGCTGCTGCCCCATCGCCCATTCACGAACCACCGCTTCGGGCAGATTCCCCGCTGCCGCCGTCTGTCGCTGAACCCGATGCGATCGTGATTCGCGGCGCCACAGAGCACAACCTACAGATCGACTACCTGGAAGTGCCGAAAAAGCGGCTGGTCGTCTTTACCGGCGTGTCTGGATCGGGCAAGTCGTCGCTGGCGTTCGATACCATCTATGCCGAAGGTCAGCGTCGCTACGTCGAGTCGCTGTCGGCCTATGCGCGGCAGTTTCTCGGTCAGCTCGACAAACCGAAGTACGAATCGCTGCGCGGCCTGTCTCCGACGATCGCGATTGAGCAAAAGACCGCGTCATCGAATCCCCGCTCGACGGTGGGAACCGTTACAGAGATTTACGATTACCTGCGGGTGCTGTGGGCGCGGGTTGGTACCCAGCACTGTCCGCAGTGTGGCAAGCGCGTCGCACCGATGTCGGCAGCGGAAATGGCGAATCAGCTGCGACGGCTCCCCATGGGAAGTCAGCTTACGCTGCTGGCGCCCGTCGCTGAAGGCCGCAAGGGTTCGCACAGCGAAGCGCTCGAAAAAGCCAAAAAACTAGGTTACAGCCGCGCACGCATCGACGGAAAAATCGTCCGCATCGAGGATCTGCCGCCGCTGTCCAAAAAGCACAAACACACCATCCACATTGTCACCGATCGAATCACGCTCAGCGACGATGCAGAAACCGATCGTCGACTAGCCGATTCGCTTGAAGGGACGCTCAAGCTCGGTGACGGCATGGTGCTGGTGCAGCGCGAAGGCGGTGGACTTGCCGCGGGGGAAACAGAAGAGCAGCTTCTGTCGGAAAAACGAGCCTGTCCGACGTGTGGCTTGGCATTCCCCGAGCTATCGCCGCAGTCGTTTTCATTCAACACGCCGCTCGGCATGTGTCCCGACTGCACCGGTCTTGGCACCCGACTGGAAATGGACCCGCAGCTGGTCATTCCCGACACCCGCAAATCGATCCGCGGCGGCGCGATTGAACCGTGGGCGACGTCGATGGAACGCGGTGACGGCCTGGTCGTCAGCATCGTGCGCAGCCTGTCAGAAGAGTTTGGCATCGACCTCGATCGTCCCTGGCGGGATCTCAGTCGCGAACAGCAGAAGCTGATCCTGTACGGAGCCGGCGATCGCCGCGTCGAGGTCAAGTGGGAAGGCCGTCACGGCAGTGGTCAGTGGGCGATGCGCTTCGAGGGCATCTTGAACACGCTGATGCGTCGCTACAAACAGACCGTCAGCGAGCAGATGCGCGAGTATTACGAAAAGTTTTTGCGCGAAAGCCACTGCCACGCCTGCGGGGGGGGTCGTCTGCGGCCCGAGTCGCGTGCGGTGTACCTTCTATCGAGCGACGACGGTCCGCCCAAATACAGCCTGCCCGATGTCGTCGGCATGACCGTCGGAGAAGCGGCGCTGCTGTTTGACACGCTGCCGCTCGATGGTGAACGCGCGCTGATTGCCCACGAACTGCTCAAAGAAATTCGGGCCCGACTCGGCTTTTTGCTAAGCGTCGGTTTGGACTATCTGACGCTGCAGCGATCGGCGGCCACACTGTCGGGTGGCGAAGCGCAGCGGATTCGGCTGGCGTCGCAGCTTGGATCGGAACTGTCGGGTGTGCTCTACGTGCTCGACGAACCGTCGATTGGGCTGCATCAGCGCGACAACCACCGCCTGATCGAAACGCTGCGGCGTCTGCGCGATCAGGGAAATTCGGTGCTGATCGTCGAGCACGACGCCGACACCATGCGCGCCGCCGATTGGGTGGTCGACTTTGGGCCGGGAGCGGGTCGCTACGGCGGTCAGGTGGTGTTTTCGGGAACCCCGCAGCGGCTCAGCCAAGCCGATACACTGACGGGCGAATATCTGTCGGGGCGCCGTCGCATCGAAGTGCCCAAATCCCGTCGACCACCGCAGGGTTTTCTCGAAATTCTGGGTGCGCGCGAGCACAACCTCAAGAACGTCTCGGTCAAATTTCCGCTCGGAACCCTGACGGCGATCACCGGCGTGTCAGGTGCGGGCAAGTCGTCGCTGATAAACGGAATCCTGCGTCCGGCGCTCTTGCAAGAACTGCACGACAGCCGCGCCCCTATCGGTGAACACGATCGCATCGTCGGGCTCGATCAGCTCGACAAGCTCATCGCCATCGATCAGCAGCCGATCGGACGGACGCCGCGCTCCAATCCAGCGACGTACACCAAGGCGTTCGATCACATCCGCAACCTGTTTGCCGAGCTGCCCGAGGCACGCACCTACGGCTACAAGCCCGGTCGTTTTTCGTTCAACGTCAAAGGGGGGCGCTGCGAAGCGTGCGAAGGCGACGGACTCAAGCGCGTCGAAATGCACTTCCTTGCCGACGTGTTCGTCCCCTGCGAGGTCTGCAAAGGCCGTCGCTACAACGACGCCACCCTGCGCGTCCGCTTCCACGACAAGAGCATCGCCGATGTGCTCGATCTGCCTATTGTCGAAGCGCGCGAGCTGTTTTTCCATCATCCGCAGCTACGCCCCATCCTCGACACGCTCTGCGACGTGGGACTGGGTTATCTGTCGCTCGGTCAGCCGGCAACGACGCTGTCGGGTGGTGAAGCGCAGCGCGTCAAGCTTGCCAAAGAACTGTGCCGACGAGACACCGGACGAACGCTGTACCTTCTCGATGAGCCGACGACGGGACTTCACTTTGAAGACATCAACCGGCTGCTCGGCGTTCTGCATCGGCTCGTCGAAGCGGGAAACAGCGTCCTTGTCATCGAGCACAACCTGGATGTCAT